>CAVURW010000078.1:0-10145 GCA_963743595.1 uncultured Verrucomicrobiae bacterium
GCAGGAGTTTGTCGTCGGAATGGCTCATAGGTATTGTTGGTTTTTCGTTGTTGTTTGAGTTAGAGGAAGGTTTGAGGGATTGTGAGTTTTGCGTAGCTGCGACCTGATTTGTAAGAGATGGCTTTGTTGAAGAAATAAGCCTCCGTGGTGCAGTGGGGTTTACCGCCCATCTTCAATTTGTAGAAATCGGTCGGTTCGACGGCGGGAGCGTCACCCTTGTTGGTCGTTGTACTGATCTGGACCTTATCGCGTTGATCTTTGCTACGCTGGGAACTGGAGCCGGTGACCTTTTTGATTTTTCCGAACAATTCTGAGGCCCATGCATTGGTTTTGGGTTCGTCATTGGAATGAAAGATCATCGTGTTGTAGTTACCGAGCAGACTGTTGACGTGATGCTCGCTACCGATGGTTCCCATCAAATTCGGGATGTTTTGAGTGGCACTGATGTTGATGATGCCGAGGGATCGACACGTCGTCTGGAAATCGACATCGCGAATGGAAAAGACCTTCTGGTATTCGTCGGCGTAGCAAAACGACGGTTTGTGCCCGCTGCCCCGCCGGTCCGCAGCCTGCTGATAGAGATATTTCCAGAGGATGTTTCCCAAACGACCTGCGTGACCGAGTGTGGCTACCGGAAGATCGACGATGATGATGGCCCCTTCCAAGGCGAGATCGGGGGTGACGCTGATTGTCTTTTTGCGTTCGTCACCCCATTGCGTGAACAGTGCCGCGAACTGCCCGCGCGTGAATGAATCCATGATTCCCGTCAGCATCATGGTGATGCCGGTCTGCATTTTTTCTTTACTGGGCCATTCGTTGAACAGGTAGTGTTTAACTAATTCGAGGTCATCCTTTTGGATATCTGAGTGCTTGGCCCCGGTTGCGCGAAGGAGGAGACTATGTGCGTAGCAGGCTGCCAAAAACGTATCGCTTGTGGCAGTTTGCAAAGTCCTAGGTAGGGAGACGCGAACGTTGTGAATGTTGCGGAAGCTGACCGGTTCGCCAGCTAACGTCAGAAGGTCGAGGACATTGCGCAGCAGTTGCTTGGACGCTTGTTTCCATTCTTCGTTGCTGCCGCCTTCGGACTTTTGTCCCCCACCGATTTCAGTCAGTGTGTTGATGAGATTGACTCCGTTCTCGGTGATCCCGGTGCTTGCCAACTCATACTCGAGGGCGTTGATTACGTAGGGTCCGTCCAATGTGATATGAATGACGTCGTTGAGACGGTTGTACTTTTTACAAAGGTTCAGCCAGTCGCCTGCCTCTTCTTTCTTCACGCAAAGGACGAGTCCTCCAAGCCCTTTCCGAAGCAGTGCCTTGGCGATGAGCCGGAGGCTACCGGATGTTTTGCCACTGCCGATACCGCCGAACGTGAAGATTCCTTCCATCGCGTTGCCGAGAGAAAGGCTGTAGGTCGGTCCGTTGATTTCTTCATCATTGGTGAACGCGATAAGAGGTTGTTGCTTGTCCCATTGGTCGGGAGATTCGATCACTACTTTCAGGTTGAGATTGCCGTAACTCCGGGTGGCCAAATGGAAGTGACCTTGGTCCGGATAATCGAAGATGAGGGACCGTTCTCCCTTGCCGTAAGGAATTTGATTGAGCACCTGCGGCAGGACCGTCTTCACAGCAACCGAGAGATTGTGGTTCTGGCTGATGACGCGGTTTTGACATTCGGTGCAGGGGATATTCGCTCCCTGGCAAGTCGGGCAAAGGATTGTTCGCGGATACGTCAACGGATAGCCTTCGGCTTTAGTGGCATCGCTGGGTGGCACGACAATCGTCTTAGAAATATCAATGTCTCGCCGAACTTTTAGGGTGATGACAAAGTCGCCGTTAACTCCGTGCTTATCTGCGTGTCCGAACCCTTCTGCGATGAGAACCGTGTTGTGTCTGGTCCCGGCAGGAATAATGAACCGGTACGTCGTAGTATGGTTGATGGCACGGCGATTTTTACAACCGGTGCACTTGGTCTGCGGTTGTCCTTTGCAGCTTGGACAAAGGATTGAGCGGGCGACGCTTAGAGACTTATCGTACTGAACAGCAGTGTTATCGGGCTGGGCATCGACATGAATCGAGTAGGCAATATCGCGGGGTTTAACTGGGTGAGCGGTTTGCGCGACTAGCGGAAGTGGTACATTAGCGTACGCTTTAGGCTGGTTGAGCGTGTTCAGGAGGGGAGTGACATCAGCTCCCGAAACAGCTCGAACTGCGGCAAGGAGGTGCGAGGGAATATGCGGTAAAATGCTCATAGGTACGGGCGTAAAAGGATTCCTGCCACGAAGGCTCCGACGATGAAGCCGACAAATGTCCAAATGACGGTTAGGTAGGTTTTATGAAAAAGGACATCAATCCGGGCGACGACCTGATGAAGGTGTTTTAGAAGGGCCTGATTGTTGTTGGATTGTTCGACGGGTTTGACCAAGAGATGGCTCACCGCGTCGACGAGGGTCGTTTGGAGTTCTTTGAGCTGAGTGGATTGTTGATCAAGAGTCGTATGAAGGTTGCGACCCCGCTCTTCGATGGATTGGAGATGAATTTGAAGCGTGTCTTTGAATCGCAATGAGGTCAGCTCGCATAAGGCGGTGTATTCGCTGCTAAGCTTGAGCTGAGCCTGGGTGAGTTTATCGACTGCTTGGTTGTGTAAGCCTCGAATTTGATCGAGTCGGGAGTCAAGATCGTGAACCACGGACTGACATTGCTGGTAAATTTTATTGGGCAGTAGAAGGTGGATTTTGTTGGAGGTGCCAATCGTATAAAGAATCAGCGCGAGCGGATCGTTGGTGTCGTGCGTCAATTGTCTGAGGCGGTTGGAAAGCTTGAGAAATTCTACCCGGTTTTCAGCGGGCACGCTGTCAGCCCAGTCGTCGTAGAGATCCGCCAAGCTTTGTTGGCGGACCGTCGACGGTTCAAGTGCGTTCAGGATGCTGACAGCGCCTGGCGGTGGCGCAGTGGCTTGAACGCTCTTGAGGACCTGTTGAAACCAGGGATCTACCGTTTCGCTCATAACGGTTATTTGGATAGCTTTCCGTGCCAGCCTAGGCGAACGACCTGAATCTGGGCGTTGCGAGTGGCCCACGCATTCATTTCAACCAACGAATCAAAATGGAGATCGATGTGATGAGGTCCCTGAACATCCTTCCCGCAGTCCGTCACAATCCGCGTTTCTTCGCCCTCATCTGTTTTAATGCAAAGGATCGAACCCAGTGGGTAGCATTGGAGATCGGCGGCACATTGATGCATGCCTTGAACGAGCTGCGTTAAATCACCTCCCATGCAGTTGGATTTTCCGTAGCGCACATGGTCTGGTTCCTGCCACGAATAGCTTGTGGCCTTAACACGAATCCAGCGCTCTGGTTCAGCTGGTCGGGCTTGGGCTGTGGCGACAGTCTTGTGAGGGTGGTGTGGGTAGTTTCCGGGTTTGATGACAAGACCCGGATAGGACGTTAATCCGATGGAGAGAAGAGCCAGCACGTTTTGGAGGGTTTTGAGTTGATTGGGCTTATGCATGCGTATATTCAATCCCAGAACCCCAATTTCGAGGTAGATCACCTGCGGCATCTGCGGCACCTGCGTGACAAAATTTTGAGGAGTCCCATTTTCGGACGTTAAGCCGCAAAAAAGGCCCGGTTTAGACCGGGCCTTTTTTAATCGCCAAAGCTGACCGAATTACCCAGAGGCTCGGCGAAGGTATGAGGTGAGCGACGCGATTAACCTCTCTCCACCCGGAGATGCGCCCGAAGGGCGGATCGACCTGACGTTTAAAAAGTTGGCGTCTGAAATCGAGATTGAAGACGACTCGCCTTCGTGCGGAAGTTTAAGCAACGCAAACCTACCTTATGTGGCAGTTGGGAACATCAACGTAATCCATGGCCAGTGATCTCTCACCGGGCGATTCGGCCTGGGTTCGGGCATTGTGTACAATACGACCGTTTCAATCCGCGCCCGGTGATCTCTCACCGGGCGATCGCGAGGTCGATTTCACCGTCAAAGACAATGGCCAAGTTTCAATCCGCGCCCAGTGATCTCTCACCGGGCGATTTCGATTCTGAACCCGAAGCTTGACAAGCTGGCGTTTCAATCCGCGCCCAGTGATCTCTCACCGGGCGATCCATATTGGTTGTCACGATGGTCGGCTTTTTGAGGTTTCAATCCGCGCCCAGTGATCTCTCACCGGGCGATGAGTTCGTTGTGGGCGATTGTGCGGGGTTGGGATGTGTTTCAATCCGCGCCCAGTGATCTCTCACCGGGCGATCCTAGCCGAGTGGTGTGTAGCCATTGAAGACAAAGTTTCAATCCGCGCCCAGTGATCTCTCACCGGGCGATCCGCACCGCCCGTGCCAAAGCCGTTCGCAGCCGTCTCAAAATGTTTCAATCCGCGCCCAGTGATCTCTCACCGGGCGATTGACTACCAGGAAGCAATTTGCCTCCACTTGTTGTGTTTCAATCCGCGCCCAGTGATCTCTCACCGGGCGATTATCAGCACGGGCGCTAATGCTTTTGTAGCGACGTTTCAATCCGCGCCCAGTGATCTCTCACCGGGCGATAGCCTGGGTCGTAACTAATTACTACCCAGTCATTTAAGCTAGCAAATTTGCGAACCTTATACAAAGGTTCGTATAATTTTTCCGTAGTTTTCAAAGAGCAGACTTTCTCGGAGGCAGTTTACCAATCGCGATAGGGTGCTTGCCAAGTCGTTACTTTGGGTTCGCGAAGTTAGAAAATAATTGGTTCTGTGAGATCGAGAGGCTTTCCTAATCCGTGGTGCTCAGTTCGCTTTGCGGCAGCTTGGTCTAAGAAGTAAAAGCGGAGGGAATCTTGTTTGGGATCGATCTCGGTTAGTAATCGCAACCGAAGTTTGACCCATTCTTTCTCCAACTTGGCATTCGAAAACAGATTTTTGAACGCGGGTGCCGTAGTCTTTACAGGATTGGGCGACTCGACGCAGCCGTTTTATTCCGTTGAGTGTTACTGTAGAGACGTCGTAGGTGATGAGAACCAGCATAAGTTCAGCGTGGTATTACGGGAATATACTCTGGAATATCACCACGAAGGTGTCGGGCCAAAATTCTGGCTTGTATAAATGGCAGTTTTCCTACGTGTAAGTTTTGGTTCAAGTAGGGATGAAGCAGGGTTTCTTGTTTCCGTTGTTGATAGGCTTGAATGACGAGCTTCCTGCCTACTTTAGTGAACTCTACCGCACCGCCTTCTCTTGACTCAAAGTGTTCCGGACCCAATTGTTGGCGGTTGATCAAGGTAATCGCGAGGCGGTCGGCGAGCCATGGTCTAAATTCCTCCATAAGGTCCAGGGCTAGAGAGGGGCGGTTTGCCCTATCAGTATGAAGGAATCCAACAAATGGATCCAAACCCGCTGCGGTTAACGCAGTGATGCAATCGTTGCGTACCAGTGCATAGATGAGTGAGAGCAGGCAGTTCAGATTATCCAAGGCGGGCCTTCGCGTTCTAACGGTAAAGGTAAAATCGTTCCTCTGTTGTTTTAAGGTGCGGGAGAAAACTGAAAAGTATATCCTCGCACCGTTTCCCTCGGCCCCCCTCAACGCGGGCAGGTCGGGGAGTGACGGAAGATCCCTTATTTGTCTGGCGAGTGCCTCGACTGCTTCGGATAATAAATCTAGATCCTCAGGTAATGAAGCTTCTCTGGCTGCCCGGAGTAGGCTGTTTCTGGAATTGTGCAGCTTCCCTGCGATCATACAGCGAGCTATTGCGACGCATTTTTCAGTTGAGTCAGCAGCGCGATATTGAGTTCGTCGCAGTAGGACGCTGGAGTCTGGAACACCAGATAAACGGGCCTGAAGTTGCCCCCATTCCGTGAGGTAGTGGACGGCGACGCCATGTTCCCAGCAGAGCTGCAAAGCTGGAGCGGAAATGGTGCTGATGCCAAAGACGCAGATGGATTCCAAATGATGAACGGGGATGGAAACTTTTTTAACTGAATCCTTATCCGTCTCGTCGGGAATTTCTAGCTGAAGAGTAAGGTGATCTCGGCGCACGTAGCTACCGTGCTTTGTCAAATAGAGTGTATTTTGTAGAACAGCAGACATGCTTTTATGCGTGAAAAAGCTGAACTGATGGAGCGCACGATAACTCGGGCAGACAAACTTCTTTTAAGGAACACCCACCGCAGATCGGCTTCAGTTCGGCTGGAGGGACGTTGCCGTCTTGAATCAAGCTCTGGAGTAAGCGAGCCGCCTGCTCCGTGGCAGCGCGTAATTCTGCGGTAAAAACAACCTGTCTCCTTCGTTTGCTGCTTGCATGGAAAACAGCGCCTTCAGGGATGGTCACATTTAACATTTCTTCCAAGCAGATTGCCTGTGCGCACAGTTGGACGTCATCGTTCTCAAACACTCTGCGCTTCCCTTTCTTGTACTCCACTGGAAGGTAGAGCGTAGCGTGGTGCTTTTCCACGATATCGCATTTACCGGAAAGGGTTAGTCTATCGGACCACACACGTACGGCACGGAGTACCGTTATTCCCTTTGCCACCTCATAGCCTGGAAGATCCGCTTGAGCATGTGCAAAATCACCCATCAAGGTATGCATATTTTCTCGTCGTATCCCCTCGATTTCCTTGATTGCTGCCCGTCTGCGGCAATACAGGAAATCGTTGAGGAGGCTTAGAGGAACAGGATCCACAGGCATCCTAGATCAACTGTAACAACGCCACTCCGGCAGGCAATCCTTCCTGATTAACGGAGCATTCATAGTCAACGAACGACCGGGCGACGTTAATGCCCGATTTTCTGGCTACGGTAACTCGATCAAAGAGTTTATGCGCAGGTGCGTTGCCCAGCTCCGATTCGTGTTTAAAGACGATCAGTTTTTGCGCTGCCATCGTTCCGCGGGATGCACTGCGGTCGTTATCGAACATGTTGCGAAGTGCATCCCAGAGCAGGCTGAGGTCGGTATCCGTAAACTTGGTTTCCTGGGCAAGCTTTGCACTGATAAATCCATGTCCGCAGTAAAGTCCGTAAGGAATTAGGTTTTTGCGTCCCATGGTTTGATTAGGCGCTTCCGCCTCTTTGGCCTCAGTAACGGCCATGCGGGTGATACTTAACTCCATGGGAAGAATCGGATCAATTGAACGGCTAAACGTAAATTGAACCGGTCCCCTCACCTGTCCGGCGTTTGCACCGGTTGACATGACTGCGCCAAATGTTCGGACGTCGTAGTACAGTTCGCACATTTTATCTCGTGCACTGACGACATCTGAGCGTTTAGCTTTTTTGGCCTTTCCATCTACATCGGTGCCAGCGGCTTTATGGGCGGCCTGGATTTTATCATTGAGAACGGAACCTTGCTGTACAAAGATTTCGTAGCCGGGAGACAAGTTTTTAGCCAGTTGCACATAGTTGCGTACTTTGCGCTTCAGACATACGTCGGATACCAATCCATGCATGTCTTGCGGATCGATACGCGGGGCATTTCCGGCGTCTGGATCACCATTTGGATTTCCATCTTTAACGTCAAAGAGGTACACGAAGTCGTAGCGGTTTTTCATAGTTTGATCTAATTTGTTGAGGTTGCTTTATTCTGTTCTTCCTGGGATTTTCGCTCCGTGCGGCGTCGGAATTCTGCTTTTTGATGGTAAAAGCCGAGCGCGAATCGGCCTTGTCCCTCCAAGTCTAGGCTTTCGGGAAAATTGGGGCCGATAAGTTCCGTAATTTGTTCCAGCTCCTTTTCAATGTTCGTGCTCACTCCCCCTCCGGTCTTGGCCAGGTGGAATTGTGCCGATCGAAAAAGTCTGCCCATTACCAAAGCTGGAGTGGAACTGGCACTAGCATAAAATCGTTCCACGACTCCGGCACCCACCTCACCAAGCGCAAGGTATTGGAGGCGATCAAATACGGCGAGCAATCGCCCGCATTGGTATGCCGAGTCAGAGGTTGAGGGATTTAAATGTGTACTCATTTGGTTTTCTTTTTTATGGGTTCGAACGAGGCATGCTTTGAGCAGACCGATCCGAGCCGGATTGAGTTTGTTTTCATGATCTAGGGATTGACGGTTAATAGCTGCGAAAAGTACTGCATAAGGAATAGGTGTGGAGCGCCCAGTGATAGCGCATCGGAGGAGTTGGGAAGGAATGGTGGGAGAGAGCTCTTCATGTTTGTCGCGGACCATACTGTAAAGTAGGTAGGACATCTTGAAGTCGCACCTGAAGCGCGTTCCGTCTAGATCTATAATGGTCAAATCCTCAAACCATTGGGCCAAGTGAATTTCTAGTTCAGGCACGGTTTGTTCAATCCAATCACGAACAACTATTCTTGCTCCGTTGCCACTTAGACTTGCTGCGTAGTACTGGTTCTCGTCTAGCGGTAGAGATGTCTTACCTTGATGAACGGAGCGCAGAAGCTGGGTCACCGCGTTTTCATCGGCATGGGCAATGATATCGAAGGGGTCGAAGTCTATTGGTTTTCGAGTCCAATGAAGGTACACCGCTTCGTTAAAAACCAATCCTTGTTCACGGCTCTGTTGGACGAGTTGGTTCAAGGCTGCCCTGATTTTCAATTCTGCTGGGGCCGAGAGCGCTGCGTTTTGGGCTTGCTGAAGGCCAAATGAACTAAAGGCCTCTTTATCGAAGCTGATGAGGTTTGTACCGACTGCGAGTCCTCCCGGAACTCCCCTGATTTTTTCAGTCGTATCTAGTGTTTTGGTCAATTTTCCGGTGGCGATGCAGATGTGAAGATTCGAATCATCCTCAGAAAACGATTTGTTTTTCGTGCTGCTCCAAAAATTTCTAACTAGCTCCAGAAACTCGTTACCAAGGAGTAAGGTTCCATCTACAAAAAAGGTTGCGTTGTCACTCGGCTTTGCCTTCGCTTCTCGCAGGTAATCGTGAAGTTTTTTAAGCTCAACGGCGTTCTCTAAAAAAAGTAGAACGGGCCTGAGGAATGTATCGGTGAGACTATTCGCTTGAATAGCCGTCTCTAGTAAGCGTTTGAAATACAAATGCTGGATGCGTCTCCCAGCCTCTTTCTCTGTGGTTTTACCGTCAAAAAAAACCACCGATCGCTCTAATGTATCACAAAGGAAGTGGGCTCGATCTCCTTGATTGAGCTCGTTTGCGGACGTAAAGGGGCGCTGATATCGCTTAGATCGTGACTTCTTGTTTGAAGGATCTGCATGCCCTATGGGAGGCCCTGCAAGCAGCCCTTGGCTCGTCAAAGGAATTGTCCAGTGCAGCTCGATATTATCTAAAAAGGAATCCTCTCCAAGAGCCTCCCGTTCTGCGTAGGCGATTAAAGCTTGAAGCATCATCGGCCACCTCCAAGTTGCGCCTTAATATCAGACCAAGCTGGGACTTTAACAATGCCGCCTTCAAGCTTGGCCCGAAATAGTGTCACCTTCGGATTTGCGACCACCTTACCGGGGGACTCTTTTGCCAAAACGTCGAGATCAAATACTTCGTAAAGCATGAGTCCAAGATCGGCGTCACGGTTGATTTCCGGATGCACAGTCATGTCATCCTCGGTTGCGGGTTCAAAATGCGCCGGAAATTCTCGGCAACCGAAGGATGGTTGGCTGAAGCATTGACCTTTTTCTACACGGCGCAGAAACATGGCAGCATATTTATTAAGATTGTCTTCCTCTTCGATTCTTCCCTCTCGAGGCTTATTCGCCAGCGGTGTTAATGTTATTGAGGCTTCGATCACATATTCGACATCGCGAAGTGCCAATGTGTTCCGTTGCGTGCGCTCGTCCTCAGCCGAAATTGGCAAAGGCTTGCTGGTGGATAAAACCGCTTTCACTTCATTGCGACGAAACGATATAAAGCGTATGGGGCGCTTTACAGCAATGCGACGAACTTCCCAGCGGAACTGCGGCTTGTAGAGGATCTGCTCCAGTAACCCTCTCGTGGCGCTTGGGGTTATCACTGGATAGGACATCCGCTCAACCTTGGACTCTGGTCGGGAAAAACAAGCTAGATCGCCCCATATACGGAGATAGAGTTTCATCTGGAGTTAATAAGTAGTCGAAAAATTTGTACAGGTCGAAATAAACGTCGGCTGAAAGATTGATAAACTTGCCGACATCATCCCATAGCCGGAGGGACAACGGCAGACCCTGTCAAAAAATAAACTCGGTAGGACTACAAATTCCCAAGTCAGGGTCATAATTCGAGTTCC
>CAVURW010000079.1:0-4300 GCA_963743595.1 uncultured Verrucomicrobiae bacterium
GACGGCTCGGTCAGCGAGGAGATTATTCTCGCGGAGATTCGCTACGCCCTGCCCTACGACAATCCCGAAAAGCTTTTGCACACGATGATCGCGTGGGGCAGTTACGCGCACATCCTCGATTACGATCGCGACCGCAGAAAACTCTTTGCAAACTGATGATTCGGACGAGCCCGATTTGTGAGGGCAGTCTCGGAAAGGAAGTCGCCTTTGGCGAGGCCGACTGTTCTCGCCGGCAACTCACAAAAAGGATGACGTCTCTCTTACAGCCCCATATAGTTTTGGGGTGACCGTCCGACCCTTTATCGATTTCTACACGCAGCTAAATGTTATTCCTACCAATCAGGACATCGGCGATCTTCAAGCGCACTTTCAACGGCGCGGTGCGCTCTATCGGCAGTTGGGCATTCCACCCCTTCTTTTGAAGGGCAGGTCCATTCTCGAATTCGGGCCAGGCAGCGGGCACAATGCGCTCTTTACGGCTAGCCTATTGCCCGGGCGCTACGTTTTGGTCGACGGAAATCCAAGCAGCGTGGAGAGCACGCGACGAATACTTAAGAACGCTGCCGAGCACGTCCCCATTGAGATCGTTCATACGGACATCCTAACATTTCAATCTGAGGAAAAGTTCGATGCGGTTTTTTGCGAAGGTTTGATTCCGACGCAGCTTGACCCGGGAAATTTTCTTCGACATGTGGCAACATTCATCCGCCCCGGAGGCGTGCTGGTCATTACCTGCGTGGATAGCATCTCTGTGCTGAGCGAAGTACTGCGTCGTTACCTGGGATTTTATGTTGCGGATTTGAAACTTCCAGTGCTGGAGCGCTTGCCCTTACTTGTTAGTTTTCTGAAGCCCCACTTTATGGCTTTGCCTGGCATGTCCCGGCGACACGAAGACTGGGTCATCGACAGCATATTGCACCCTTGGTCTGGGCCACTACTTTCTATTCCGGAAGCGATTGAGACCTTACATCGAACCTACACCACTCTTGGCACGTCTCCCCATTTACTGACGGATTGGCGCTGGTACAAAAAGATTACGAAAGAGGCTGTATTTGACACAGAGCCGGCTCTCTCGAGTTATTGGGCCAATGTCCATTCCTTCATCGACCATCGCGAGGTGCTGCCTCCACGCCCTCCTCAAAAGAACGTCGAGTTAGCAGCCCTCACTGATCGCATCTACGCAAATATATTTGCTGCTGAAAAAGCTCTGGATACCTACCCGCCGAGTGCTCTAGCTAACGATCTAGAGCAAGTCATTGCGACCATAGACCTACCTCATGCGCTTTGCACCTTAGCTCTCGCCGAGCTGATTGATGTGTTGAGATCGCTCCAACCAGGTGCCCCAATTCCAGATCTGCCTCTTTTTTGCGCTTGCTGGGGACGTGGCCAACAGTACATTAGCTTTATTAACGAACAATGGGTCGTAAGTACCTAACAACTCATGCCTTTACTGACATTCAATCGCTCGTTACCGTTTGTTCGACTCTATTGAATCGATGATTTCCCCATTGAAAAGATCTCCAGTTAATTAGTTAAAATATTTAGATGAAATTAGAGAAAGTTATCCCCTACGAGAAGGCCTTTTCGTTCTTTGCGAAGCTGAAGGCAGAAGGAAAGAAGATCGTCCAGTGCCACGGAACTTTTGACTTGGTGCATCCCGGCCACGTTTATCACTTCGAAGAAGCTCGGGATTTTGGCGATGTTCTAGTCGTCACCGTCACCGGCGAGAAATTTGTGAACAAAGGACCGGGGCGGCCTTATTTTAGTGACAAACATCGAATCAAATTTCTGGCCGCGTTAAACACGGTCGACTATGTGGTTTTGATTCCGTTCGCCGCAGCCGTAGAAGCTATCGAGTGTGTTCAGCCAGACGTCTATTGTAAAGGAACGGAATATGAGAATCCGGAGAGCGACGTCACTGGAAACATTCACGGCGACGTGGCGGCTGTCCAAGCTGTAGGTGGAGTTGTGCGTTATATCGGTTCTGTGGTATTTAGCTCCACACGCTTGATTAACAACCACTTCGACCATGTTCCACAGGCGGTTAAAGATATTTGTCGATTATTAGCTAAAGATTGGCCACCCGATAAGTTTAGAGAGGCTATTGAGAGCTTTCGCTCGCTCAAAGTGTTGGTGCTTGGGGATATAATCATTGATCGCTACAGTTATGTTCGAGTCCAGGGATTAACCTCAAAGAATCGTATGCTTTCTGGGCGATATATTAGTCAAGATAGTCAGGCTGGAGGAGCGCTGGCAGTATTTCGTCATATCAAGCAGTTCTGTGACAATGTAAGCATCATGAGTCTTACGGGAAGTGATCCTCAGTCGAACGCCTTTATTGGCAGGTTTATCGATCAGAAATGCGATTTCATCCAGCGAGAGATCAGTTATCAAACGGTGATCAAGGAACGATTTGTGGAGCCGCTTGCGGAGGGCAAGGAACTTCTCAAATTATTCTCCGTTAATTTTATCGATGCGGACCCTCCCCGTAGTGAGGTGGTGGATCGCCTATCTGAGAGACTTTCAACATGTATTCAAGATTTTGACATGGTTGTTGTCGCCGATTTTGGACACGGAGTCATGCAAGAACCGATCCGTCGACTCGTTGAATCGAAGGCCAAGTTTATGGCGCTGAATTGCCAGACCAATAGCAATAATCACGGCTTCAATATCATCAACCATCAATACCGCAGGGCGGATTGTTTTTCGCTAGATGATCAGGAACTGCTGCTTTCGGTTGCCGAGAGACATATCAACCGTCCCCTCGAACTCGAAAAGTTACGGAAGTATCTCTCCTCGTCATCAGGGTGGCTTACCAGAGGAATTGTGGAAACTTTAGGCATAACGGACCAGGGCGAACAGTTTTCCATTCTTCCGCTGGCTTCTGCAGTGACGGATACTATTGGTGCCGGCGATGCATTCTACTCGGTGGCTGCGCTCGGTGCGTACAAGAAATTACCGATCGGACTCACAACCTTTATGGCCCAATTGGCAGGTGCTCAGGCGGTCGCAATTGTCGGCAACAGTACTCCTATCTCGAAGGAGAAACTGCTCAAGAGTGGTATGGCACTGCTCAACTTCTAATTTTATGAAATGCATCGTTACCGGCGCAGCTGGATTTATTGGTAGTCATCTCTGCGACTTACTTTTGCGCGAGGGCCATTCTGTTGTTGGCGTGGACGATTTCTCCACAGGGCGTGATTCCAACCTCAAGCTCGCACAACAAAATCCCAATTTCCGATTGATCCGGAAAGGCGTAACCGCAGTAGCTCCTTCGGATTTCCCTGAGGGCGCAGATTGGGTCTTTCACCTTGCAGGCCGAGCCGACTTGGTCCCCTCCATTCAAAAGCCGGAAGAGTATTTTGTTGTGAATGTGGAAGGAACCTTCCGCATGTTGGAACTGGCAAAGGATTTGAACGTGAGTCGCTTCATTTACACCGCCAGCTCTACCTGTTACGGCATTTGCGACGTCGTTCCCACACCAGAGAGCCAACCGTGCCTTCCCCGCCATCCGTATGGCCTCACCAAGTATCTGGGAGAGCAATTGGTTATGCATTGGGCGCTCGTCTACAAGCTCCCCGCGATTTCCCTGCGCTTGTTCAATGTCTACGGTCCACGCAGCCGCACCACCGGCGCTTACGGTGCGGTCTTCGGCGTATTCCTGAAGCAAAAGCTCTCCGGCAAGCCCTACACAGTGGTCGGCGATGGGAAGCAAACCCGCGATTTTACGTTCGTCACGGATGTCGCATCTGCCTTTCTCGCCGCCGCGAACTCGAACGTGGCAGGTGAAATCATGAACGTCGGTTCGGGCGGGACGTATAGTATCAATCATCTCGTCGAGCTGCTGGGCGGCGAAATTGTCTTCGTGCCGAAGCGTCCGGGAGAGCCCGATTGCACGTTTGCCGATACGACAAAGATCCGGCAACTGCTCGATTGGAAACCGTCCGTCGATTTTAAGTCTGGAGTCGAGATGATGCTCAGCGTTATTGATGATTGGCGGGATGCGCCCTTGTGGGATCAAGACTCGATTGCAGACGCCACAAAGGATTGGTTCAAATTTTTAGGAAATCGCTAGAAAGTCATTATGGATAAACAGATTAAAACCGTTTTAGTCACCGGCGGTGCCGGTTATGTCGGCTCCGTCCTCACTCCTTTGCTGCTCCAGGCGGGCTACACCGTCCGCGTGCTCGATCTTTTTCTGTACGGCGATCATGTTTTTGACGAAATCGAAGACCAATCGAACCTCGTTCGGATTAAAGCCGATATGCGCGATGTCGATGTCTTGAAGCGCTCCTTGCAG
>CAVURW010000080.1:0-49617 GCA_963743595.1 uncultured Verrucomicrobiae bacterium
AGGGAAGAACAAGCTCGAAGATTCGAACAGCGTCAAACAGATCCGCTCAAACAATGGAAATAAGTCCCATTGACATTGCCTCACATAGTAAATGGAATGAGTACACACACGCTAAAGAAGAAATGTTCTTTCACACCGATACTGAAGATGCTCCCTGGATCGTCATTAAAGCCGATGACAAAAAGAGGGCAAGAATCAACTGCCTGCGTTTTGTCCTTCATGACTTGCCTTACGAAGGCAAAGACCCAAAATGTGGCGACTGCACCCGAATCAAGCATCGTGGGGCGCGCAAAAGACATCTTTGAAAAGGGCAAAATACATTGGGGCAATTCAGCATCCCCTCCAAAAAGGCTGCTTAGCTTTCAGTACTGATCCATCGTGGGCAGCTTTTGAACTGCAGCGATAGTCTGTTCCCAATCCGCATCTGCTATATCACCAACGATTTTTACTGGTTTTTCTTGATTCTTTCTTTTTCCTGGCCGTCCTTGTCTGTGTATTTCTCTTTTACGGGCACCTCTTTCACTGTCCCATCTGGCTGTTGAGCCTGGACTGTGACAGGTTTGAAGACAGGATGCCATGCGCCATCCTTACCCCTTTTGAAAAAGAAGCAGGTGGGGTACCCTGATACTGCAGGCCATGGAGGAAGGGCTTGATTGTTGGCTTGTTCCGTTCTGACCTTCTCATCGTCAACATCGATAACAGCTATTCTTTGAAAAAATCTCGGACGGTCGCGTAGAGGCAAGGCCAATAGTTCCCTAAAACGATTGAGCATTCTTTTGCAAGGTCCGCACCACGTGGCTCCCAGCTTAATAACTACAACCTCGGAATCCGGATCTACAGATTTAAAGGCTTTATTGTACTCATCTAGGGTTTTTACCTCAAACAGCCTCGGTGCCGGAGTCCAGGGCTGTCCTGTTGTACCGATGCCTGAACAGCATGGTTACCATCCGGGTAAGCTGCGGAAGCACCAAAAGCAGACCTATTGCGCAAAAAATCGTAAAGTATTTCATATCAACCCCTTTTACTATTTTGGTTTTTGGCAGAATTAAACCGTTTTGTCCAACAGTAAATGAGCATACGTATTGTTGCTCGTGCCAACGGCATTTTATGCCGTCTTAGCGATCTGGTTCCTTTACCGTTTATTCGTTACAACGTTTGCGTCTTGCTGACCTTCCCGCCGCAGGTGCGCGGCAACAAGGTGGACGACGACATGCTCGAGCAGCTGGTGCCCGGCACCTCGGCCCGCGCCGATGTCATCGCCCTGCTCGGCTCGCCCACCGCCGGGCGACCTTCGACGACAACACCTGGCTGTATATCGGCAAGTCACGGCCGGTGATCGCCGCCACCAATGCGGTGCTCGCGCAGCAGGTGGTGGTGCTGACCTTCGACGAGCAGGGCGTGCTGGGACCATCAGCAGCAAGACGCAGGACGAATTCGGTGCCGGTGGCCGTGGTGGCGCGCACCACCCCGTCGCCGGGCAACGACGCGTCGTTCCTGCAGCAGCTGCTCGGCAATGTCGGCAAATTCAGCCCGGCCGGCACCGGCGGCGGCGGCGGCTTCAGCGGGCACCCGGCGGGCAGAGCAAATACTGAGGAGGCGCCCCCCGCCCAGGGCAGTTAAGCTGGGCAGTGAAGCGGGGCAGCGTCGCGGGGCTGATTCCGGGCGGCAGCGGGCTGTGCGCGGGCCCTTGAACATGCAACACATGGCCGGCCGGCGGTCATGTTATGCGCCACCGATGGCATGGGCCTCATGGAGTATCTAATGTGGTGCGAAGACTTGCACGCGCAACCAGTTCTGGCGGTTTATGCGGGCTACTCCTTGAGGCAGGAGTACGTGAATCCGGGGCCTGACCTCGATCCCTATGTGCAAGACGCGCTGGATGAAATCGAGTATGTCACGGGCGATGCGTCCACCAAGTGGGGTGCACGCCGGGCTGCGGATGGACATCCCGCGCCGTTCCCGCTGACGTATGTTGAGATCGGTAATGAGGACTTTTTCGATAAATCGAAGAGTTACGACGGGCGTTTCGCACAATTCTTCAACGCGATTCGCAAGCAATATCCGAACCTCAAGATTATCGCGACGACGGCCGTGAAATCGGTGGTGCCCGATGTGGTGGATGATCACTTTTACCGGAGTGCCGTGGCCATGGAGGTGGACGATCACCACTATGACAAAGCGGATCGTAAGGGCCCGAAGATTTTTGTCGGTGAATGGGCAACCCGTGAAGGTTCTCCAACCACGAACTTTAACTCCGCGCTCGGTGACGCCACGTGGATGACAATGATGGAGCGGAACGCCGATCTGGTTCAGATCAATTCCTACGCACCGCTGTTCGTGAACGTGAACGAGAACCCGAGAGCGTGGCAGTGGCCGAGTGATTTAATCGGCTACAACAATACCATCAGCTTTGGATCACCCTCCTATTACGCGCAATGCATGTTCGCCGGAAATGTGGGCGACCATGTGGTGAGTGCCGTTCTCACGCCAGATCTCAAGATGAGCGCGACGCCTCCTCCGCCTAGAGTGAAGCCGGGTGAAGCGCCAAAAGAGGCGAAACCGGTGGAAGTCTCGCAATTGCACTTTGTGGTTACCCGCAAGACAGCCGACCGCGAGTTGATCATCAAAATGGTGAACACGAGCGATAAACCAAACAAGGTAACGATTCAGTTGTCTGGCACAGACGAGCTGAAAGAAGGCACGGCGACAATGCTCTCCGATTCCGATCCGAAAGACACCAACGATATCGATCACCCGACGAAGATCACGCCCGTCGATTCCAAGGTGACCGTCTCTGGAAAGAGCTTCGACTACGAGTTCCCCGGTTACTCGATCACGGTGCTGCGGTTAAAGTACTAACCAGCGTGACCAGCGTGACGCTGGACCCAGTAATTGATTCGACACGAGGGTCTCGTGGCACTGGGCCCGAATCTCGGCAAAGCCAGACTGGAGTCGTGGCGCTGGCTGATGTTCAGCCAGCATGAGGCTGGACCCGGTGATTCGACACCTGTGTCTTAAAGCTCTGATTGAGGAGAGCAGCCAGCACGTTGCCTCCCAAAAAAGCCGGACTGCGTGTAGGCCTCGAGGGTCCTTTGCCTCTAAGCCCGAAGGGCTGGCATGACTTAGCCCAGCATCTGTAATTTTATTTTTTTATTTGCGGGTTAATTTGGAGTGTTTGGTGGAGACTAGGAAGGCAGGCTATTGGATGCAACGTCACGTTGACTGGGTCCAGCGTCACGCTGGTTAACCAGGCATTCCACCTCCTGTTTTGCTTGCATTTCCCGGTTCATCTAGGCAAAACAGCCTGAAGCGCAATGCGCGCAATTGCAACGACTTGCGCCGTTTGTTTTTTCATCCCCACCTTTAGAAAGTGTGGTATAAACCGATGTGCACCAGCCGACCGAAACCGATCGCTCCGCCGATTCCCGCGAACAAGTGACCGAGCCCACCCGTACTCCACCCCCAAGGAAAATGTCGCGTCGCGCAGCGGCTCAAAAGGCGGCGGCTCCTAAAAAGAAACGCAGCTTTCTGTGGCGGTTGTTCCTGTGGTGTTTCTGGATGGGCTTCATCGGGTTTGTCTTGGTCGGAATCGCTATTGGCGTGGCTGCTTACATCTACTACCCGCACGTCCAGGAGTTGATGAAGAAGGCGGATGCGTACGACCTCAGCAAGCTGGATGCTCTAAATGCGACCTCCCACTTTGTGGATGTTAACGGTGAGGAAATCGGGCGGATGACGGGCGATCAAGACCGCATTTTGCTCACGAAAGAGCAGATGGGCGATACGCTGCGTAAGGCCGTGATCTCCGCAGAAGACAAGCGTTTTTACGACCACGGAGCGCTCGATTATTACGGGTTGGCACGTGCGACCGTTCTCTATGTCCGAGTGAAATATCTGCATCAGCACTACCGCACGGAGGGTGGAAGTTCGATCGAGCAGCAATTATCGAAAAACTTGATCGGGGATTTCTCAAAGACGTTTGATCGCAAGCTTCTGGAGTCGTTTTTAGCGGAGCGCGTGGAGAAGAAATACACCAAAGACCAGATCCTCACGTACTACATGAACTGGATCTACTTCGGCGACAATTACTATGGCGTTGGTGCGGCGGCGAAAGGGTATTTCGGCAAGGATGCGAAGGACCTGACTGTGCCGGAATGCGCGTTGCTCGCGGGGATTATTCGTGCGCCGGTGAGCTCCTGTCCTCGGCACGACCTGCAATCCGCACGGCGACGTCGCGACATCACGCTCGGGCAGATGTTAGAGGAGCATTTTATCAGCCAAGAGGACTACGCTAAGTATGTGGGAACACCGATTACCCTAGTGCCGCCGGAACCGCCCGGTCTCCAGAACTACGTGATGAACATCGCGGTGAAAGAGACCCGGCAGATCTTAAATTTGACGGAAGACGAGCAGTTGCCGCCGGGGCTGACGGTTCAGACCAACATCAACATGAAGCTCCAACACACGTTGGAAGATCAGCTGAACGAGAAGCTCGAAGAAATTTCCTCGCAAGGCGGCGAGGACATGAGTTTGGCGTCAAACGTCACCAAGAAGCCACCGCTTCAGGGTTGTATTATGTTGGCGGAGACCGATACCGGACGGATTCGCGCCTACGTGGGTGGACGAGATTACTCGCATAACCAGTTCGATCACATTTCCCAGGCGCGTCGGGAGACGGGTGCGCTCTTGCAACCGGTCGTCTACGCGCTTGCGTTTGATCGAATGAAATTACACCCGGCATCGATGGTGAACGCCTCGTTTATTGATCCGGCCGTTCAATCGACGGATGCGGATATGGAGATGGGCGATCCGGCCAAAGATGTGACGAAATTCTTCCTGACTGTGCAAGACGCAATGAGCTTGGAAAACAAAGCGGCGTTTGCCCGCGTTGGCTTGCACTTGGGAGCAGAAAACGTAACGAGCTGGTTCCGGAAGGTGGGTCTTACTTTGGCCGCCGTTCCTTCGGACAAGCCGAACACGTTTCTTCCTGACCCGATGACGCTAAACGACGTGATGCTCATGTACCGCACTCTAGCCCGGGACGGCTCGGCGCAGAAGTTCCATGTGGTTCACTCGATCAAAACGCTCTCGAATGAAACGGTTTTCTTGGATTCCATCAGTGGAGATAACGGCCAGAACGGCGTTATCGATCGGCTCTCGGCGGAGCAGATGACCCTGACGATGCAGGCGGCCTTGCGGGCGAGCCCTGGACCGGCTCACAGCCTGGAGAAGGATTACAATTTGAACTGCGGTATCGCCGGAATGGCGGGAAATTCTGAAGGCTACCGTGATTCGTGGTTTGTGGGGTACACGCCCAAATTGATGGCGGGTGTCTGGGTCGGTTACGACGATTCACGCCCGATCGGTGGTAAAGAGAAGGCCCTGAACGCGGCGGCACCACTCTGGGGAGAAGCGATGCAGCAGGCGGATCAATTGGGCCTGCTCACCCATCGTCCTTTCATGATTCCCGATCAGCTTACCAAAGTGGAAATCGATCGCTCCACCGGTGCACTCCGTGGTTTGGCGGGACTCGCGCCGGAACCCGGCTGTATCTTCACGTACGTTCGTAAGGATCAAGTTCAGAATGCAGGTGACGATTTGCCGCCTCAGCAGAAGTTGGGTCGACCTCGCGACTGGACCTATTGGCTGAGCAGTTTCTACAATCAATCTGATGAGACGCAGGCCGTGGATGACCCGCTGATCTACGATGATAAGCGCTCAAATATCATTCCCTCTCTCGCGGAGTTCTCGATGCCCGGCCTGCGCGGAAACATCGTCTCTTCTGACGATAAAGTCTACGCCACGATGACCGCCGAGAAGGATCTGATGCTCGCATGGCCCGCAGCAGATGAGGTTTCCGATAGCGCGGATGTGGTCCACTGGATGCGTGGTAAACTGACGCAGATTTCCCTGCTGCTTCAGGTCAATCCCGCCATCTCGGATGAAGAGCTGCTGAAGTGCTACAAGTACGAGCGGTTCCAGCCGCTATTCGTTTGGGAAAACTTGACGCAAGATCAGGTTCAGAAGATCCAAGATGCCGGTTGGTTGACTAAAGGTTTTGGCATTCAAACGGTGCCCAGGCGCACTTATCCTCAAGGCCAGGAGATCTGTCACTTGATCGGGTATCTGGCACCAGATCAGCGTCACAGCCGAAGCGGCAAATTTCTGAGTGGCGACGTTCTGTACAACCGGTTCAAGGGTGCGTCCGGGTTGGAGAAAGTTTACGACAAGGATTTGACGGGAACGGATGGACAATTCGATGTCTCCACGACCCCGGAAGGCTACATCCGCTCGGCGGGTGTGAAGACACCAGCGGGTCAGGGGGCGAACGTGCGCCTGGCGATTGATGGCGAAATTCAGGCTGATGTCGAGCAAGCTCTGAACTTGAAAAAGCTGGACGCCGCCGTGCTGATCGACGTGAACACAGGCGATATCGTGGCGATGGGCGCTCATCCGGGCTATGACCCGAATCTTTTTGTGCCGTCCATTTCAGCCGAAGATTGGAAAGCGCTGAATGATGATCCCACCGTTCCGCTAATCAGCCGTGCGTTCGGGGCTCAGTTCCCGCCGGGCTCATCGTTCAAGACCATCACCTCCCTCGCCGCGATGAAGGCTGGTGTGTTTGACCCGAATTGGGTGGTTCATTGCTATGGTGGATTCGATATCGGGAATGTTCACATGGACTTCCATGTGGAGCATGGCGATGTGACCTACCTGGAGGCGCTGAAGCACTCGTACAACACCTATTTTGTGACGCTTGGATTGAAGGTGGGCCGCGATATTCTCATCGATACAGCGCGCAGCATGGGACTCGGCTCAACGACGAATTTCGGACTGCCCGAGGTGACCGGACGCATCCCCGATTCCGAGTTCGTCAAACGGGTGCATGGTCGCGACTTCGGAGACGGTGACGTGGCCAATACGGCGATTGGCCAGGGCGACGTACTCGTGACGCCCCTGCAGATGGCGAACGCCATGGCTGCCATCGCGAATGGAGGAACTGTCTATCGTCCGCGCTTGGTTAAGGACGTGGAAGACTCGCAGGGCAACGTGCTTCGCGCCGTTCCGATCGCCGCACTTCGCAACAATGCGCTCGACTACCCCGGCATGGCAAATTTGAAAGAAGCGATGATCGGCGTGATTGATGACGGTACGGCAACGAACGTGCATCGAGACGACATGAAAATTGCGGCAAAGACGGGCACGGCGCAGTTGCCTGTTCACGGACAAAAGCGGCAAATCGCGTGGCTGTGCGGTTATCTGCCTGCCGATAACCCAAAGTACGCGTTCGCCGTAATGGTGGAAGGAACGCCGCAAGAAGATCTGCACGGCGGTAGAGACGCCGGCATGGTGGCCAAGGCGATTTTCGACGCGATGTTCAATAAAAAGCCGACGACCCCGGCTGCAGGCACAAAGCCAGCCGATCACCCCGCGACCCAGTACACGACCATTCCGGCCAACATCACCGCACCGTCAAATCCGACGCCGAGTCCGCAACCCGCGACGCACTAAGGCGAGTGCCGCACGCATAAACCTACTTGCCGCTGGCGTGGCCATTCCCCTGGGCGTTTCCAGTGGAGTCGGGCTCTGTGTTTGGAAGGGACTTCATTAAGCGCCGGGACTTCGTTTTGGAGAGACTGCCCGATTTCGTTAGGCTACCGGACTTGGCTAACCCGCCGGACTTTGTCAATCGAGGTTTTTGATACGGCTCCTTTTGAACATCCATGAGGTGTTCAGGGTGTGCCGCCGGTGCGATTTGTCTCCCCTGAATCAGGTCGACATTGATGTCTTTAATGAGTTGTAGTACGGAATCTGAATCGACCTTTTCAACAATCGTTTTCAATGCGAGTTCTCGACCGATATCGGTTACCAAACGAACAAAAAGGTGGCTCAGTTTTTGACTGCCTAAGCCTTGGATTAGGCTGCCGGAGACTTTGAGGTAATCGCAGGGGAAATTCTCCAGATAACTAAATGCGGAAAGACATGTACCGAAGTCATCAATAATGATCTTGAACCCCATTTCACGCATTTCACTAAGAATCTCGCGAACCTCTTTCAAGTTGGAAATGACATCCGTCTCGGTTACCTGGAAGAACATACGATTTCGTTCCTGGGCACGGGTGATCGTCTGTCGAAGCGTGGGGAGCCAACTGGGATGGACAAGCGACTGTTGGGAGACCGTGACGACGACGCTCATCTCCGGGTCGGTAAGGAGGTAACGCGCGGCACGCCGGGTGACGTAAAGATCAAGGTCATGAACGATGCGGAATCGCTCCGCCAGAGGCATAAACATCTGCGGGAAAATGGGATCGTGTCCCGGTTCCGCCAAGCGGACTCGCGTCTCATGAATATGGGTCAGCTTTCCGTTCGATTCCGCCATGGGTTGAAGCCAAACCTCAAACCACCGTTTCCGAATGCCCTCTTGGATTCGCTTTCTCCAATTGGTGCGTCCTTCGCTCGTCACCGTTTCAGCCGTAAAAACGGAGACCTGATTTCGACCCTGTGTTTTCGCGCGGTAGACGGCGGAATCAGCGCATTGCAGCAGATCCTCAGCATCTTGGCCCGGCTCCGTCATCGCCAATCCGATGGAGGTGGTCATCGAGACGAACTTGCCGTTGTAGGAGAATTTCGTCATGGCAAAATCAGTTCGAATGAGTTCGGCCCGGTCGAAAGCTTCCGCGAACGGCACGCCGGTCATTAACATCAAAAACTCGTCGCCGCCGTGTCGCACCAGAAGATCGCCCGCGCGCGTTCTATCTTTCAAGATTTCTGCCGATTTCTTGAGCAATTCATCGCCGCCTGCATGGCCGAGCGAGTCGTTAATCATCTTGAAATCATCTAAATCGATCGAGAGCAGCGCGCTCTTTTTCTCTTCGCGAGCCAGCTCCAGCGCATAGGAGAGCGCATCGGCCAGATAGTGGCGATTGTGCAGACCGGTTACCGGGTCGTGGAGCGCCATATAGTGGAGTTTTTCTTCCACCTCCGTCCACTCGGTCACATCCATTCCAGAGCAAACGATGAACGAGACCCCACCCGATTCCCGGAAAGCAGAGGCGGTCCAGCGAATGGTGACCTTGTGATCCGAATCTTGGATGACATTGGTGTGAAAACTAAACGGACTATCGGTCGAGTCCGATTGAAAATACTCCTGTAGCTTGCTCAATTCAGCAGGGCCAAACACCCTGTCCAGAAGGTCTTCCGGTTCAGGTGCGCCGGGGCTGCCGAGAAACATTTCGCGAAAGGCGGGATTGGTCTGGATGAGATGCAGGTCTTGATCCAATACGGCAAGTAACGTCGATGAGCCCGTCAGGATGGCGGAGGTGTATTCGCGTTCACGCTTTAACGCATCTTGAAGAACTTTACGCTCCCGCATCATCCGTGAGTGAGCACGAGCCACTTCCAGGCGAAGGTCCAGTAAACGGGGGTGGTAGGGTTTCGAGAGATAATCATTCGCACCGGCCTGAATCATTCGCCGGAGCAGCTTCGATTCCCGGTCCACGGAGCCAGGTGCCGTCGTGATCAGGATATATCCGTCGCAACCTTTTTTTCGATACCACCGCGTAAACTCCAGGCCATCCATGCCTGGCAGGTTCAAATCGATGAGTAAGATATCGCAGTCTTTCTTTTCGATTTCCGTGATTGCCGCTTCCGCCGAATCGACGACAACGACTTGAAAATCGAGCCATTGTCGAAAGGTTTGACGCAGAAAGTCCTGCGTAATGCGATCATCTTCAACGACGAGAACGTTATAGCGAAGTTCTTCGAGCGTCATTGTGTGAGGTGGCCGAGTTAAACGAGCAAAATAATCCGCATTTAATTCACGAGACTAAATTGTGATAGTACTCAACTATTTTATCCTGGCAAGCTTCAATCCCAATTTGGTACTAAGATTGAAACCGAATCGGACCTTTTGGTCAAGGCCTTACCGATTCCGAATAACTTGCTTAACGACTTGCTCCGGTGGCTTCGCTACTTCCCTTTTTTTTAAAGGCGGTAGAGGCTTCTTTGAATTACGCCAGACTTGGAAAATCGCCACGGAGTTATTGATGATGTAGTAGAGAGAAAGCGCCGCGCCGAACTGATAAAAGATTCCTAAATAAAATAACGGCATGATTTGCATGACTTTCGCCTGAGTCGGGTCCATGCCGGGTGTAGGCGTAATCCGCATGATCGCCATCATCGTTCCGGTGACCAAGATCGGGAGCAAATTTAAGGTGAAGTGCGATTCTCCATAGGTGAACGTGTAAAGCGCATCGGGCTGGGTCAGATCCTTGATCCACAGGAATGAGGTGTTCCGCAGCTCCACCGCCGTCTGGAGCATGAAGTAGAGGCTGAAGAAGACAGGAACTTGAATGAAGCCCATCCAACAGCCGCCGAGCGGGTTAATGTTGTACTCAGAGTAGAGTTTTCGTTGCTCGCTCAGGAGGCGGTCCTGCTTATCTTTAAACTTCTCGCTCAGCTCTTTTAACATCGGAGCGAGAGCCTGCATGCGTTTACCGGCGCGATAGGTGGCCGATTGAATGGGCCACGTGATGATCTTAATCAACAAGGTGAGCGTCATGATCGCCAGACCGTAGCTGCCCCAGAAGTGGTAGAAAAGATGGAGGCAATACCGCATCGGCAGGATCAAGACCCAGAAATTTCCATAATTGAGGATCTCTGCTTCGGTCGGTCCGAGCTTCGAGAGAAGATCGTACTCTTTGGGTCCGGCATACACGGTGTAGGGAATCGTGACCGTTTGCTTGGGCCCGACAGGAAACGCGGAGAGCACAGCAAACGAGTCGAGCTGCGCATCGGGATCGTTTTTGCCCTGGGGAATATCGCCAAAGGAATCGCGATTTTTATTGTAACAGATGACCACGTCTTTGGTAATGGGATGGGTCGTCGGCGGGATGAGCATTTGTGCAAAAAACTGATTTTGCGCGGCGGCCCATTTCAGAGGAGGAGCCTCGCGAGAGGTGCTATCGACGAGCTTGGAGCCCCCTCGCGTGCGAAAGATAAATAAGAACGTACTGGAATTGAAATCGCTCAGGGTGATTTGACCAAAGTTGTAGCCGAGCCATGATTTGCTGGTGCCAAAGAACGACCCGCCGAGGTAGCTATCGAAGATCCTATAGCCGCCGCTCCGTAACGAATTGGATCGACCGAGCGCCAGGGAATAGTCTGGTAGGATGATGTCGCTAGAGGTCGGATTCGTGAGCGAGTCCTGGAAATTCAAGACGAAACTGTCCGGGTTCAGCGTGATGGTTCTTGTCCATTGGATCTGGTTCGGAAGCGTGGTGGAGTAGGTGAGTGACGTGGGAGTGGCGCTCTCCAGCTTGAAATTCGTTTCCGCACCAGCGGGGTTATTCCAGCCGATGAGCGACATAATGCCGTGCCAACCGTTTTGATTCAGTATGACGGGTTCACTGCCTTCAAAGTGCGTCTTGAGCTCGACAGTCCATAAAGAAGCACCGCGGGAGGTGGCCGTCACCTTCACCTTCTCATTTGAAAGCTCAGATTCCACCTCGTCACCGGTCTGGACACTCGCCGGTGCGGACGATTGATTGCCGGGCGAAAGCGTTGGAGTGGTGAGCGGCGGCTTCGGCTCTGGTGTCGGAATATTGCTGGCCAGAGGCGGGATCACCTGGGTGGAAGTGATCGGGGTAACCGGCAGGCGGTGACTGCCGAACACGCCAGACGGGTAATGCCGCTCCATGTAGATGAACCAAATCACCATGAGGAACAGACAAATAACGGTGCCGAAATAACTAACTCGATCCATGCGTTCCATACTTATCAATTAATTCGAGACGAGCGTCTTGCCTTCCAGCTTACCGTTTTTAGAAGGAACCGGATCGTAGCCAGATGGCCCGAACGGGTGGCACTTCAGTAGACGCCCCGCTGCGAGCCACGCGCCACGACAAGCCCCATGCTCGCACACGGCGATCTCCGCGTACTTCGAGCAGGTCGGGCGGAATCGACAGCAGCCATCGACGCCAAGCGCGACCTTTACCGGCGTGAAAATCACCCGATACATCTGAATCAAAAAAACGATGGCTCGCTGAGGCAGAGACATAAACCGCCATCATGACGTATGCATAGGAAAACGCAACGTTTTTGACCACGCTCACGCGCAGCCCCTTCACTTCAGGTCACGTGGCCCAGTTCCTCTTTGATCGTCTCCAAAGCTAGGGCTGTCTCCTCGCTAGTCAAAAATTTCTCCCCAATCTGCGCAAGAACGTCCTGTAACACTGCAAATGCCGATTCCCGAGATTGATCGCGCCCGACATGAAAAATGAACTCTTCCAGGATAATCGTCTCATCGGACGGGTGATGGGAAGGTTTGCCCTCCTCCTGAGGAAACGTGGGTTGAATTCGAAACATTTCAAAGCGCCAAACTCGCGCAAAGAACTGTCGGCGCTTGCCGATGGTTCGGTAAATATCGACCCTGAATGTTAACGACAGATCCTCCAACGGAATGGGACCAAAATCGAATGTGGCGACAACTTCGTTGATTTGCATGATGAGGATGGTTACTTGGCACCATTGGTCACGACGACGCGGGTGCCGGTAAGGAGTAGGACCGTGGGTGCGGGATTGAGGTGTTGAATCCAATAAGGGAGACGATCTTGCTCAATAATGAGGTAAAGCGGCGCAGGCTGGTCCCAAGTGGCTTGGAGCGTCGGCTCATCCCAATAGAGATTATGCCCGAGGTCCAGGAACTGTTGCGCGTATTGATTGTTGAACGGGGCGTTGACCCAATGAACCGGGCCGTGAAGGTAAGCAAAGAGGCTGGAGGCTTGGTTCGGCGCGGCTTCGCAAGCAACGATGGCGGCCGGCTGCGCGTCTAGCTTTTGATTGAGCAGTTGAGCTGCCTCAGCGAGCGAAAAGTAGGACTGAAGATAACCAAACGCAATTGTCGAGAGGATGTAGGGAAATAGGGCCAGTCCAGCAATGGAACAGAAGCCGATGTAGCTGCGGCGGCGCGAGATCGCGAGAGTGGCAAACGCACCGCCGATGAGAAGCGCAATACTGAAGACCCAAAGGAGCGGGAGGCACTTCATCCACAGATCCGGGGCAATTCCGGCGATTGCGTCGGCGAAGGTATCGCGCTGGGAAATTGGTGCGGTGGTGTTTGATGCGGTGCTCAGATAGTGCGGTAAGACAAGGGCGAAACCGATCGAGACGACGGCAAAGGCGGTAATCATGCCGCTGGGGATGAGAAGCCACGTTCGTGTAATGGCCGATTTGCTGGAATCCGACATCCATAACAGTGCAAAAAGGATGGCGATTTCCCCCCAGCACGCCAGAGAGTAGTAATCTTGCCGCGTGGAGAATGCGACCGAGACGAGCACGAGCACCGTCCAGGTGACTAGGAGTGTGATTACTGGCGCGAGGTCGGGCCGTATGGAGCGGCGCACCGCCGGAAGGTGCGAAACAAGCGCCGGTAGGAAGAGCGGCCATGGCATCCAGAATAGGAGATGCTGTAGGTAGAACTGAATTAGCGGAACCGTCTTGGCATCGGGCGGATACCGACAATTGAGCGAGGCACCGACCTGTTCATTGATAAAATGGGCGTACAGGAAATGAGGGAAACGAGCTGACATGTAGAGATACCAGGGAAGGACCAGGACACCGAACAGCGCGATACCCGACCACGAGCACACCGGGCGCAACCAACTGCGTGAGCTGGGCGCTAAGCTGTAGGTGATCGCGACTGCACCCAGCGGCCAGAGCGCACCGTGCAGCCCCTTACTGAGTGTTCCCAGGGCTAGAAAGACCCAGAACAGTAGGTAGGCGCGCGAGTCTGGAGCAGGCTGACGGTAGAGTCGAATGAGCGACCAAAGACTCAGCGACGTGAAACAGGCGAGGAATGGCTCCGGCTGAACGAGATGTGTGAAAATGATGACACCGAGCATCGAAGCCAACGTTAAAGCTGAGGCTCGCGCCAGCAGTTCACCGCCGAGCTGTCGCGCGATGAGGTAGGTGGCAAAAATCCAGCCAAACGTGGCCAGTCCATTCGGAAGCCGAAGCGCAAATGAATTAAACCCGAGCGAATCTGTAGAAGCGAGCATGCACCAATAGACCAACGGTGGCTTCTGGATGCGCGGGAATCCATTGTTTGTCGGGACAAGCCAATCCCCACGCTCCGACATCTCCCTCACAGCTCCTGCGTAGAGCCCTTCGTTATCATCAAAAATGACCGGCGAAACTCCAGCCGCCAATAGGAGAAGCGCCAGTGCCGCGAGTATAAGTGCGGAGGTGGTCCGGGAGCCGCGGAGGAGTGAGAGGTTCTGGGTGGGGAATTTCACGCTTGGCCATCGAGACCGTAGGCGGAGAAGTGCGTTGGTGGCGAAACAAAAAGGTGAATAATTGCAAAAAGTCGGTCACCACCTGTAATTCATTAGGGCGGATTAAGAAGCGGGATGAGGCATTTCAACCCTGATTTCTGGCCGTTTTAGCGGATCAATGGTGCGGATGTTGTCGATCCAGAGCGCCCCATTTTGCTTGCCGCGCACGGTGGAACTGCCGTACTCTGTTAGGCTCGGTTTACTACGGGACGCTCTTTTCGGTGGATTTTGCTGTATGCGGCGTAGCCAAGCCAGGGTAGCTCAGCGGTAGAGCAGGGGACTCATAAGCCCTTGGTCGGGGGTTCGATTCCCCCCTCTGGCACTTTCTTTGCTTCAAAGCGGTATCGCGACTTTTTTGAGGAACGTTGGTTTAAAGCATTCAAGGAACTCTTATGAAATGGAAAAATATCGATTACCGTAAGTCCCGTGCTGGCGTCACGCTGGTGGAAATCCTGGTGGTTATCACGATTATCGGCATCTTGGTGGCCCTCTCCATCGGTGCCATCGCTCTCTGTATTCCGCACGCCAATTGCGCGCGTTGTGCTTCGAATATGCACAATCTGGCGATCGCTTTTAACTCCTTCGCCCAGGACAATAACGGTTCGCTGCCTGGCCGCACGCAAACAGGAGGCGGCGATAAATGGCCGCTTCTGCTGCTCTCTTACGTGAATAACGATCCTTCCGTTTACATCGATCCCAGCGATAACGTTGCCAACAAAATTCCCCTGAAAAACCTGCTGGTGAACAGTCCCAATAACAGTTCCTACATCTTTAATGGCTTCAACGACATCGGAGCCTATTCCAATCCGAGTGCGGCGGTGAATCTGGCGACGATTACGAACCCGTCAGCCCTCTGCATCCTGGGTGTACAAAAGCCCGGCGGAAATAACTTCTACATGGATCTGCAGGACGGCGATCAAAACGTGGTGCTGGAAAAGACCGAGTATTTTGGCGGCTCGAATTACGCCTTTGCGGATCAGAGCGTGCAATATATTAAATCGACGGCTTACACCGACAATATGTGGATTGTTAACCAGAATTACGTGATTCCTTCGACGCATTGAATTAACCGTCGTGGCTGCTCTCGGTCACTCTGTATAGCCATATTGGTACGTCTGGTGGAGCAGCCAAATGGCACTGATGGCATAAGCCGCGATTGGCAAAAACAGGAGGATCTGGACAAGACGCGGTGTAGTCGCCAGCCCGCGTGCGATCGCTAGGCCGAACCACGGTAATGCTGGGTAGAGCATCCGGAAATCGGCGTGGCAACAGATCGGACGCTGGACAATGAACGAATAGACGGCGGCGACTGCCAACGGCACGATTACTAAAGAGAGTGTGGATATCGATCCGAGTTGCCGAACCAAATTATTAGGAATGGCGCGGATCATTCGATAAAGCGTCGAGGCGAAGAAGAGCAGTCCACTGATGGGCAGAAGGAGCCCGGTGATAAAAAGAGGTGTCGTGGCTTGCGCCAGCGCGAGTGGGTGCGCAAAGACCTGCTCGCCCAGGAGCATGTTTCCGTAGACAAACGTGGGGTACGAGAAGCGGACGCCCGCAGGGGAGCGCCAGGTACTCGCTTCTGCCGAGTGAATCAGATCGGTGAGATGAAAGCTGAAGAGATAATTCCAGCCGGTATCGGGAATGAATTGAGTCGGATCATTCTTCATGTGCGTGAGCAGATTTAAGGTGAAGTGGGACCGCCCGATATTGGCGTGAATGAGCGTGAGAGAGAGCCAGAGAGCGAGCCCGAGCGCAGGCACCAGGAGCCTCTGCGTGAGCAGCCGGAGCCGAGCGACGGGAGCGCACGCCTGCCACGTGCGTAGGAGCGCCCAGGGGATGATCGGCACCAGGCAGAGAGCATTGATCTTGGACGAAAGCGCCAGGAGCACCGCAAAGATGAGAAGGCCATAGGCCGAGGGGTTCAGCGGAGAGCGGTTTAACCGGAGCGTGCAGAAAAAGACGTAGAGCCCCGCCGTGCGGACCATGACATCGTTACCGATGCACGGTGCCGCAAGTACAAACGACGGCGTGAGCGCGATGTAGGTGAAAAAGGCAAAACGACCAACAGCACTCGGGATGTATGTGAGCGAGCAGAACGCGATGCAGAGCCCGACCAGATCGATGCAAAGCCCCGCGATGGCGAGCATCGTGTCATTCGCGCGCCAATCCCAGTTGGAGTGGTAGAGCGGCGAGACCAGCAGGTAGTAGATGGGTTGCTGCCCGAATTCCAAAGAGAGTTCCGGTGGCGGGACGCGCCCGGTCATGTGGACGTACCGAACGTACTCAGCGTGATCATCCCGATCGTGCGTGTAATAGGGCCAGTGCCCCCCGATTACACATTCCAGGCGCAGGTAGATGCCCAAACATAATATAAGGTGGAGCAGTGGGCGAAACGTGAACGCGAACGAGGTGCGCATGAATGGTCTAATTCCATAGATTGCCGCTATCCGGGCCGCTACCGACGTCTTTTCCATCGACTCGCGACATCGGGTAGTCTTTCCACGGAACTGAGAGCCACAGTTTCTCCTGGAGAATCAGATCTTCACCGAAGGTGGCGACCTTATTTCGGAAAAACTCGATCCGGATCATGTCCTCAGGGGAGCGCAGGGAAAACTCAGAGATGCCGGGGATGAGAATCTCCTGGCGCATGGAGTCCTTTAGAAAGCGCTGAAGGCGTTCCAGAGAAACCTGCATCTCCTTATGACATAAGGCGGGGTGTAAGCCGCTATCCCAGCCGTAGATGGCGATCATGATGACATTCGCGCCCAAGTATTCCAGCAACACGTCGCTCATGGCCAGCAGACCCGCCCGAAGCTGTTTCGCATCCAGCGCAGCACCGGAGGCGTAATAAGGCTTTTCATCTGAAGGGCGTTCCATATCAGAGCTGTTTATCCCAAACGCAGGGAGAATGGGAAGTGCGATTTACGGCGGTGCCGAGTATGGCGGAGTACCGAGCCCCCTCACCGAGACGTAGCGTGCAGATCTTCGCGAAGAAACTTCACCACGTCCTTGAACTTCGGCACATTCCGGGGATCGAAGTCCATGAGCTTTTCGTGTGCGTCTAGAATCGTGGGACCCGCTTGCTCGCGAGTCAGCGTTCCAGCGGCGATCTCCTCCAGCGAGGCTTCCTTCACCGCAGCACGTGCAGCGATAAGCGCGGGATCTGTGTGAATCGGTTCGCTTTCCGGGACATTCGGATCTTCAGGAACATCCAAGTAAACGAGACGATCGACACCGAGGTTTCGAATCAGCTCTAAATTTCGGGCATTTACGTTCAACAGATAAAGCTTCCCCGCGCTTGCCTTCTTGAGCTTGAGCCCGAGATCCAAAATCACACCAATAAAGGTGCTATCGAGATAACTGCATGCACTCAGATCGACGGCGAAGGAACACGTTCCTTCCGTTAAAAGTTGTTGATAGAACGACTTGAGACAGCCCGCGTTCTGAAACGAACCCCGACCGATCACTCGCACGAGCCCGAGGCCAGCGAGGCGTGCTACCAGAATCCTGGATGTTTCCACGCCTTGGACTATAAGGGTTATGGAATGGTCGTCAACCCTTCTTACCGGAGAGAAGTTTCAGCAAAACCGTAAAAAGTGGTATTTCCAGCTTTACCCCGCTTTTGCAGTTGAAGTTATCCGTGAGGGGTTCCAATGTGTTGATAAGAAATGATTTTTGCTGACATTTTATTCTACTTCTTAATTATTCTGGGGTTTTACCTAGTTTTTATAAGCTATTGGCTGGCTTCCTTTGCCCTTTGCCCCGCGCTCGTCGAAAGGTGCCGTGAACGGTTCGAGCTCCAACCGGTCAGTTGCGTGTTTATCGGCCTTCTCTCCTCAGCTCCATTCCTCTTGCTCGGTGGCGGCCTGCTCCGGCTTATGGGCAACGGCATTTTTCAGGGAATCGGCCTCTTATTTCTCTCCACCTTTGCTTTCGGCGCATTTGTCGGTTCGGCCGGGCTCGCGTTTCAAATCGGTCGCGGCCTGGCTAATCTAAGTGATGAAGGGCAGCGGTGGCGTCAAGTGCTCCGAGGCGGAGTCGTGTTGGGGCTGATGTTCCTCCTGCCGGTCATCGGATGGTTTTTCACAATGCCTGTGGCGTTTATCGGGGGCTTCGGCGCATTTGTAATGTCTTATGGATTTCGAACACTACAGAAACCTTGAACAGAAACTTACAGCACTTTTAAAACTTCTGGCTGGCGCGCTTAGCTCACTGGATATCCAGAACGTAAAAGAACTTGTTTCCCATGGAGAGTTCGGAATCGCTTTTGAGATCTGCTGCACCCAACTGGACGAGGCCGAATTTTCCTGTAGTGCGGAAGCCGTAACAGTCATCAAACAGCTCGGCACGATTCTTGATGAACTCGAACCGTGTTATTACGAAATGATTGAGAGGATCGAAACCAGAAGTAAGACGTAGACTCATTCCACGTAACGCTTCAGCACCAAAAGCAGATCGCGCAGTTTGCGCTGCGCTTCTTTCGGGTTCGGCGAACCTTCGACACACGATGCTGCATGCTCTTGGATCACCACTTCCGTGAACGATTTGAGCGCCTTACGGACGGAGATGGCCTGAGTCAGGATCTCCTGAGCCGACATGTCTTGCTCAATCATCGTTTCGATCGAGCGAATTTGCCCCATCATTTTGCGCAGGCGCAATTGTAGGGCTTTTTTGGAGTCGTCGGGCTGTTCGGTTCGAGTGGCCATGCTTAGATAAGGGTGAAGGGTCATGGGGGTATAGCTCCGATGACCCATGAATGCGAATGAAATGTCTTCATACAAAATCGCCGGGCGTTTCATTTACAAAATTCCTTACAATGCGTTCTTGGGAGTTTTTCACCGGCCTGCTAGTTTGAAGTCATAACTCCAAATGAGATTGACCTTTTCTCAGTCTGTTCCAAAAAGGATGTCCGTGAATCTGTTTAATTTTTCTTTCGCTCCTCAAACCGACCCTATTTTCAAAATTGTTTTTGAGAGCTCTCAACAGATGATGGTGCTGATCGATGGGTCAGGAAGCATCGTCGAGGTTAACCCCGCTGCCGTTGCGTTCAGCAACAAGGATCGTGCAACACTCGTGGGCCAAGCCTTTTACAAGGTTCTCTGGGTCGGTGACGAAAACGACCGCGAGACCTACACCTCCTCCCTGACGCTGGCTAAAGAAGGCGATGAGGTCAGGAAGGACATCGAGGTGATCAGCAACGATCAGCGTCGGGTGATTCTCGATTTCAAGCTCCGTTCGGTGCCGAAACGGCAACCGGACGATCCCGAGCGAATTATCCTGGAGGTCTCTGATATCACACGCTACCTGGAGTCCAGCCGCACCCTGATGGAAGTGGAGATGCAAAACAAGCGCCTCCAGGAGGATCTGCAAGTCTACACAAAACGCGAACAGATGGTTCGGCGTGTGCGAGAAATTGCGGAAACATTGATCGCTTCCTCTGGGGAAATGACGGAGGTCAGCCAGAATATGAGTAATGTGGCCAGCCGCACCGCTGACCAGGCCAACTCCGTTTCCGTCGCCGCTGAAGAAGTGAGTAAGAATGTGGAGATCGTCTCCACTGGTGCGCTGGAGATGACGGCCAGCAACAAGGAAATCTCTAAGAACGCCTCTGAAGGTGCCCGGGTGGCCATGTCTGCCGTGAAAACCGCCGACGCTACCAATGCCACGATGACCCGCTTAGGCGAAGGCAGTGCCGAAATCGGAAAGATTACCAAGGTCATTTCCTCCATCGCGCAGCAAACGAATCTGCTCGCCCTGAATGCCACGATCGAGGCGGCTCGCGCGGGTGAAGCGGGCAAGGGTTTCGCGGTCGTTGCGCAAGAGGTGAAAGAACTCGCGCGTGAAACGGCAAAAGCGACCGAAGACATCGGCTCCAAAATTGAGACAATCCAAAGCGTTACCAAGGGCGCGATGGAAGCGATCTCGCAGATCTCCACGATCATTTACGAGATTTGCGATATCCAAAACACCATCGCCAGCAGCGTTCTCCAGCAGACCACCACCTCTCAGGAAATCAGCCGGAACGTCTCAGAAGCGGCCCGCGCTAGCTCGGACATCGCCAAGAACATTACCGGAGTCGCCTCAGCCGCCACCACCACGCGGCAAGCGGCGACCGATGCCGAGAAATCGGCGCTTCAACTCTCTAAGATCGCGGAAGATCTCCAGAAGCTCGTCTCAGAAAACACCTCCATCTCGAAAGCTCAGCGACGCATGGTTGCTAAGGAATCCGCCACCGATTTCTCACTGAATGCGGACTTTCTCCCAGGAGATTAAGCCTCCTTTGATTCATTATGTCGTTTGATTATTCTAAACCTAAAATTGGTTTCGTCGGGGTCGGGAAAATGGGCAGTAATATCGCCCGGCGACTGTTTGACCTAAAATACCCCATTTCCTGTGTCAACGATACCCGTCCGCAGATAGCAGCCACCGTTGCCAGTGAACTGGGAGTGGAGCCGGAAGGTTCATTGAAAAGTGTCACCGCCCGTTCCGATATTATCTTCACCGTGGTGACGGATGATCAGGCGATGAAGTTGATTTACGAGCGTCCGGTTGACAATCTTCTCATGCAAGCAGCGCGTAAAATCTTTATCAATTGCGCGACATTTAGCCCACACGTCCATGTTCGGATCGCCAAGCTGGCCCATGCAGCAGGGGCGGAGGTTCTCGAAGCGCCGATGGCCTCCTCCATCACGCAGGCTCGTTCCGGGAAGCTTTATCTGATGTGTGCCGGAGATCTCCGACTCTTTGAGCGGCTGGCTCCATTGTTGGACGATATTTCCATCGCCCGGAAGTTCGTCGGGGATTTCGGTACTGCGCTGAAGGTTAAAGCCCTCGTGAACATGGTCATGAACATCAATACCGCTGGTCTTGCCGAAGGGCTGGGTCTTGCTTCGGCCATGGGTCTGGACGTGCTGACGGTAAAAGAGGTGTTCGGCCAAGCGGGGGCGGCTTCGCGTGTTCTGATCACCGACGGTGATGACATGATCAATCGCGAACACGAAGCTTTTTTCACCGCTGCTCACGCGGCGAAAGACTCTGGTATCGCCCTCGATCTGGCTCGCGAAAACCATCTCAATGTTCCCATGGCGATTACGGCCAAAAACCAGTACGATAAAGTTCTTAAGTTGGGTCTCGGTCACCTCGATAAATCGGCCGTTTCTGAGCTGACTTTCCCGGAACGCCACCCCGAGCCGTTCGGGGGCACAAGCGGGGGCGCCAGCGTCGTGAAAGGCCCCACAGCCACAGGGAAAATTCCGTTTATCCGTTAGCCCTGGTATGAGTCAAAATAGATACAAGGTGGAACTCCACTGCCACTCGATCGGAGACCCCATTGATCGACTCAATTACACCGCCAAACGCGCTGTCGATGCCGCAGTCGAAAACGGCGTCTCGGTCTTGGCGATCACCTGGCACCGACGCATTTTCGATCAGCCGGAAATTATCGATTACGCCCGGCAGAAAGGACTCCTCCTCATCCCTGGCGTGGAAGCGGAAATTCGACGCTCTCATCTGCTGGTCCTCAACGTTCAGCCTGGGGATTTTCGCAATCCCGCCAACATCACCTGGGACGACGTTCGCGCACTTAAAAAGGTAAAGCCAAACATCTTTGTCATCGCACCGCATCCCTACTACCTGCTGCCTTCATGCCTAGGCACTCGAAAAATGAACGCGGGTGTCGACTGCATTGATGCTGTGGAGTGGTGCTATCTGCACCTGCCCCTGCTTCCGTTCTCCTTCACGCCAAACGGTCTCGCCGAGAAATGGGCCCGGCAAAATAGCAAGCGCATGATCGGCACATCAGACGCCCACAGAGACTACAATATCGGAAGGTTTGGAAGCTTCATTGAGACCGATGCCGAGATCCCGAAAACACCTGAAGCCTTCTTCCATCAACTCCGCTCAGACACCATCGTTTTTGATCGCGAAGCCATTTCTTTAGCGCGGTTGTTCCGAACTGTATTTGACTTCATTTGTCACCTCCCCAAGAACTTGAAATACCTGCTTCAGCCCGTAGAATCGGCTCGCTAATCGCTTAGCCGGACAGTGACGCTGGACCGAGAGTTTTCCGCCTCGAATGACGGTTTTTGAGGCAGAATCTTTCTCTAACAGGGGAGCCCTGAAATGCCTTCTGGCTCTAGGCCCCCACGGGTTAACGAGCGTAGCGAGGCAAACCTGGGTTTGACGCCACGGAGATCGACCCTGTAAGTGGTCGTCTAATATCAAACGACTGAATCGGCCACCAAAAAAGGTCGGTCGATTGATAAGTACTTCGTCAGAGAGCTTTCGTCGATTCCCATTTGGTCTCGACGGCCTTCAACTTCGGATGCGACACGAGCAGGTGCCAAACGACGCCCTGAAACGCTTCCGAGTGGGGCGTCACTCGGTCGGCGCTCACGGTGGGGACAATGACCACCGCATCGCCCCACTTAGCGGTGTAACCCCCGTCGCGCCCCACGATTCCGAGAACCCGCGCGCCCACGCTTTTGCACAGATCGACTGCGGCCACCAAATTCGGGCTGATGTTCTTCTCGAGATTTCCGCCACCGACCGAGAGCACAAAAATCGCGTCTTTATTCGTAATTCGGCTCACTTGAAGCCACGCCACGAAGACACTCGCCCAGCCTTCATCGTTTGTCCGGGCGGTGAGCTCCGAGACATTGTCGGTCGGCGCGTAACACTCGATTCCCGCGATCTTCCGAAAATCATTTACCGCGTGGGATGCATTCGCAGCACTGCCGCCGACACCCAGGAAAAACAACCGCCCGCCGCGCTCCCGCAATTGCACCAATTCCTCCGCGATCTTCTCAATTTTTTCCGCGTCGAGCTCTCGCGCAATAGTGGCCACTTCTTCCAGGTAGGTGTGTGAAAAATTCATAGTCCTCTCCACGTAAGCAGAAAACGACGTCAAGCCAAGATGAGAACCGACTTCCTCATACGGAATCTGGGTCTCCCAACCTTTTACCTCACCTGCTTTTGTAAGCTCCCGCTGAACATCGGATAAATCGTCCAGATCCCGCCACGCGTCCCGCTGGAAGATCTCCGCGCTATAGACGGAAAGACCGTAATCGATGTGCTGCATATCGCTCGTCGGGTTCTTCTTATCGTACAACTCCACGATTTCCGTAGCGGCGTTAAATCGCGCGTTACTCTGCTCTTTACCGCTCCTGATCACGGTCATCAGCGTCGAAAAGCGCTCAGCGGTCTCTTCGTAACTCTCAAGAACAGCGCGAAAATCGATCGGCAACCAGGAATCACCATAAATGACGGCAAAGCGCTCGCCGAGAAGGGGGAGAGCTTGCCGAATCGCGCCGGCCGTTCCGAGTCGTTTCGTAATCCCAGCGGCACCACCATCGTACGAAAAGAGAATTTCAAAGGCGTTTAAGCGGGGGTTGCCAGGGCCTTCACGGAAGTAGGTTTCCACTTGCTCACCCAAATGACCGACACATAAAACCACTCGGTGCAGCCCATGCTTCGCCAGCAGGTCAAGTTGATATTCCACAAACGCCCGCCCGTGAATGGGCACGAGAAGCTTGGGAATCGTCTCGGTGATCGGGCGTAACCGCGTCGCCAGACCACCCGCGAGAATGACCACGGTCCACATCGTGGGCCGGATGAACTAGGCTTTTGCCGCTGTGCCGTTGACTGCTTTGGAAGTGGCACCGAGCTTCGTGAACAACTTCGTGAATTCTGTAGGAGCATCATTCTTGGTAGAGAGGGTCTCCGACTGACCGACGAACACCACGCCGTCTTCGATCGCTAGGCGATTTGTCTTCAGATCGCCATAAACTTGGGCTTTGCCCTTCAGCTCCACACGACCAGTTGCGGTGATATTGCCCTGAACTTTGCCGAAAACGATGACGTCATTGACCCGAATCTCCGCTTTGACAACAGCCTCTTCTCCGATGGTCAGCGTGCCGCCCTCAGATTCGATCGTTCCTTCGAGACGTCCGTGCAATTGAAGGTCACCCGAGAACGCCAGGGCACCACGGAATTCGCAGTCGTTCGTCAAAACCGTCATTTTGGAAGCCATAGAAGAAGAGGAAGAAGGGTTAGACGTTCTGGAGAGATCGGGCGGAAGTGCAGGACGTTTCGAATCGGAAGAGGTGAATGAAGACATAGGTTAAAATCTTTAAGGTTTAAGTGTTCAGAGGTCTGCTCCATCAGGCTAAGGCAAGTACCCAGCCGAGGTCCTGGATACTCTCCCCAATCACTCACCCCGTGTCGAGTGGGAATCGAGTTAAATTCCAGAAAATTTAACTCACTTAGGCGTTAGTCCCCGGCAAGCCGCTCAACGTATTAACCACTGGCCAGGCCAAGCCGCTTTACTGTGCAAGGATCTTCTTTAAGACCGCGTCAGCCTCAGTCTCCACCATTTTGCGCTTGAGCGGATGATGAATGTGGGAAAGAACGCGACTCTGCAACTTGCGCATATCGGATTCACGACGGAGCGGCAGCGTCATTAAGCCCTCTTCAATCACGTAATCGACAAGATCGCGCCCCGTTTGACCCATGCACTTCACGCAGACCTTTCGGAATTGACCGGCAAAGGTATCGTCCTTTTCGCTCTTCTCCCGTAGAAATTGTTCGGCGATAATGGCCACTTTGGAGAGCCCCGTGGCCGATTGTGCGGCGTCCTCGCTTCGTAAGGTCTTTTCAAGAACCAGCGTGGCTAAGTTAAAGGGTTGCCGGAAATCTTGCGGTTGCATGTCCTTATCCATGAAAACCACAAGATGGAAGAATTTGGCGAAGCGTCGCACATAAATCGCGTACTTGGTGAAGACCATGCGAAATTCCCGGGTCGCGATTCCGACTTGCCGACTGAAATCACTCAGCTGCGCCAGCTGACTGGCGATGTGCTTGAGCACCTCATTGCTGTACTGATCGGGCATATCCCGGGCCACGATGGAGTGAGTTTGGTCGAATACGAAGGTCGCCTTCACACCGCCGATGGCTGAGATTTTCTTAAGTGCATTATCTAGCTTCATACGTGAATCACCTCTTCTTCAATTGTGTCAATAACCGGGATCATGCACAAGGCTTTGATAATCGGCCTCTAAATCTTCACTGCTGGCCTCGCTTCGGCGAAGCAGCGCCGTATAGCCTTCACCCGTTTTAATCGCCAAAATCTGGTATTTATCGGTGTCCAACTTCAGGCGGTTGGGAGCACCGAATCCCAGCGAGTCTCCCACCGTCTTTACCCGCGAGCAGTAATCCCGGAGCCAATCCAGGCTCTCGTTCACGTCATCCGGCTCCGTAGCCGTATCAAACGCTACGGTCGTCGTGTTTCCTTCGATCAATATCACGCGATACAGTTCCGGAATTACCTTATACCGATCAAACGGACTGGCCGGCTTTAGCGAGCGCCCCGATTCCGATGATCCCCGGCTTCCATCACCAGTGGGAACCATCTGGAGGAGTGAATCGAGATTGTCCCACAGCGAACGCTTGATGCCCAGGGGCAGCGGAGCCACAGTGTGCTCAGAGAGTTCCCACGCTAAAATGTGGCCCAGAGCCTCTTTGCTCCAGAGCGTCACGTAGTTCGCCTCTATGAGCTCACCATCCTTAAAGTACAAGAAACCGGCTTCACCGTTCACATCCGTTACGGTCAACATACAGTCCCGAACCGGAACGCATTCCCGACGAATGATATCATCTATTGAAAGTTGCATTAGCCCTCCGTCCCGGCAGATACTCTGCGGCGATACGTAATCCCATTAGTTTTACAGGCATTCCATCGCGCGAGTCCACAAGGTTTTTCTATCCCGCTAGGGTGTACACCAAATCTCTGAAAAGGGAAGGCAAACGTCAAGGAAACGCTCAGCAAAGAAAAAGCTATTTCTTAAATTGACGCCGAAGCTTCATTCAATTAACTTCACCTTATGAAGAACAGTATTAAATTTTCCAAAAGCCAGCGTGGCTTCACCCTAATCGAAATCATGGTCGTCATCACCATCATTGGTGTTTTGCTCGGCCTCGGCCTCCCCGCCATCTTCGGTGCTCTCAAAAGCGCGAAGGAACAATCCTCGGCAGCGAATGCGCACAACATCGCGATCGCCATGTTCCTCTACTCGAATGATAACAACGGCAGCTACCCCGCAGCCACGGGTACCTCATACACAGCGTTTCAGTTGCTCTTCAATGGCAAGTATCTGTCTGATCCAGCTAACCTGATTCTGCCCAACACGACGGCGAAGACAGCCACTCCTTCAGGTGGCACGGTGACTTTGGCTCCAACGAACAACTGCTGGCAATATGTCGTAAACTCCAGCGGTCCTCTCACGGGTACAGACCCTTCTGATACACTTCTTATCTGCTCCAACACAGGATCGACTCCGACGCTCACTTCAGCTACCGGCACGGGTTCAACGCTGACCTCCAGCTCGGTAACTCTCACCTCCGGCCCGACGATTCCCTGGGGAACTGACGGTGTCACCGCCGCCTACCTCGATCAATCCTCGAAGTTCAACAAGTCGATTGCTTCCGGTACGGGTGGTTCCTTCACGGTAAACCTAACTGACTCTGGTTTCTCGGTCCCGACAGGTTCGACCTACACGGTGACAGCTCCGTAGTTCATCTCTAGAAACACTCTTCACCGAAAACCCGCTGGATCTCCCCAGCGGGTTTTTGTTTGTTCGGCGGAAAACACTAATAACGGTGGTTGCGCTCTTGGAAGGCGGCCAGAAACTCTTCCGTCTTCATTCCGATGACATCTTCCGTACTGAAGAGCCCTTCATAAAACTCGTACTCCCCTTGATGGCTGATCAGACACGCTTCCACACACGCTTTTCCCTCAAGACCGCCGCCCGTTGCGTTCATCATGCGCCCCTCGAAAAAATGGACCTCAGCGGTTCCGAGTTTGTCATTTGTTAATCGCAAAAATCCGGACATGCGCTGGGCTGCGATCAATTGCACGACATTCGGAAGCTCATGGCTCGGGCGTATCACTCCGGCGAGTCGTGGGAATACATTTGGAGATTCCAATAGCGCCGCTTTGTAGAGTTGTCGGTTCGAATCCTTAAACATCTGCATGTCAAAGTAATCTTGAGCCAACTGCAGATGGCCCTCAATGTTCGGACTAACCGCAAGGTCCGACTCAAGCTTACGCATTTGCGCCATTCGCTTTCTCGCCTCCAGCGCGGGAATTGATCCTGTTTTGACTCGGGCATTTTCGCCCACGCGATGAATCGCAGTTTTGCACGCGTGTGTCTGGTAGGGTTTCATCAGGTAATCCTGAATCAAGGAGACTTCGTGAAAGTAGTGCATCAAACTAATCACGTTGTCGCCCGTAATAAGAATCGTTGGCACCCGCTGTAAAGGCGTCGCCACAAGAAAGCGGCAGAACGCGCTTACGGACATATCGGGAATCGCGCAGTCGAGCACCACCACGTGAGGATTCACCGTCTGACACGTATCGAGTGCCGATTTTCCACTGATCACCGAGTGCCCGCGGAACCCCAGTTGGTCACACGCTTGTTTGGCGATCAACCGTCCCACAGAGGAGGGATCTAAAATAAGCACCGACATTGACATGTGTTAGATATGAAGCACTGCCCCCTCAACGTCAACAGTTACAGAGCGGTTTTACCCTTACGATGTGCAGCTATAATGCAAGCTGCACGGTTGGTTGCGGCTAGGCAGATTTTATCTTCCGGTTCCGATTCGCTTTCGCCGGTTAGGGATCGGATTTGGTCGATCGCCGAGAACGCGTATCGAAATTCCTCGGCAAAGGCCGGCACCAATTGCGGATATGCTTGCATCATATCCTTGAAATGCGCCGATAGTATTTCGAGAGTCATGCACAGATTGAGTCGGCCTCGGCCATTAGCAGCCTACAGACCAATAACTTATGCGAGATTGCGCGGTTTTTTCATAACTGGCAAGGCATGAGCGGCAGGACAAATGTATGCTCCAAATTACGGACGGGCCGTGCCCGTCTGGCTATCTTGCGGCAGGGAATTCGTCTCGTCGCCAGCAGGGGGAATACGGGGGCCGCGCACGAGAGCCCCTTGCGGCGGATCATTCGGGTTCGAAACGGGTAGCGCCCTGTTAAAATCGCGGCTTGACGCGTGGTTATTTTCATCGTCGGTAACCTTTACCGGCGGTGCTACCGGAATCGTATCGCCGGAGGCCGCTTGCTCCTGAGCCTGGGCCTGGTTTTGCGTTTGCATCGCCGTGACCGCGTCTTGCGTCTGCGCGTTCAGTGAATTGATTTTGCGCACCAACAGACTCTCGCTCAGCGCCAAGTTGCTTTGGTTGCCATAGAGCGTCATCTGCGCGTTCACGATCTGCGCCTGCGCCCGCAAGATTTTTTCCTCTTGCTCAGCCAGTTGCTGTTGCGTCCGGCGAACTTCATCCACCTGCTCAGCCAGCTGTTGCTTCGTCATCTCCACCTGCTTCCGCATCAAATCCATGCTGCTACTTTGCGCCTGAATCAGCTCATCCCGGGCATCCGAAATCTTGCCCAGCGCGCTCTCTTGATTTTTCACCGCTTGGTTCAACAATGTGATCTGCCCGGTCACGCTATCGATCTGCTGTTGCACACGTCCCTGGCTCTCCCAGTTCTGGAAAATCCCGACGAACATCACCGCCACGCCCATTAGCGTGACGACAACCGACGCCCACATCCAGTAAACGCCCATCGTCCCAAATCCGGTCGGTGCTTCATCCCGTTCCTGCGCCGGGCTTGCTTCATTCTCAGATTCGATACCACCGGTCTGATAGATGTCATGTTGCATAAGTGGATGTCTTAGAATGATTTGCTGATAGAACGCTCCGACTACAGTCAAAAACATCATGGGAGCTGTGTCAATTCAAAAGGGGGCTGGTTTGATTGACGCCCGGAAAGCAGTCTTGGGAGATTATCAGCAGCCTACTCGCAACATCATAACGTCGCTCCGCCTCCACCGTGAGATTTGGCTTTTCAGGTGTGAATTATCTGCGGCCTGCTACTCTCGTGTCTAATGAACGAGCCGAGAACTCCACAGCGATTTAAAGTGATATGATTCTCAAGCCACCCTCCCCTCTCCCTACGCTCTCCGGACAAAAATCGATTTTTTTAGGCGGCTCGATTGACATGGGCTCTGCCGAAAAGTGGCAAGATTGGGCAGCCACTGAGCTTTTCAAAAAAGAGGCCGACTTGATCATCCTCAATCCCCGGCGAGACGAGTGGGACGCCAGTTGGGAGCAAACCCCGGAAAATGCGCAGTTTCGTGAGCAGGTGGAGTGGGAACTTCAGGGGCAAGAAGAAGCGAGCGTGCGCGGTTATTATTTCTCCGCAAATTCACGTGCGCCGATCACGCTTTTGGAGCTGGGGCTATTTCACACGCGCCCCTGCGTGGTCTATTGTCCCAGGGAGTTTTATCGCTCCGGCAACGTCTACATTGTAACGAAACGCTATCAGATCCCAATAACGAGTGACCCGAGCGAGTGGCTGGCGCTGCTCATTGATTCGCTGAATCGAAGCAAAAACGCCAGCTAACCGCGTCACTCCTTGCGCGGCTCTTCGACGGGTGGAGTGCGCAGCGCACCCGTTTTACAGCAGAGACTCATTCCCGCTGGGCCGTGGAAGTGTCTGACTTTTCGGTCTTTATGCAGATCGTGAGACTTGACTCCATGATCGGCGTGATCTTCAAGTTCGCCTTTGGTGCGCGTGTCTTTGGTAGGCATGGGCAAATGTAAACCATGATTAAAGATAAGTCGAATAAAAAGTCATGAACTTGACGCAGCTTTGTAACATTTTGCATTTGACCCATTCCCCCGCTCAGTTCGTTCTCGATTTTTTAGACGGGGCTGAGAGAGTGGCGAATCGCATTCAAACGGCCTTATGCGCCAATCGAATCGGGGGGAGATCACAAATGAAACTGAAGGGAAAGCGAGCATTAGTAACCGGAGGCACCCAAGGCTTGGGCCGCGCCATTGCCGAGGCGTTTGTGAAAGAGGGTGCCGATGTCCTGGTTTGCGGGCGAACCGCCGATGCTCTGGAGACCTTCCAAGAAGAAGTGGCCAAAGCGCTTTCTCCTGGGCAAAAGCTCGGGGCTTGCCTCTGCGATGTATCTCGGGAAGAGGAAGTGGCGGAGCTGTTTCAAAAGCACCTTCCGGAACAGCTGGGCGGACTCGATATCTTGGTGAATAACGCCGGGATTTATGGGCCAAAAGGACCGGTAGAGACCACGCCGCTCGCCGATTGGTGGTTGACGATCGAAATCAATTTAAAGGGCGTTGTGATGACTTGTCAGCGCGCGATTCCTCTCTTAAAAGCCAAGGGCAAGGGCTCGATCCTCAATCTCTCCGGTGGTGGTGCCACGGCTCCACTTCCGTTCTTTAGCTCCTACGCAGCCTCGAAAGCGGCGGTGGTTCGATTTACCGAAACCTTGGCCGGAGAGCTGAGCGGGAGTGGAATCACCGTGAATGCGCTTGCGCCTGGCGCGCTGAACACCCGGATGCTAAGTGAGGTGCTGGAAGCGGGACCACAAGTCGTCGGACCGGTCGCTTATGAAAAGGCGATCAAGCAACATGAGAATGGCGGTGCATCAATCGCCCGCGCGGCGGAACTCGGCGTTTATCTGGTCACTGAGCCGGGCATCACTGGTCGACTCATCAGTGCGCCCTGGGATCCGTGGCCATTCGACGCCGAACACAAAAACGAATTGATGGCGAGTGACATCTACACGCTGCGCCGCATTGTACCCAAGGATCGCGGACTCAACTGGGGCGATTCCTAAGATGGGCGCTACGTTGACGGCTGCCATTATTGGTGCGGGTCTCATAGGTAAGAAACGAGCGGCGGCCTTAGCCAGCGCGGGGAACGGACAGTTTTTCCGGTTGAAGTGGGTAGCCGATCAAGACGCTACACGAGCAGAATCGCTGGCGGCTTTGCATTCCGGGGCTTCGGGCACGGGTGAACTGAGTCGCGTGCTCTCAGATCATGAGGTGGATCTGGTGATTATCGCCACACTCCACGATTCGCTGGCGGGATTGACGCGGCAGACGCTTGAGGCGGGAAAACATGTCCTCGTGGAAAAACCGGGGGCGCGTTCGGCGGACGAGTTGGAGGGCCTGCTAAGTCTGCAAGCGACGATGGGAAAGCGCGTGCGTGTGGGCTACAACCATCGGTTTCACCCCGGACTACGCCTAGCGGGTGTACACGTGGCGCGGGGCGATCTGGGCCCGATGCTGTTTGTCCGCGCACGGTACGGCCACGGGGGTCGCGTCGGTTACGAGAAGGAATGGCGGGCCGATGCACGGCTCTCCGGCGGCGGGGAATTGATCGATCAGGGCGTACATTTGATCGATCTGGCGCGCTGGTATCTGGGCGATTTCACGCGCGTTCATGGCCTCGTGAAGACCCTCTTTTGGAAGATGGAAGTGGACGATAACGCGTTCTTGGAACTGGAGACCGCAGACGGGCAAGTGGCTTGGTTACACGCCAGTTGCTCTGAGTGGAAGAACCTCTTCTCCATGGAGATCTATGGTCGCGACGCCAAGATTTTGGTGGAAGGACTTGGCGGAAGTTACGGTCCTGAAAAGCTCACGTTTTATCAAATGAAACCCGAGATGGGACCGCCGATCACGACGGTGCGCGAGTTCCCCGCAATCGACGACTCCTGGAAGCTCGAGCTCGAAGAGTTTTATCGCGATATTACCGAGGGCCGAGAACCGAATCCTGGGTTGCACGACGCCCTTGCAGTTCTGAAGGTAGTGCAATCGGTTTATCGCGAAAATCGCGTCGGTTTCTTGCCTTCCACGTGACCCTGCACCATGAATAAGCCGTACAAGATTGCCCTTTCAGCACTCAACGGAGTGGCCTACGCCGTCATCGGCTCTCCGTCGTGTTGCATTCTGATTGTGGTGCTGCCGTTATGGTTCATCAAATCGTGGATGTTCTTTGCGTTATGGGGACCTGTTATTGGCATTGGTCTATTTATCAAGATCTTGCTCGTGCCAAGCGAAGACGACGATCCCTTGCCGCCCGTTTTAAACGCCACTGTATTTACAATCGCCTATATTTTGACGGTCGCGGCCATTTGGAGCCTCTTTGCGTTTTATATCTACGAACCTTACGGTTGAGAAAACGGCGTTTCCGTCGGCAGGCTGCGAAACGCCTACTTCACTTCAACACCGTTGCCCAATTTAAACGCGTCGTGGACCACCTGCACGGCGCGAGGGCCTTCCGCTTCTTCAATGACAACGGAAATCTTGATCTCGCTCGTGGAAATCATGTGTATGTTGATTCCGGCAGAACCGAGCGCGGAAAAGAGCGTTGCCGCTACGCCGGAGTGCGAGCGCATACCGATGCCCACAACGGAGAGCTTGCTGATGCCTTCTCGGGCGACGAAACCCCGCGCCCCGATCGTCTGCACCTGCGCTTCGATCACGCGTTGAGCGGCTTTCAGGTCATCGCGATTCAAGGTGAACGTGACATCCGTGCTGCCTTCCAGAGAGATGTTCTGAATGATCATGTCCACGTTCAGATTTGCCTGGGCTAGCGCCGAAAAGAGGCTTGCCGCCGCGCCGGGTCGATCCGGCACACCGGTAATCGTAATCTTCGCCTGATTTTTCTCTAAGCTGACACCGCGAATCACCACATCTTCCATATCTTTATGCTCCTCAGTAACTAGGGTTCCCTCGTTCTCGTTAAAACTTGAGCGGACCTCAAATTTCACGTTAAACTTCTTCGCAAACTCCACGGAGCGCGCCTGCATCACCTTCGCGCCGAGACTGGCGAGCTCCAGCATTTCGTCATAGGAAATCTGCTGTAATTTACGAGCATGCGGCACGAGACGAGGGTCAGCCGTATAAACGCCATCCACATCTGTGTATATCTGGCAACGGTCCGCTTCTAACGCCGCCGCCAGCGCGATCGCCGTTAAATCCGATCCCCCCCGGCCGAGCGTGGTGATATCTCCGTCCTCGTTTTCGCCTTGGAAACCGGCTACGATCACGACTTTGCCCTCGTCCAGGTACTCGTGAATCTTGTCCGGTGTGATGTCCGAAATCTTCGCCTTGGTATGAATGCCATCGGTAATGATTCCTGCCTGAGCACCGGTCAACGATACCGCCTCGACACCCAGCTCATGAAGCGCCATCGCGGTCAGCGCAATGGTCTGCTGCTCCCCGGTCGCCAGGAGCATATCCATCTCGCGCGTGCTCGGCTCTGGCGAGATCTCTTTGGCCAGGCGAATCAGCCGATCCGTTTCGCCCGACATGGCGCTCACCACCACCACGACTTGATCGCCCGCATCGCGAGACTTCTTCACTCGTTTGGCGACATTATTTTTAATGCGCTCCGGGGTGCCCACAGAGGTGCCCCCATATTTTTGAACTAGGAATGCCATGAAATCAGAACCGTTAAAACGGAAGCACGGAAGAGTAGTCAATCAACCGCGCCTGCGCAAGCGCACTTCTAGGACGACATGTCTTACAGGGGATCTTCGTCCGCTTCGTGGCTCATCCCGATTCGTCTGCTCGGTAACTTGACCATAGAGAACTTCTGACGTTCCTGTCTCACGATTGGCAGCGCAAGTTCCTCCAAACGATCTGCTTTGTCCGAAGAACGATTGTGGTTACCACTGAACCTCCGCCAGACCATCCGTGCCAACCGGCATCATGCTCGTTCAGCAACTCATCCAGCATTTTCGAGAGGCGCGCTATTGCTTTTGATTCCCTGTGTTCCACCCGCCAGTTGCCATTATCCCGTGGCAATTGCACCTCTAAACTTTCGCTCCAATGCAATATTTTTTCTATATGGGGACAATCACGTTCCTGATCTCGACGATACGCCACCCAACCCGACTTACAAGCCGGGCAAGACATCGCTTTTTCACGAATAAACGCTTCCCTCTCCTCTAGAATGGACTCCGATTCTGCGAGAGTTCGAGAATTGAAAAGATTTTCATTCTCAATCATTCGCTTCAGTTCTACCTCTTTTTCCAGGGCCGCTTCAAAGGCCGCATCTTGCTCCTTACTTCTACGCCGTAGCACGCACAGCCGCTCGGGCGATAATTTTATAATCAACGGATGCTTCGAATTCGGAAATTGCTTAAAGAAATCCGCAGCAATGCGGGACTTTCTGGCGGTCGTTCGGATTTCATCGTGAACGCCCGTTAACACCACTATGGAAATTGCTTTTCGGCCTGGCTTATCCAACTCAGTTTTGTGACCACACTCGATGCAGTAAACGGGCACCCGAGGTAGACACCGGGTGAGCGCGTGGTTTAGGATATTCGGACCGAGCATTTCGAGTATGATTCTTCAATCGCCGATAGGACGTCAACCGTCGACATTCCCGTTCACTAGCCATGCCTAATGTTGTCATCACCGGAGGTCGCGGCGATCTCGCGCAGGCCCTGATCTTCGCATTCTCACACGATCTCGAGACCTCATGGAAAATCTCCGCGCCGGGCCGTGATCAGCTTGACGTGCGCTCGGCCACTTCCGTTCAGGAATGGTTCGGGAACCTCGACGCTATCCATGTGCTCATCGCGAGTGCTGGAGTCTCGAAAGACGGCCTTCTTTCCACCGTCTCTGCGTCCGATCTCGACCACGCCGTTTCGGTCAATCTCACCGGTGCGTTTCGCTGTGTCCAAGCCGCTTTGCCGCTGATGCTGCGGGCGGGTGGCGGGCACATCGTGCTCATCGGCTCGCGCACAGGCCGGGCGGGTGCTGCCGGGCAAACGGTCTACTCCGCCACCAAGGCCGCCCTGCACGGCTTGGCCACCTCCATCGCTAAAGAATACGGCGCACAAAACATTCGCTGCAACGTCGTGTTGCCCGGCTTTCTTCAGACGAAGATGACCGCCTCCGTGAAGGAGAAACGGCTGGAACAAGTGCGCGCGCAACTGACTCTGGGTCGCATGAACACGCCAGAAAACGCGGCACGCTTCATCGCATTCCTAGCGACGCTCGACCACGTTTCCGGACAGGTGTTCACGCTCGATTCGCGAATTGATTCGTGGATCTAATCACTCATCCCCTTCATCCTCCGTCTCGCGATGGTGATCCACCGGCGCGTAAGATTTCGTCGCTATAATAGCAGTCACTTCGTCAAACGAGATAGGAAAGTAGTTGTGGCAATCGACACACACATCGATGGAGCGACTCGTCGGGTCGTCCGGTAATGAACCGTGACTGTGTCCGTAAAGCATCCACGAGCCCCGATGCGATCGATTCCACACCCGAGTCGCGTAATGAAAGAGACAAATCCGTTGGCCTTCCACCTTGATTTCCCGGTACTCGGCACACGAATCGAACAGTTTAAAAAACTCTTTCGTTCGAGGATCGTGATTACCCAAGATCATGTGTTTTTTACCGCGAATCTTTTCCAAAAAAGCTTTGGCATTCTCGAATCGTTTTTCACCCAAAACAAAGTCGCCTAGAAACCAAACGTCGTCACGCGGTCCCACCATCGAATTAAAATTGTGGATGAGTGCGGCGTTCATTTCCGAAACGGACCGAAAAGGACGCTTCGCATGTGAGATCATTCGGGCATGATTCAAATGCCAATCACTTGTGAAGAAGACTCTCGCCATATAGCAGTTTACCCGGCTGGTGTTGCGTAGCCAAAATTAAAGCGCATCACGCCACACCCGATTCATCGAGGTTTGCGCTTACGCAACAGATTAACGCGATAGCACCGAGAACCCAAACATTACGAAGTTGTAATTCTTGAGGAGGCTTTTGAAGCTCTTGCGGCATCTCAAAACGATGGTCGAAACTATTCGCAAATACCTTACTACAAGCGATTTACATTGCATTGAGATGCAAATCCTAAGAGCTCACTTGTACATTGCCCAGGGGTTGCACGCCCCGTTAAGTTCGAGTAGGGTTTGCTCCCTACAACTATGACGACCAAGCCGAATGGAGTTAGTTTGACTCGCGACTCCAACCCCGTTTCTCGATCGATGGCGCCTACGGGCGAAAACAGTGCTGTGCTGGATCAACTTTACCAAGACTGGAAGCGTGACCCGAATTCTGTCGGAGAAGAATGGCAGGCGTTTTTCTCTGGGTTTGAACTGGGTTGCCAACAGCCCCCTCTCCGTGGTGGTGCGGGAGCCGTAACCGGTGCTCCTAGTGCTCCTAGTGGCGTAAGCCGCCCGCTCCAGGAACGAGTGGACGGGTTAGTGGACGCCTACCGGACGCTTGGTCACCAAGCCGCTAAATTGGATCCGCTCCACCTTCTGAAGCGCTCTGCGCCGGAACTGGAATTGAGCCATTTCCAACTGACGGAAGCCGATCTCAACAGCGAATTTGATTTCGAAGGAGCTCAGGGGCGCACCGTGATGAAGCTGCGCGATATCATCACGCTGCTGAAGGACACCTACTGTGGCCATGTCGGCATTGAGTTCATGCATATTGAGGACTACACCGTTCGGTTCTGGGTGCGCGAGAAACTGGAAACGGGCGTTCTCTTAAAGGACTATTTTACGGCGCAAGAGCGCAAGCGGGTTTTGCATCATCTGTTGGAGGGCGAGTTGTTTGAGCGCTTCTTGCATACGCGGTATCAAGGCCAAAAGCGGTTTTCGCTTGAGGGCGGCGAGACGCTGATCCCGATGCTCGACAAGGTGTTGGAAGATTCTCCGAAGCGCGGCGTGGAACAGATTGTGATGGGCATGGCGCATCGTGGTCGGCTCAACGTTCTGGCGAACGTTCTGCGTAAAGATTACGAGTACGTTTTCAATGAGTTTTCTGAGAATTACGCCCCTGGCTTTCAACTGGGCGATGGCGATGTGAAGTATCACCTCGGCTTTGAATCGGTGATTACTACTTCGACTGGAGCCAAGATCGGCCTGAGTTTGGCACCGAACCCGAGTCATCTGGAAGCGGTCGGTCCTATTGTTGAAGGTCGGGCGCGCGCACGTCAGCGGAAAATGCACGACACCGAGAAGCGTGAGAAGGTGTTGCCAATTTTGATCCACGGCGATGCGGCGTTTATCGGCCAGGGTGTTGTTGCCGAGACCTTCAATCTCTCGCAGCTGGAAGGGTACAAAACGGGTGGAACGATCCACATCGTGATTAACAACCAAATCGGGTTCACGACATCTCCGAAGGATGGCGCTTCCACCCCCTACTGCACCGCCATGGCCAAGATGCTGGGTGTGCCGATCTTCCACGTAAACGGTGATGATCCCGTGGCGGCTGTCGCTACGATTCAATTGGCGTTTGAGTTCCGGCAAAAGTTCCATAAAGACGTGGTGGTCGATTTGTACTGCTTCCGTCGGCACGGTCACAACGAGGGCGATGAACCCCGGTTCACTCAACCGCTGATGTACTCAGCAATCGAAGATCACCCGCCGATCAGCGACATCTTTTTCGGGCATCTCGTGAAGCTCGGCGATATCACTCCTGAAGAAGTGCGTACGTTCAAGGCGCAATTGGAAGAGAAACTGAACACCGCACTCACCAAGAGCAAAGTGGCGACGAAATCGATCGTTCCTGCCATTCGCAAGCCGCTCTCGACCCCGGAATTATTGGATCCCGTCGATACGGCGGTCTCGTTAGAAAGTGTCACTGAAGTGGGTAAAAGCCTGAGCCGCGAACCGGAGAAATTCGAGCTCAACCCAAAGATCAAGCGGTGGCTGGGCGGACGGCTCGATATGGTGACCGGCAAGTTACCGCTCGATTGGAGCATGGCAGAGGCACTCTCCTTTGGAACGCTGCTCACGCAAGGGGTGCCGATTCGCCTGAGCGGTCAGGACAGTCGCCGCGGAACATTTACGCAGCGCCACTCGGTGCTTTACGATACGCATACACGCGAGCGCTACACGCCGCTGATGAATCTGGCTAAGGATCAGGCGCGGTTCTGCGTCTACAACAGCCCGCTCTCAGAGTACGCGGTACTCGGTTTCGACTACGGTTATGCGCTCGATTGCCCCGAGCTGCTAGTGCTGTGGGAAGCGCAATTTGGCGACTTTGCCAACGGCGCTCAGATCGTGATTGATCAATATATCGTGTGCTCGGAGACGAAGTGGGGTGAGACCTGCGGAATCGTTCTGCTCCTCCCCCACGGTTACCACGGCCAGGGTCCGGAACATTCCAGCGCACGGTTGGAACGGTTCCTCCAAGCTTGTGCTGAGGACAACATTCAGGTGGCGAATTGCTCGACACCGGCCAGCTACTTCCACATTCTGCGACGGCAAGGTCTTCGGAAGGTGCGTAAGCCGCTCATCATCATGACGCCGAAGGGTCTCCTCCGCGACTCCCGGTGCGTCTCCATAATCGATGACTTGACCTCTCACGGCTTCCAGGAAGTGATTCCCGATACAACGGCTGGCAAAGACGCCAAGCGCGTGATTCTCTGCACCGGCAAGGTCTACTTCGACCTTCATGACGCTCGCAAGGCGCAAGGTCTGGAGAACAGCGTGGCCTTGGTTCGCATCGAGCAGCTCTACCCGCTGCACGAGCGCAAATTGGCGGATGCTGTGGCTGCCTTCTCCGGTGCTGAGAAGATCGTCTGGTGCCAGGAAGAATCGGCCAATCTCGGGGCGTGGAGTTTCCTGGAGCCACGACTGCGTAAGCTCTTCGGTCGCGAGATTCTCTACGCCGGTCGTGATGGCTCCGCGAGTTCCGCTACGGGATCGCTGGCCATTCATGAACTGGAACAGCGCGAGTTGGTAAATCAGGCCTTTTTGATCTAATCCATCGAAGAGAATTCTTGAGTAAATCGTAATCTAAGTTTGAATAAGAAAACTTATGTCAATTGAAGTCAAAGTGCCCTCTGTCGGTGAATCGATCACAACTGGTATTTTAGGTAAATGGAATAAGGCCGATGGGGCCGTGGTGAAGGCGGGGGACACCCTGTTCGAAGTCGAAACGGAGAAAGTGACGACCGAAGTCGCTGCTGAGGTGGGTGGGAAGCTCAAGCACATGGTGAAGCTTGGCGACACCGTCAATATCGGCCAAGTGGTGGCTCAAATCGACGAGACGGCGGCTCCTGAAGCGCCTGCTGCTAGCGCACCCGCACCTGCACCCGTGGCCGCAGTCCCGGCTGTCGCAACTGAGAATGGTCAAGCAAGCGTTCGCGGTCCGAAGGCGGGCGAACTCTCCCCAGCAGTCCGGTATTTGACTGAAGAAAAAGGAATTGATCCCGCGTCCATTGCAGGTACAGGCAAAGAGGGTCGCATCTTGAAGGGCGATGTCCTGGCCCACGTGGAACGCCCGGCAGAGAGAGTGCCCTCTCCGGAAAAAGCTGTCGCTGAGAAGCCAGCTGCGCCAGTTGTCGAGCGGACCTCTCGTAAAAAGATGACGCCGCTCCGGCAAAAAATCGCCGCTCGGCTCCTGGCAGCTCAGCACGAGACGGCGCATTTGACGACCTTCAACGAGGTGGATCTCTCAGCCGTGATGGCGTTGCGGACGAAGTTTCAGGATCGCTTTGTAAAGAAGCACGATATCAAGCTCGGTTTCATGTCGTTCTTCGTGAAAGCAGTGATTTACTCGCTCCAGGTGGTTCCGGCGATCAACACGCGCCTTGATGGCGATGAAGTGGTGCAGAATCACTTCTTCGATATCGGCGTGGCCATCTCGACCGAAAAAGGATTGATGGTTCCGGTGATTCGAGAGGCCGACAAGCTTTCGCTAGCGGGAATCGAAAAAGCAATCGGTGCCTATGCCAAGAAGGCGCGCGACGGAAAAATCTCTCTGGCTGATCTGGACGGCGGCGTCTTTACCATCACCAACGGTGGCGTGTTTGGCTCCCTGCTCTCCACCCCGATTTTGAATCCGCCACAATGCGCGATCCTGGGCATGCACACGATTCAAGAGCGCCCCGTAGCCATTAGCGGTCGGGTCGAAATTCGCCCGATGATGTACCTGGCTGTAACGTACGATCACCGGTTGGTTGATGGCAAGGAAGCGGTGACATTCCTCTCGACAATAAAAGAGGTGATCGAGAATCCGGGTGCGGCGCTGCTGGAGTTGGTTTAGCTACGTTCTCGGAACCAACCGTGGAGAAATTCGTAGCTGAGCGACGCTTCCGCCGCTGCGAGTAGAATCAACGGTCGCAAACCCAAAGTAAGCCATTGAGCGCCACATGCGCTCAGTTGAATCTACCCCGGCTTCCTGCGAAATGCTGGGCCCGGGGCCCTTACTGCGGCGGAGCAGTAGGTGTTGTCGATGGCAACGGCGTGGGCGTGATCAGGGAGCGATCGATTTTTTCAATGGCGCGAGTTGCCTTGGCGGTTCCTGCGACAACGGGGCTGTAATTCAAGAGCTTTTGTAGATCATCTGTGAGGGTGGAGCACTCCAGGGTCACGACGCCGTCGCGATGCCCGATGATGACGCGATCGGCTTGAACTTCCAAAACAGTCACGTCGTAGTAGGTCGTACCGTCCTTCAGCTTCCAAATGTTGGGAAAGTTTGTATTTGTAGAGGGAAGGGTCCAAGCGGCCCCGGGCGTTGGCGTTGGCCCAGCTGTTGGAGTCGGCGTGCTTTCCGGTGTGGGCGTAGGGGTCGGAGCGGCTGTAGGAGCGGGAGAGGTCGCGGGCTCAGGGGTGGGGCTTGGTTCTGGAGTGGCGAGCGGGGCCGGCGTCTCTTCGGGTTCCGGCGTAGGAATATTATGATGAACCGGTACACGGCTTTTCAGGAAATTCTTGTAGGCATCGTAGGCCAGTGGAGCCACAAAGTAGGCCGCAATACCAGCGCCCAGGACGAGGATCACGATCAAAATGATGAACATGGTCGAATTCCCGCCAGCGCTGCCGCTGGGGCCCATGGGCGAGGGAAGCGCCGAGAGATCTTTACCTTCGAAAACCGCGTCACTGCGTTTCTCTTCCAAGTGATCATTACAATGTACACAAACCACCGACGGCTTACCCTCGATGCTCCACTTAAAAGTCGCGCCGTGAAGAGGGCTTGCACAGAGAGCACACGCCGTGGGAAAAGAAAATAGACTCATATCTGGTGACTTTCTATACGATACAAAACCCGCTTGCTGCGTAAAGGTTGCGCGTGTTTTGGTAGTTCTAACGGTTTCTACAGAATAAATAGCCGAAAACCGGGAAGAGCTTCGAGGTAAATCGAAAAATGGCCATTCAAAAAGACGCCGTTGCGCACTTCGGGGAATCGAAAAAGATTTTTTCAACAAAGTTCTAGCAGGCAGCGAACGCTCGCGCTAACAGAAGTTATGGTTTCGTACTTCCAGTCCTTGTCCCGCGCGCTGTGGCTGCACAGCGCCGGGTCGCTTTCTAAGGATGGAATGCAGGAGATCGAGCAGAACGCGGCTCGTTCCAGTGCTAACGCAGGTCAGCTCCCGATTCTGACCTGGCAAAAGATGATGGAAGAGCAGGTCTATTTCTGTGTCCTGAAGCCGGAGGCGATGAAAGGTAGCGTCTCGCGCGATGAACTCATCGCCATCTGCCATTTGGTTCAGCGCCAAAAGCCGAAATTCCTGTTTGAAATTGGTACCTACGAAGGGCGTTGCTCCATCAACCTGATCGCGAATGCTGCGCCGATGGCTCGACTCTACACGCTGGATTTGCCCGCTGCGGATGTCGCTTCGGCCCGTTTGCGCATGGTTCCTCAAGACAAGGAATTCATCCTGAAAACGTCCATTGGCAGGCTGATCAAGGAGCAGGGCGATAATGCGCTGATCACCCAATTAACAGGTGATTCCGGCCAATTCGATTTCCGTACGTATGCTGGCAAAATGGAGTTTGTCTTGATCGATGGCAGCCACTCCTTTGAATACGTCTTGAACGATACCCAGGCAGCGCTGCGCATTCTCAAGGCCGACGGAGGCACTATTGTCTGGTGCCACTATGGCGACCCCAAGTATCCCGAGGTGACAAAAGCGCTCGATAAGCTTCTGAAAGAGGATCATCGATTCCGCAATGTGCGTCGGTTGGAAGGCACGAACCTGGCCATTCTTTGGGTGGAACGTGTAGACCGCGCTCGGAGCACCCAGCCGATTTAAACAAATTCTTTACATTCGCGAAAAGCCGTGCATGATGGCGGGCTCTTTCGCATGGATAAGAAGCCCCTCCGTTTTGGACTGCCTAAAGGTAGTCTAGAGAAGTCGACCCTCGAACTTTTAGCTCGAGCGGGCTTTCATGTGCAGATCTCCAGCCGGGGCTACAAGCCCTACATTAACGATCCCGAAATCGAAGTTCGAGTCGTGCGCCCTCAAGAGATGAGCCGCTACGTCGCTCAAGGGTTCCTCGACTTTGGAATTACCGGCAAGGATTGGATTCTTGAGAATGGTCATGATGTCGAAGTGTTGTGCGATCTCGCTTACAGCAAAGTGACGAGCCTGCCCGCCCGCTGGGTGGTCGCCGTGGCCGAGAATTCCTCCATCAAAACGATCAAAGATTTACAGGGTAAACGAGTCGCCACGGAATTGGTCGAGACCACGCGTCGTTACTTGGCCAGCCACGGTGTTCAGGCGGAGATCGAGTTCTCCTGGGGCGCTACTGAAGTGAAAGTGCCGGAGCTCGTTGACGCGATTGTCGATCTCACGGAAACGGGGTCTTCCCTTCAGGCAAATCATCTCCGCATTATCGATACCATTGTAGAGAGCTACCCACAGCTTATCGCCAACAAAGCCGTGTTCAAAGATCCAGCCGCCCAAAAGAAGCTCAAGAGCTTCGAGATTCTCCTAACCGGTGCTCTCCATGCCCGTGATAAGGTGGGGCTGAAAATGAATGTCCCTAAGTCGGTTTTAGAAAAACTTACCAAGACCTTGCCCGCCCTGCGCAACCCCACCATTTCCCCTCTCATTAACCCCGATTGGTCCGCAGTAGAGACCATCGTGGATGCGTCCGTAGTTCGTGAGTTGATTCCTCATCTCAAGGACCTCGGAGCCGAGGGGATTATTGAGTATCCGCTCAACAAGGTCGTCTACTAGTCATCAACGCAAACCAGTCTGAAATCGAAAATATGGGTTCCATTAAAAAACGCCGTAAGGCCAAAATCGCCAAGCACAAACGTCGCAAGCGCATGAAGGCAAACCGGCACAAAAAGCGTCTGCGTTACAAGGCTTAGTCGTTTACTGTCTGTCCAGGCCGACGGTACGACCCCGGAATCCAGCCAAGTCGAAGTACGGCGTGTCACCCACACGCTGAAATTCCAGGACGGTTTGCAACCCCGATTCTGTGGTCGTGGATGTTTTCTCCCCGGCCATAAACTTAGGGATTTCCCCGCCGGGAAACGCCTCCTCGATCACGCGGCCGAGCAGACCGCCATGATGGGGGACCTCCAGCCGCAAAAGCCGCGCAATGGTCTGTCCCACGTCCGAATTACTCACGGGGGCGGGATCGATAAACTGTGTCTTGAAATCGGGGCCGATCGCCGCCATGAAATTCTGCGTCTCCGCACGCGAGAATCCACCATGCTGGCCCTGACCCTGTAAAAGAGTCGTATCCGCGACAATGCCGGTCCATTTGAGTGGATTCTCATCCGGGGCCGTATTGGTAACGAAGCTCCTGAAATTAACAACGATGGTGGGCCGGGGCGTGATCGCCGTTCCTTGCAGTCCGATGTCACTCAACGTTAACGTGCCGGGAATCGACCCGAAGTCCTTGTCGTCCACGAACAACCCGCTGACGTAGTCTTGTTCCGTAAGCGCACGTACGACCTTCTGCATCATCCCCCAATCCTTCGTCGGAACATAGATCAGATCAGACCCACCGTTTGCCGCCACCACCACGTCGGGATTCAGCGGATCTTTCCCAATTAGGCCATTTCCGCCGGAGGGGTGTCCGCTGGTAACGGGAGCATTGCCTTTGTCCGGGTCGAACAGAGGAAGATTTAAGGCCTTGGCCAAGTCGATCGCCACAAAGCCGACCGGAAGCTCGCGATGATTGGGAGGTCCTTCCAATGCGGAGCTGGTATTGCTCAGCTTGGAGATCGTGCCGAAACCGTGATCCGCACTGACAATGATGTCGGTCGATTTATCGAGTCCATTGTCCACGAGCGCTTTTTGGATCTGCTTTAGATCACTGTCGGCATTGCCGATCGCCGCAAGCGATGTAGGCCCGTTGATCCCCGGAATCATCGTGTCAGGGGAATCGCCTTGGTTATGCTGCGAGCCATCGGGGTCGCGTGACCAAAATACGAGGAAGAACGGTTTCTTGTGCCGGGCGAACAGCGGGAGGATCGCCTTGGTCGTCACGTTCACGAAGTAGTTTTGCTGATCCTTGTTGAAGAAGATCGTTCCGGGGAGCTTGTTCTCGCCCCGGTCGGTCGCTTGCTCGCAGATATTTGCGTCGCGAAGTGCGGCTTTCATCTCAGCAGAGAGCGGGATTCCCTTCATCAGTTCATAATCGAGAGGAGCCGGAGCGGTCAGATCATCCACCACGATCGTGGGTGAGCCGGTGCGGCAGGTGTGATCCCATATTAAGGTGGGACCGAGCTTGCCCACCACGGCCGTTGAATAACCCTTTTCCCGAGCCGCACGGATCATGGTGATTTCGTTCAAGTAATCGCCGCGAAACCGCGTGTCCATATCGCCCAACACTTGGTCATTCTCCAGAAAGGGCGTGACCGTTTGTGCCGAGGGAATCGTTACTTTGGTGAAGAGGGTGTTACTGAAGTCGCCCGTATCGCCGAGATAATGGCCGGTCGACATCGCGGAGGCATTCGGCGTGGTAAACGTCGGGAAGAGTGAGTGCGAATTCGGGAACGCGACGCCCCCTTGCATGATGCTCCAAAACGTGGGAGCCATTTGCTCGGAGACCATGCAGGCACGAAGTCCGTCCGGGACAAACAGGATCACATTGTGCGGTTCCTCCTCACTCGCTGGAGCTGCTGTTGGGGTGGCTGGTGTGGCAGCAGGGCTCTCTGTGGAGGGGCTCTGAGCCGATGTTACGTTTTGAAACCCAAACAGCAGGATCAACGAGATGACAACGACGCGCATAGTACCGCTATGCAAGCGGAGCGTTTTGAGAAAGTCACGCGCTGATCGATACAATCAGGATTGCGAGGAGAGAACGGTAACGTCGTCGTGCCAAGTCGGCACTTCGAGTTTCGTGTAGCCCTGCAGAGCTTTGCGATATTCTTCCCGTTCGATTTGGCTAACGTTGCTGGTCCAGCGATGGCTTTTCGAGCCGCGCTCTTGCCTCAGGGAGCTGATTTTGCACTTCTCCATCCACGTCTTTAGTTCGGACTCGAGTTCTTTGATCCAGGGAATGCCCCGTTTTAGCAACACGGAGCAGACCTGAGTGGCACTCGCCCCACACAAGAGCATCTTGAGAACATCGCCCCCGGTGTGGATTCCGGTGCTGGCGCAGAGGTAGCCGACTTCCTGTTGGTACAGAAGCGAAATCCAGCGCAGTGGTAAGCGGTGATCCTCTGGCGTGCTCAGCCGGAGCGAGTATTGCGGTCCCATGTTGGTGAGATCGAGATCGGCTTGGTAAAATCGGTTAAAGAGGACCACACCGCGTGCCCCTGAATCGTGTATTTCCTTGGCCATATAGGCTAGGTTTGTGAAGAACGGTGGAAGCTTAACGGCCACGGGAATCGTTACGCCACTGCTCACCAGCCCGGCGATATCGATGTACGCGCGTTCAATATCGGCCGAAGGCGTGTTCCGGTTGAGGCTCATGTGGTAGATGTTTAGCTCGATGGCATCGGCCCCGGCCTGTTCCATACGCTGGGCCATTCCTTTCCACCCCTCTGAGGTGGTCGCGTTTAGGCTCGCGATGATCGGCATCTTCACCACTTTCTTAGCAGCGGTGATGTGCTCGTAGTAGTAGTCGGGGTGATTCAGGCGGGGCCGATCGGGCTCTTCAAAAAGCGTGGCTAGAACGACGGCACCGGCACCGTGCACTTCCATCTCTTGGATGGAGCTGATTTTCTCGCTCAGAGGCGAGGCGGAGGGAATGATGGGGGAATTTAGTTCCAGGCCCAGGTAATTAATGGAGATATCGGGGGTTTTAGGAGTGTTCATAAATTGAGAGAGACTCGTACAACGCCATTCAAAGGCACCTTGTGACGGCTAAAACCAAGGTCTCTGCAAAGATCTAAAACATCTTGATCTGAGAGGAGGAACTCACCCGTAATCATGATGAAACCGTACCCACGGGCCAAATCGATCAACCGCGATAACATGACGTTGGCCAGCTTATGCTGCTTATCTCGATTCGTGATGAGCATGTCGAAACTTACCGAATCCTCTTGCGGGGTTTTTGTCAGACGGCCCACCCCTTCGATAGTCGGTTCAACGCCCTCCACATCCGTAACTGCGATTATTGCGTACGAGTCCGGCGTGTTCGTGCAAATCCGGATCATTCGCTGATGTCCGGTTCGTTGATTTAAGCTTAACTGTTGGAAGTAGCGTTTGAAGACATTCTCCTCAAGGAGATTACTATGGAAGTGAACCATTCCCGGTTCATCGTCCAAGCGGATGGGGCGAAATTTCAAGTGGCCCAAGCCGGGGACCTCCAGCTTCTCCACCAGTGTTACACCTTCGGGTTTACCACTAAAATCGGGAGTCACGCTGGGTTTTGAATTCATTTGGAAATCCTCTAACCCAAGGTATGAGGCCGAGGCTGAACCAGCTACCCCTCGCTTGCTAATTGCTTATCGAATCTTGCCTTATCTGGCCTGCTTCTGAGAGACTTCTCTGTCAGACTCACACCGCATGCTTAAGGGATCCGAAATCATCGAAAAGCTCTCCAGGTCCCAAATTTATCAGGACTACGAAGAGGCGTTTACTGATGCGACCGAGTTGCCGCTGGCCTTGCGCCAGGTGGAAATTTGGCAACATTCCATCCACGGAAAAAAGAATGAAAACCCGTTCTGCGCCTTGATGGCCAAGACGAGCCGCAGCTGTGCCGGTTGCCTCCAGGTTCAACACGAGCTTAACGGCAACGACCCTGCTCAAAGCAAATCGGTGACCTGTTTCGCTGGACTCTGCGATACCGCTGTGCCGGTAGCCCTGGGTCAAAAGATCATCGGTTACCTGCAGACGGGGCAAGTGGCAATTAACCAGCCTACCAAAGAGAGTTTCTCCAAGCTTTCGCAACAGCTCGTGGAATGGGGAGTGAAGGTCGATCTCGGTCAACTGGAAGACGCCTATTTCCACAGTCGCGTGCTCACCCGAGAGCAGTACGAAGGCATGATCCGGTTGCTGATCATTTTCTCCAAGCACCTTTCTGTAATCGCGAACCAGCTCATGGTGGAACAGCAAAACCAGGAACCGCCGATGATCGCGCGTGCCCGGAAGTACATTAACGAACATCAGCAAGAACCGCTGTCGCTGGAGCAAATTGCGAAAAGCCTCAATGTGAGCACGTTCTACTTCTGTAAAATGTTCAAGAAAGCGACTGGCCTCACCTTCACCGATTACCTCAATCGCACCCGGGTCGAACGCGCTAAAAACCTGCTCATGAACCCGAACGTTCGCGTGAGTGAAGCGGCGTACGATTGCGGCTTCGTTTCGCTAACGCATTTCAATCGGATCTTCAAGCGCGTGGTGGGCCGCTCACCGACCGATTTTCGACGCGAGCATCATTGAGCGGCAAAGGTGTTTACGTGGCCTAAATACCGATCCAAATCACGTCTGTATTTCACTTACAAATCACCGTCGCGATAGATCATTCCGGCCGCTTCTTCGAACACGATCAATTTGAGCCGGGTCGCTTTTTCAACGATAAACGGAAGCACTTCATCCACATGCTCCGGCACGATCCGTAAGAGCGCCATATCGTGACCGAACTTTTCGATGAGCGGGCTATCCACCCACACGCATTTCCCCACCTCCCCCTCAGCGAAGGCCGACCGGCACGGATAATGAGTCACCAGCAAGCGATAGAGGTGGTGAAACACCTCTGGCTGCGGTTGGGGATGCGTCGGGACGTGATTCTTCCGAAACTTAAACAATTCCCAAGCGCTTTGGTCATTCTCCGGCACCGGTTCCACTAACACTCCGATTTCGTAGCTCATGCCCTTTTACTTGCGGCGAATCGCCGGGGAAGTCAAGCCGAGTTGCCCCAAATTCGTTCTTGCTGGTGCGCTCCGGTGTGTGCGAGCTTTTCCGCCCACCGATGACTCTTTTAGAACTGGTTAATTATCTCCACGGCCCGGGCGTGCAAAAACTCGTGAACGAAGGCGGAATCCCGGCCATCTCGGCTGTCGTTTTTGCCGAAACCGGGCTGCTCGTGGGCTTTTTTCTTCCTGGCGATACGATGCTCTTTTTGGCCGGAATGGCGGCGGGCAACGCAATCTTAAACATCCAGTTCCTGCTGCCAAGTTTAGCGGCTTGTGCCGTGGCGGGCAATCAAACGGGCTATTTTCTCGGGTTCAAATGTGGACCAGCGATCTTTACGAAAGAGGATGGTTATTTCTTTAAAAAAGCGTACGCCCAACGCGCCCATGAGTTCTTTGTAAGGAATGGAGCCTTCGCCGTGATTCTAGCTCGGTTCATTCCCGTTTTGCGCACCTTTGTCCCGTTCATAGCAGGAGTGGGAAAAATGCCTTACTGGCAATACTTAATGGTCGATTGTATCGGTGGACCGCTTTGGATCCTCTCGATCGTCGGAATTGGGTACCTCCTCGGATTGGTGGCCCAACCCTATCTTCACATCATTTTACCCGGCATCATCATCGTCTCGATGCTGCCGTTGATCATCGCTGGCTACAGGGAATTCTTTAGAAAGACTGCATAAATAGCGCAATTCAATCGTGCGCCGGTGGCGTCAACGTTCGCATCAAAAGATGCCCCAGAATTAACTGAAAATCCTCTGCCAACTGCATATCATTCACGTGAAAGTGAATGCTCACATCCGCTAATTTCAAAGCCGCCCCACCAGAAAATCCGAGAACCGCAAAGCTGCGCATGCCTATTCTCTTAGCCGCCTTCAGGGCCTCCAAAATATTCGGCGAATTCCCACTGCCCGTGAGCACGATCAAAACATCCCCAGGACTGGCATGGACTTCTAATTGCGCGCTAAAGACCTTGTCGTAACCCTCGTCATTGCCCAGGCACGTTAAGACAGCAGGGTTCGACGCCAGACTCTGAAACCGCAAACCAGAACCGATCTTTTTTGAAACAGGATAGACAAAATCATTTGCCCAATGATTTGCATTGCCCGCACTTCCCCCATTACCAGCAATAAAGACCCCGCGCTTCTCTTTCCAAGCTTCGCTCAGAGCATCCCGGAGCATTTCCGTCGTTGACCAATCGTGATTCTGTAAAGCATCTGCGAGAAGGCGTGTTTGCTGGCTAAAAAAGTCTTTGGTCATAGAACGAGGTGAGGCGGGACGATAGTAAACCTATCGGGGTAAATCAATCACTTCTCGAGTTTTCGATGGCTGCCATCTATACACTTCCGCTTATGTCATCGGAATCATT
>CAVURW010000081.1:0-43953 GCA_963743595.1 uncultured Verrucomicrobiae bacterium
AGTCGTTGCTGTTAAAGCGCAGGGTGTTGACGGTAACCATATTGACGCTGTCCCCAGTGCCGACATCCACGTTATTCGTAGCAAGGTAATTTGCGTTGCCCGTGGAGTAGGCCGAGTAAGCGCTGAGCGTGCCGGATGAATTGGCCAACCAGCTCGTCGCGAGATTGGCGGTGGCGTAAGCGGTTCCATTGCCATCCACCAAGATTCCATTCGATGCAGAAAGCGTGCTGGTCGTTACGGTTCCGGTTGTGGGGAAACTGATATCAAGTGTGCTTTGTGCTCCCCGCGTTATTGTTCCCAGGTTTAAGTTAACGGCAGCAGCGCCGTTTTGATTCACGCTCACCTCGTCACTGGTGCCTGCGACGATCGTTAAGCCGGCCAGAGTTTGCGAATTCGTTCCGCCAAGATTGCCGTTAAGAGAGAGCGTGCTGCCGCCGAGCGTTACGGCAGACGTGGCCGCCATGATATTGGAGGCCGGTGAACCCGCTTGGCTAAAGTCCAGAGTGAGCGAGCTGCCTCCAGAAAGGTTCGTGGCACCCGTGAAGGTGTTGGCACCAGCCAGCGTGACTGTGCTGCCACCACTCAGCGTTAATGAAGCGCTTCCGCCAATGGCACCCGTACCGGCTTCTGTGAAGGTGGTGGAGGCTCCACTGACTGTAATTCCGCTGGTGCTGGTGAGCGATCCCGTTAGGTTGAAGGTGCCAGCGGCGACCGTGGTTGCACCGGAGTAGCTATTCGTTCCGCCAAGCGTCAGTGTTCCGGTGCCGGTGTCCGTGACCGCAAACGCACCGGAGATGCCTCCATTTGAGGTTAACGAGCCAGTGCCATTATCGGTCCATACACCCGTCAAAGTCACCGGGCCGGACATCGTTACTGCCGATGATCCGTTGTTTGCCAGAATGCCCGATAGACTTACCGTTCCCGTTAATGCTTGGGCGGCGGACTCATTAAAATTGAGCGTACCCGCACTGACGATCGCACCCGAATAGGTCCCGGCTGTCCCTAAGGAACCGGTTACGTTCAACGTGGTGCCTGCCTGCACTGTTGTTGCGCCGGAGTAGGTGTTGGCACCAGATAATGTTAACGAGGCACCAGAACCGGCAACCACTGTTACACCACCTGTGCCGGAGATCGCGCCGGAGATTGTGCCGCTCTCAGCGGTACCGTTGTACCAATTATGCAGGTCCACCAAGAGTGTGTTGCTGCCCAGGGTGATCGGGCCGGAGAATGTGCCGCCACCCCCATTGCTGAAGAACAAGGTAGCACCTGATCCTGTAACGTTAATCGCATTACTAACGGCTAAACTATCGTTGGCAAAGCCACCGTTGGTCCCAAGCGTGATCGTAGCACCAGCTCCCAAAGAGGTGGCGTTTGCATACTCAATCATCCCGCCGTTTTGAAGCGTAACAATACCGCTGTAGGTGTTTGAGCTGTTGATTACCAAGACGCCCGAGCCGTTGTTCGAATCGAGATTCCCTGTACCCAAGATGGTCAAGGCACCGCTTCCGACCAATTGATTCGCTGTGTTGAGGATAATTCGGTCTTTCTGACTGCCAGGTGATCCCGATCCCTGCACGCTGATTGTGCCGCCGCTCGCCCCGACCGTAATGATGTGAGATGCGGCTAAGGTAACGGCTGTGTTGCTCGTCGTTAGTAATGTGCCGCCGTTTAAGGTGAGTGCACCGGTCCCCAACTCTCCATTGACGTTATTATCGACCGTTATCGTGCCTGCAGAAATCGTGGTGCCCCCGGAGAAGGTATTTCCATTATTGGTAAGAACTAGATTTCCCGCACCATTCATCGTGAGGCCGTGCGTTCCTGTTATAACCGCACCGATATTTGCCGTTCCTGCGATGTCCAGGGTGCCCGTTGCGCCGAGAGCCAAATCGAGCGTGCCGGTGCTGGCTGTTCCGATCGACAATATACCGCCCGTGGCAACATAGATGAGATCTGTGGACGTGCCGGAAACCGAATTACCAGACGTGTTCGTCAGCGTTATCGTGCTGGTCCCGCTGCCATTCTTGTTATCGATTGTAATCGTCTGAGTGGCATCAAGATCATCCAGGGTGCCGATGTTTAAATTGAACCCGTTTGTGTTCAACGTGAAGGCTACGGGCGAGTACGTTTGCGAGGTCAACACCACGTCATTGCTGGTGGTGGGAGTTCCTGTCGAATAGGTGGCCGCCGCGGTTAAATCGGTTTGGCCATTGTTGATATTGTCGGGCGTGTTTTGAGAGAACGCATGGAGGGTCGCGAGCGCTAAAATCAGGATAACGAGCTGTACCCTGTTGATCGTGGAGAAGTTAATTCTGAATCCAGCTGCACGCCGATTCCATCCGCCTGTATATCTGTTCATTGTAATGGCTCCGTAAAAGGCAATAAATATTTTATGCCCGCTCCCTATATTGTTGTGGATGGTGAATCAATTGAGGAGCGTGCCCCCGGATTAAACTGGTAACTAAGCCCCAGTTACGTGGTTTCTCAGGTAACCTAAGTGATTTAACTAGTTCGCTATTGTAAACGTCAGCGTCCCGTATCCCAGTTGGTCAAAACCGCCGCTATTGGGGCCGTAATCTCCACCGCCCCCTTCTGGACGAACTCGTGCAGTAATCTGTGTAATGAATGGAGCTTTTAGCCCTTTTACCCGCACGTAATGATTGTAAACCAGTTCCCAAATAGGCCGGTCACTGCCCCGACCAGCGGCGCTGATTTTGTCCATGGAATAGGGGTGCGGGACGGACTCGTTATTGCAGGCGGTGTAAGGCACATCGTTTCCTAAATTGTACTTGGCTACATACTCGGCAGTTTTGAGAAAGCGATTGTCATCATATCCAAAGAGATCGTCGCCCTGGTTCCAGGCCATCTGGCAGAACGCACCCATGATTCCTATCCCCATTAAAGAGTGGCCCTGGTCGCGACCACTCTCCTGCCATTGGGCGAGGTTCTGGTCTACGTAAAGGAACGGTGCCGCGTTTTCAATAGAGCCATTACCTTCGCCATGCTTGAAGTAGTCGACTGCCGCGTTGTAGAGATCGCGGCGATCCGTGAGCACCCCAATCGAAAGCAGCGACGCCATGTTGCACAGGTCCCAATTCGCCCAATAATGATGAATGTTCGCGCCGTTATGGCTCGTGAGAAAACCCTGGTTCATCGGGGCGAACACATTGAGCATCATCTTCTTAAACATCACGAAATCTTGCGGCTTCCAGGCTGGGGAATCTCTCAGGATCTCCCCGGCATTGGCCATTTCATAACCATAAATTCCTGCTGCTAAACAGCGGTCCGATGTCCCCTCTATCGACGTCAACTTTTCACCCCACGCGTTCAGAATCTCGATTCCCTTCTGCGCATAAGCAGAGTCACCGGAAATCTTCCAGCGCACGGCATCGGCGTAAGCAGCAGCAGCGTCGTTGAACAAATGCGCGTAGTTTTCGTGATGCACCTTGTCGTATCCGCGGTAGACGATTTCCTCGGGGTGAGGGGTCCACGTGACCTGGCTATGTGGATTTTCGGTCAATCGTTTCCATCCAGAAATCCATGGCTCCGCGTTTGCCGCCACCTCCCGCTTCATTCGATCAAAATCGGTCTGGGTGTGTAATAATCCCGGATGAACAAACGCACCGTTGTTTGTGACGGAAGCGGTCGTCTGAGCGAAGCTCGGTGCCAAAGCTGCAATTACACCCAAAGCGACAAAACTGCGCATAAAAATTTGGAGGTTCACGGGCGGAACTCTGTTTGAATGATCTCACGAAGCCAACGACGCTGCCGTTTAACCGGGAAACTAAATCAAGGTGAATCGTGGTATGGTTTTTTAAAGAAGAACCCGGCCGTGAAAGAGCAGGATGAATAAAAAGCAATACCTGGCACGAAGTTCACGGTGCCTGCAAGCGGCTGGATAGTCCCCGAAGCACTAGCTCAACAAATCAAATTAAAAGGCCGCCTTTAGTCGATCATACTCTTCACTGGAAATCGGCAAAACAGATCCGTGGCGAAAGCGAAAAGGAAATTTAAAGCCGTCACCTTTTACGAATTGACCATGAGCGAGGTCATTCGTTACGAACGGCTGGTATCCGGTACCCAAGCTGTACTGATCGAGAATCAAGCACCACGTGGCGGGTTTCCCGTCTGCGGCGGGACTGAGTTGGTAGCACTCTGGACCTTCGTATCCTCTGAGTTTTCCTAACGAAAAGGCGGGAACGTCCTGCCACGGGCCCATGATTTTATCACTCGTTTCCATGGTGATGGCTTTAAACTGCTCATCTTTTGAAAACCGATAATACTTGTGGCTATCATTGTCCCAAACAATATCCGTATCGATAACATGCCACGGTTTTTCAATGTAGATAAAAGGTTTACTGAATGTCTGAAAGTCTTTGGTCCGGGCCGCCCAAATACGTTGTTTCGAGAAATGATCACTCTGATTCATGGATGCCCAAAAAACCAGATAGTCTTGAGTTTCATCGTCATAGATTGCCTCGGGAGCCCAGGTGCATCCGGCGTCATCGGCAGCTACTTGGACGATTCTTGGCTCAGACCAGTTGGTCAAATCGTCAGATTGCCAAATGATCAGGGACTTACTTCCGGAATGCGTGGCCCGGGTCCAATCCCCATTCAGATGAATCGATAAGTCCGTGGCCAAAATATAGAACTTTCCATTGTGACCGCGCAGCAAGAAGATCCCGGACCCCTTTTTCTCCGAGTGCACTCACGAGAACTGGTGCTCCATGATTCAGCGCCTCCCATTCCTTTCCATCGGTACTAAGAGCAAAGTAAATTTGTTCTGTCATCGGAGAGCTTTCTCCCCGGAATGTGACGAAGAGATATCCACCCGCCATCACCTGTGAAGTGGAAATGCAGGTGACCAAAAAGGAAATGACAATGGTTATCAGGTTAGTTCGTGAGTTCATGACGGCGATGCTTTTAATTAAGAATGGAAAGACTTGGAGCAGAAATGGCTACAATAACGAGAGGGGGAATTTGATACTTGTTATTAGCAGAGTCACCGTAAAGTAACATTACTCGTTAGAGGAATCTCCACACTTCCCAGATTACATGAGCTTACTACTCGCACCGAAGAAATTACCTGTTTTCCCAGGTAAGCAATCGAGACATTGATACCAAGCCTGGTAAGGGCCAGTCTTCTACGACGGAGCTTCGATGTTTTATCCTCTCCAGCTTCGGGCTTATGAAACTCGCCCTCTTTAGGGAAGTTCTTTTTCGTCCACGGCTATTCTGCACCACCCAACGGACAATAAAAGATTCGCTCCTGTACCGTTGTGGAAGTAGAGTCCTTGCACCGCCAAGGAGCCCGGGAGCGGTTCTGTGCGGAGGTTGGGCTCTTCCTTGCCAATCATGATTGGTTCACTCTCAAGATTGTTAGCTCTGTGACTGTGCCAACCCCTATTCATGCAACTCCCGAAATCAAAACTTTGCTCTTTCCCACCACGGGGGGTAATCTCCGGTGTGCTTCTGGAAAATAATTCAATATGAGATCATACCTGCTTCTTATTGTGCTATTCTGGTGCTTATGCCTAGACCATACCTTTTCTCAAAGTGAGATCAAGATTCTCCTGGATAGTGGGACCAGTGCTAATAGAAATCGATTGCAAGGGCTGCCGGATCCAACTCACGATCAAGCTTTACTGAGCCTCAAGCTAGACACAATCAAGGTTGACATTGATTATCAATATGTTGAGGTTTCAGATATGTTACATAATCTTAGCGATTTAGGCAATAAAAAGGGCGCTGATGTCCGCTTTATGTTCATCGAATCGGGATTATCTGAGTCCATTTCACATCGACAAGTAACGCTGCATGCTTCACATCTTTCGCTCCGACAAGTAATTGAAATTGCTGCAGGGCAAGCCGGTCTATTTTGGATAATCGGAGAAAAATATATCTATTGTGAATTCGAAACGTCAACTTTACAGGTACAAATGTACAATCCTTCAGCGAAGGTAAAGAAGCTCATTCTCGACAGTAGAAAGTCAACTCAAATTATTGATGTCAAAGCGCTGATCGGGAGAATGGGCATCCATTTTTCTGAGGAGGCAACGGCAGTTTACATCCCGGAAACAGGTTTAATTATTGCTAGGACCAGTCCACAGGACTTTGATAGAATCGGCTCCATTTTGGATTCATATTAGCGAAGCGATTGTAAGAGAAATGGATACTGCTAAGGCCCCGTCTTCTGCGCCGACCCTTCGATGTGTTGTCCTTCTGCGGCTTCGGGCTTATGAAACTCATCGTAGAGCTTTTTCCAGCCCTCTTTCGTGAAAGCGGTGAATCCTCGATCATTCTTCTTCATTAGCTGCTGCAGCTCATCGTCCCCGTTCACTTTGTGTTTCGGTTCTGGAATACGATCCGAGGGCATGCGCCACACGGCAGTGCTCTCTTCTGCAGCACGGATGTTTTGCTTAAGCTCCTCCAAACGCGCGCCCTCTTTCCAATCATACATCAGGTTCACCAGACCCATCGCCACGCAGGCAGCGGTGCCGACACCTGGAACAAAGCCGACACCCACGCTAGCGGTGTTTTGGATGATATGCCACTTGGCAAGCTTCGCCTTAAACTTCGCCTCCAACCGCTCGATCCTGCTTGATTGATGGTCCTCGGTCGTTTCAGTCGCCTCGTGCAAATCCTTTGCTTCCTTCAACGTTTGTCCCACCGTAATGGCGTTGCTGATGTGTTTGCCCGGAATGAAATTCGTGATCACCGTCGAAAAAATGTCTTTTGTCGCGCTGTGCATTTTATCGGTGAATTCCTTGCGCTGTTCGGTTGTCAGAACAGGCATGTCGGTCAGACTCGGATCTGCGTCTTTATTCCACAGCGGTTTCATCCGCTGTTTGGCATCTTGATAAGTGCCCTTCAGTTTCGTCACCAGATCCTTCTCGCGCTTGGCTTCGCTCTCCTCCACGCCCACGTCGGCCTTACTGACATTAAGAAGCCCACGCTCCGTTCGCCAATCATGGATGAACTTGGTCATCGCCTCAGAGAGATCATGGGCGTCCTTACTGCTCTTCAGACAATGCTCATAACGATCTCGCAAGTTATCCGAGAGCCCCTTCGTGGAGACGACTATTTTCTCGCGCTGCACCTGGGCCTTGCGCAGGTCTGAAATCTTTTCCACGAGCGCTTCCTTTTTCTGTTCCCACTCCGGTTTCTTCTCGTCGCTGGCTTCGCGCAGGTTCTTTTTTACCTCGAACAATTCCGCCGTCATGGTCTGGAGCCGCGAGGCTATCCGTGCATCTTCCTGGAGATGCTTTCCCAGGTCCGTTCCCGTGTTGATCACCTCGCCCAGGACCGCCCGACGCTCCAGATCCAAGCCCATTTGCGTCTTCTGCGAGAGCGAAACCAAATCAGCAAACGCCTTCAGTTCCTTCCGCAGAGATTGTAAAGACCGGGCGAGCTCGCTCCGTTGTTCTCGCACCTTTGGATCGTTACGATCTTCCAGCTCGTCGCCTTTTGCGAAGACCATTTCGAAGTCGCGCTCCAGCCCGTGCTTCAATTGTCGCGCCTCTTTCTGAAACACCCCCCGATCGAGCATCTCTTGAAAACTCATCCCCTGCCGAGGTGCGCTCAGCGCCGTTATGATCGCGCCATGATCCTGAAGCTCCATCGAGAGTTGCCACTGCCGAAGCCCTGTTTCATCCGTCGGCTTCGGAAAATGCCCCTCCAGATCTTGCCGGGCGACCACTCGTCGCGAGCCGTCGATATCGGCCGCATATTCGCGCAACGCAAACTCCCTGAGTGACAGCGCAAATTCGTTATTGAGCTCATGCTCGCGCACCTCCAGGTAGGGCTTTGCTTGCTCATTCGCTTTCTCCAATTTCTCATGAACCTTATCGAGATCACCCATCACCTTCAGCTGATAACTCTTCCATCGCGCCTCTGCCGCATCCATGTACTCGACGTTATCGCACCGCTCGTCAAAGACCTTCATCGCTGCCACACGATCCAGCGTCGTGGTGTGTCCGGTCACGTCATCGAGCAGATGGATGGCGCGCACCGACCGATCCTCCAGCAGCTCTGGCAAATCCTTCATGACCCAGGGCGATCTTAGCCGCACTTCCTCAGGCATGACCCCACCCACATGGGCACTCACCGTCTCGCGATCACTCTTGAACAGTTTCGTATGAAGGACGTCCCAAACGCTCTCGTGATCCTTCAGCTTAAACCGTGCGCTATGAAGCAGCTTCTCCAGTTGAATGCGTTTCTCGTGCGAGGCGGAATACCCTGCCCAGTACTCATTGGAAGTGCCCGTGTACTTGCCAGAAAGCTGACCGCGCGGCCCCATTCCCACTTCACCATCCGGCAAGGTCAGGCGAAAGGATTCATCCCAGCCGACGGCGTACTTCTTCCCCGCTTCCTCCAATTGATCGCGGTTAAACTCCACATCAATGCCCAACTGGCGCTGACGCCAGTGCACGGCACGCGACAATAATTCGGAACGATCAGACATGATAAACACTTACGGCTGGCGTTGTTTATAAACGATCCGAGTGAAATCGACAACGCTTTCCGCTTCTTAATGTATTGAGTCCACGGCCAACGCCTCCACCGACTCGTCTGCAGGCACGTGATCAATGACACCGCCCAGGCTTTCGTCCAGACCTGCACGGAAATGGCCATACTTCAGGAACCAAGCGATCTGGCAAAAAACACGCCAACTGATCAAGAGCCCAAAGTGATTTACGTTAAACGTGCAGTGCTGAGCGCCGCCCAGCCGCGTTTCATTCCACACGATCACGCCATCGCACGGCTTAGGCATCGTCGGGAAATAACGACCAATTCCGAAGTTGAAGGTGCCTGCCATGACAGCCAAATCGCGTCCACCGCGCCAAACGGGCACTCGCTGCTTTTGTACATATTCGTGAACCGTGGCTCCGATCAAATACGGACCCACGGGTCCGCCAAACGAGAGCCCCCTTCGGCCAATCCAGCATTCCATGAACGGTGAGCCAAGCGCCACCACGCGACCCGGCGGCAAATCGAAACCATCTTCAAGAACTTCTCGAGTAAGAATGCCCCCCATGCTGTGGGCAATGATGTGGACACGATCTCCTTTTACACGACTCAGGAAGCGGCGGAAATGGTCCACATTCCTCCTAAGCGATCCGAGCATTGAGGGATAACAAAACGTCGTGATCTTGTAGCCGAGTGAACGCAAACGCATCGCCAGAAGCGTCATCTCCATCGCACGAGCGGGCGAAACGATTGCCCCGTGCGTCAAAACAATAGTCGTTCCCGATTCCGAGCGCGCCGGCTCGAGATCGCTCCAACTCCAACTTGTGAACCGCTTATCCCGCATTTCAGAAAATAGATTTGTTTTAAATCCTCGCAAGTCCTATCCTCGACCCTCCCCTATGAACGTCACATTGGAAAGTATTTCACCCTGCAAAAAGCGCCTCAAGATCGAAGTTCCTGCGAATCGTGTCCAGCAAACATTTGACCGAATCACGGGTGAATTCCAAAAAGAAGCTCGCATTCCTGGATTTCGCCCAGGGCACGCCCCAAAAAATCTCGTCACGAAAAAATATCAGAAAGATATCGAAGACGAAACCCAGCGCGTTCTGTTGCCGGAAGCCCTGAAAGAGGCGCTCGCCAAGCACAATCTGCAATCGGTCACCTACCCCACTTTGGAAGATAAAAGCTTCCAACTCGGCATTTCGTTCAGCTTTTCCGCAGTGGTGGAGATCGCACCGGAAGTGCAATTGCCTGAGTACAAAGGGCTGAAGCTAACCCGTCGCGACGGCACTCTCACAGAGGCTGAGATCGACCGCGCGATCGATCGTTTAGCCGACCAATATTCCTCGTACAATGACGTGACCGACCGCGAGGCGGCCGATGGCGATTTCCTCGTCTTGACCTACTCCGGCACGCATAACGGCGAGTCAATCGAAAAGCTGGTCACCGATATTCCAGCGTTTGTTTCAGGCGAAAAATTTTGGCTCTGGACGAGGGCAGAGGGGTTCCTGCCCGGCTTCATCGAGAAGCTGATCGGCATGCGTATCGATGAGACGCGGGAGTTCACAATTACGCCGCCTGCTGAGTACGACGTGAAAGAACTGGCAGGCAAGGCGCTTTCATATTCCGTAAAACTGGACGGCATCAAACAAAAGCAGACCATTCCGATCGACGATGAATTGGCGAAGAAGCTCGGCGTCCAAAACGTGGAGCAACTGCGCAAGGCGATTCAAGAGACGCTTCAATCCCGCAAGGAACAAGACGTGCAGTCTGCCACGCGCCAGGAAATCGTGAATCATCTACTCGCCGATTCTTCCTTCCCGATCCCGGACTCGATTCTTGAGCAAGAAACCGACCACGCAGTCCGCATCCTGGTAGAAGAAAACCAAAAGCGGGGTGTTTCGCCTCAAATGCTGGAAGAGAAACGTGATGAACTTTACGCCGTCGCGGATCGTGATGCGCAATCGTTCGTGCGCTTCACCTTCTTGATCCGGGAAATCGCCAAAAAAGAGAACATCACGGTCTCCCCCGAGATGGTTTACATGGCCCTGATGGATTACTCCAAGCGAAACAACATCCCCTTCAAGAAGCTCGTTAAGAACCTCAGCAAAACGAATACGCAGGAAGAAATTACGGATCAACTCCTTCGCCAACAGGTTCTTTCCATGATCGTTCGGGAAGCCGTCTTCGTTGACCCGACGGAATCGACTCCTGCAGCAGAAGCGCAACCTGAAAGCAGTGCACCAGCGGCTGCTCCGGAAACAGCCCCGGCGACCGCTTCAGAAACCGTTCCTCCTGCTGAATCGACTCCGACCGCCTCCTAAACATCAAACCAGCACTTGTCCCGCCACTCATTAGAACTTAACGTAAACGGAAATATGGAAACCAACGCCGGAACTTACTTCATCCCCAACGTCATCGAGAAAGACGGTCGCGGTGAACGCTCGCTCGATATCTACACGCGGTTGCTACGGGATCGCATTGTCTTTCTAGGCTCGGCCATCGATGACGGTGTTGCCAATTCCGTTATCGCTCAGCTTCTCTTCCTCCAAATGGATGATGGCAAGAAAGACGTTCACCTGTACGTGCATTCACCGGGCGGCTACGTCACGGCGGGTCTCGCGATCTACGACACGATGCAATTCATGACATGCGACGTCGCAACCTACTGCATCGGAATGGCTGCCAGTATGGGCGCGATTCTCCTCGCTGCAGGAACGAAGGGCAAGCGGTTCATTCTGCCCCACGCTCGGGTGATGATTCACCAACCGAGTGGCGGTGCACGCGGACCAGCCACGGACATCAGCATCCAGGCTAAAGAGATCTTGCGCCAAAAGCGGGCCCTTAACGAGATCATGGCGCATCACACCGGCCAAACGGTCGAACGCGTTGAAGCCGATATGGAACGCGATCACTACCTCAGCCCAGAGGAAGCACGCGTTTACGGCATTGTGGATGAAGTGGTGAAGTCGCGCCGCGATGTCTCGAAGATCATCAAAGAGCCGCTGAAGAGTTAACGAGCCCTGCGGTGCGCTGGCTTAAGACTTGCGCTTTACCCAGAATGGCAACACCTTAAAAGACAATGCCCCCACGTTCTCGCAACATCCCCGCCGTACCCGCCATCACCCCGAAAAAATCGACTCGTAAATCCGCTGATAAACCGTCGAAGTCTGAGGGGAAGACCGAAAAAGTCGAAAAAGTCGATAAAGCGGTAGAGAAGATTGAGTTAGTTGAAAAGGTGGAGAAGACGCCGGAAATGGCAGTGGAGCCCGCTCCCGCTCCGGTAAAAGCTCCGGAAATCGTTACTCAACCGAGCCAACCGGCCCCGGTTGAAGTGGCTCCCGTGATCGTGGTGAATGAACCCGCGCCTGTAGCTCCGGTGAATGGAGCCCCTGCTGCGGCACCCGCACCCGCAGCGCCTCAGCCCGAGACCAAGCGCGCACCGATTCTTACCGACAAAACGCAGGCGATTTTCCGTGAATTCGAGGAAGTCATCGATCTTCCACTGGTCGCCTACTGGACCTCCACCGATGGATCGATTTGCCATAACGATGTCATGGCCCTGGCGCAATTGCTCGATAACAAGAAATTTTCCAGCTCCACCGTCGGTTTGTTTCTGAAATCCGATGGCGGCAGCCCGGAGGCAGCCCTTCGCTTGATTCACCTACTGCGTAGCCGATTCAAGAAAATCGTGCTCTACGCACCGTACGCCTGCGCCTCTGCCGCCACAATGGTCGCGCTCGGTGCCAATGAAGTGCACATGGGGCCGACCTCCTATTTAACGCCGGTCGATACCAGCCTGAAGCACTCGCTTTCGCCCGTAAACAGTCGCAATGACATGGTCTCCGTGAGCCAGGACGAACTGAGCCGTATTCTTCGCCTCTGGAACGAACAAAAAATCCCGGGCAACCCCTACCCGGAAGTCTACAAATACCTGCACCCGCTCGTTATCGGTGCCCTCGACCGCTCCAGCTCCCTCTCCATGCGTATCTGCATGGAACTGCTCAGCTTCCATCTGAACAACAAGGCTCTCGCTAAAAAGATCAGCCACGAGCTCAACTACAGTTACCCCGCCCACTCCTACCCGATCACGGCTCGCGAAGCCCGCAAGCTCGGCCTGAACGTCCGCGATATGGGCGCGAAAGAGGCGTCTCTGCTTCAACGCCTAAACGCCCATTATTGCCAGATGACCGACCCGATCGTCACCGATTACGATCTCGAGAATAATCATAACCACGAGATCTGTAACATTCTTGAGGCTGAGGGCAAACAGATCTACTACCATGTCGATAAAGATTGGCACTACCGCAAGGAAGAACGCCGCTGGATCGTTACCAACGATAAATCGGGTTGGCGCCGCGTGACGCTTAAAGACGAGAAGTGGACGCCCGAGCAGTTCGCCATGCGGTAATCGCCTGCGGTTTACTTCAACCCACTCGCCTTCTTAATATCTGCCGGAAAATCGGTGATCAGCTGAATGCGCACCTTGCGATAGAATGCTTCAGCACCCTCGGATTGGATTTGGATCTGCCCGCCGGTGAGGGGATTCTCCGTCTTGTCCAGATTGTCAACCGTGGCGGCGTTTTGCAGCACTTGCACCACGTGGCCATTCACGATGTAAACCGCTGTCGAACCAACCGTGTAGAAATCGAGCGTGTTCCACTCGCCCATTGGTGATTCAAAATTCCCGGCGAGATGCCCCAGCTTTCCTTTCGTCGCGTCTTTAGCTGCACCGAACCTCATTAGCGTGCCAGTAGGATCGTACGTCCAACCCTTGGCCGGTGCTACAGCAGGAATCGCGGTCGTGCTGGCAGCAGTTCCGGCGAGAAAATAGGTATCGCCCATCCCTTTATCCTCCACTTGAAATTCGATGCAACGCTTCCACACCTTCCCAAACGCGCCGTGGGGCCCGGTACAATCCCACAAAATCCCATTATCCTTTGGTGCGTTGAGCTTCGGTGCCCAAATTTTATCTCCCCATTTCATCTGAGCTTGCAAATGGTAATTCGAGAACGATTCCTTGGTCGTTAGACCACCGAAAATCTCACCCGAAATGTGGAGGAGTGGCTCGCCCCCTTCCTGCTCCATCGTGAAGACGTGCTTCGGGTCGTTATTCAGACCTAACGGCGTTCCGTTATGCCCATCCGAACTGGTTGGTGTGCCTGGCGGCAACCCTGTCACGCCATCCATCGGAATGCCCATCCACAGTTCCCACGCGGTCAATTTTTCATCCAACAAATCGCGCCAGCCGTCTGTGGAGGCGCTCGTGGTCTGAGCGCTCGCTGAGTTCACACCCCAAGCAAATATTGTTATTAAAAGGTAGCCCGAGAAACGTTTCATTCCCCCCAGTAACCACTCGAGTCCAAAAAAGTCGCGCCTCTTCTCTCGACAAAGCTTTCATTCAATCGACTTTAGAAATCGAGTACATTGCTTTGGAAAACTCCAGGTTTCAAGTTCTTCACTTGGCTTTGATTTGCTTGCCCTTCATTCTGAAAATGGCATACTGCCCTCTCGCGAAGGGTTACTGTAGGACCCTCGCTAATTCAAAGGGACACGCAAGCGGGCTGCGTAACCTCTTTGATATCAGTCATTTGCGGAGTTAGCTTAGCGGTAGAGCAGGTCCTTTACACGGACAAGGTCGGGGGTTCGATCCCCTCACTCCGCACTCTTTTAACGGGTAGGGGACCTCGCCGTTCCTCCCTAATCTCCGAGCAAGTTTAGTTCTTCTCGATGCGCCCAAGCCAGGTGATTCAAGAGCGGGTAACCGCCGATTTCCAGCCGACGCACAATCGCGGACGTGATGAATTTCTTCCCAAACGCAACGGCTTCGCTGACAGATTTTCCTCGACCGAGCATCGCCGTAATCGCGGCTGAGTAGGTGCAGCCTGTGCCGTGCGGGTCGACGTTCGGAACGCGGGGCGCTTGGAAGCGCTCGATCGTACCGTTGGGATAGACGAGAACGTCCTCGGCCACATCCGTTTTCAGATGCCCGCCTTTGACGAGAACCGATGGCCCGGCGAACTCCTTGGCTAGGGCGAGTGCGGCCTCTGCCAATTCATCCAGGTTTCCAATCGGTCGCCCCCATAAGAGCTGCGCTTCATCGCGATTGGGCGTAATTACGGTGGCTTTTCGAATCAGGCGGCGCAGGGCATCAATCGCGTCTTCAGGGAGCAGGGTTTTGCCGCTGGAGGCGACCATGACGGGATCGACGACGAGCGGTACGCGCTTGGCCAATATCGGTGCTATGGCCTCTTCCACCGCTGCGATGACCTCCGCCGATGCGAGTAGGCCAGTTTTCATCGCAGCGATCGGAAAGCTCTCGTTGACCAATCGAATCTGATCAGCCACACGCTCCGGCGGGATCGGCGTAATATTCAAGACCTTACCGGGATGCTCCGCCACCACGCTGGTCACGGCTGTGGTGCCGTACACGCCGCAAACGGTGAACGTTTTCAGGTCCGCCTGAAGCCCCGCCCCGCCGCTGTTATCTGACCCGGCTATCGTTAAAACAACCGGAACTAAACTTTGCCTTTTCTCCAATTCCATATTTCGTTATTGTTCTCGTTTCAACCGCACGCTTCCATGGCTACCTTTGGCATTCAACCCCCTCACCACCGCCCAATGCACGAGCTCCCCGGCTTGTGGGTCCGAGTGGATCGCATCGAATATCGGCGGGATAAAGGGGGAACGGAAGACCGCCCCTACTGTTTCGTTTATCACATTACCATTCACAATGATAGCCCCCAGGTCGTGACCCTGCGCGGACGCAAATGGATCGTGACGGCGGCAGATGGTTCCAAACTCGTTATCGAAGGCAAAGGCGTGGGAGCACTTGCTGGTGACTCGCCTCGGTTGATCCCCGGTTTTCCCTTTCGCTACACCGGATACCACCTCGTTGGTACCGATAGCATCGCCGATGGCTCCTACGTCGGCATCATGGACGACGGCACCCGTGTCTTTACACGCATTCCTTCCTTCCGAATGGAAGTGCCCCGTTTCTGAAAATTGAAATTCCCCGCATGATTTTAGCCAGCCTCTTGAGTTTAGGTGGACTCGAACTCCTGGGCACTTTCTTCACCTTTTGGATGGTCATGGAATGTTGCCGTAGGGAGGTCAAATCGACGCGTTGGCTCTGGGTCGCCGCCATTATCTTTATTCCTGGGTTCGGTCCGCTTTTTTATTTCTTTTGCCGAGTGGTGCCGGAACGGCCGTCCTTACCATGAACCAGCGCACGACACCACTTCTCCTGCTCGGCCTCGTCGTGCTTTCGGTCCCGTTTCTGTTGGCGCAGATGCCTACCGTTCCGCTTTCAGCGCCGCCCCTTGTCACTCCCGCTCCGTCGCATCCACACGCACCGTTGACTCCGCCGCCAACGCCACCCACGCCTGCACCTTCTCCGAATAGTGCCGAGCTTAAGCGGCTCCAGGCAATCAACGATCAACTGCTGGCCCTAACGAAGCAACAGGAAGCGCTCCTGGAACAGTGCCAGACTTCGCGTAAGGAGCAGGAACGATTCATCGCGCACTTGGAAGAACGGCTCGTCACCACCTCCATGGACAAGGCGAGCCTTCAGAAACAGGTCGCGCTTCTGCAGGATCAACTGGCTTCGGGCACCGTCGTCTCACCCCGGACAACTCAGAGCAGCTCCTCATCCAATCAAATTCCCACTCCCGTGCCCGTGCGCCCGACATCCGAACTGCCGCCGGAATCGGATGCACCTAGCGGCACGCTCGCCTTCAGACGCGTTTTCATCCTGAAAGGCTCCGATAGCCAGAAGACTGATATCTTCCACATCAGCGGCAAAACATGGCGGATTCTCTATCACAATCGCGATCCCGAGAAGTATCCGAATACTTCGGCTCTGTTTGTGGAAGCATACCCTAAGGGCGACGATGTTCCGCTCAAACGCGCGTCTCAGGCGGCCACCGGAGGTGGTGAAGAAATCTTGGATGGTCCGGGTGATTTCTACCTGAAGATCGATGCTGCCGGCGGGACATGGGAAGTCGCCGTGGAAGATAATCGAGAAAACCCGTAGTCGATACCGTGAACTACCGGACTCCTCTTTTTCCGGTTAGTCTCGCCTTCGCCGCTGGTTGCATCATCGCCTTCGCCACCTCATGCAGTCAGCCTCTCGCTGTTGTTCTCTTCCTCATAGGTCTTGTCGTCTTCACCATTTTTCAGCGGGTCTACCCATCGTCATCCTTGCCGTGTCTGTTGCTCATCTTTACGGGAGGGCTTTTACACACGGTCACTGTCTCGCTTCAAATTCCCGCTAACGATGTCCGTAAGCTCCCGGAACAGGAGCGCAATTCGCCGCTGGCCGATTGGATCGCCGTTGTTCGCGACGAGCCCTCCGTTTCGCCACCTGAAGGACCGCGCTCGAAGGTCTACCATGAAGCGTGCACGCTCTGGATTTCTGCGCGTCACGCCGCCGATTTCGCACCCTGCCCACGGACTCCACCACCGTGTCCGATTGGCGTACCGCTTCCGGCACAATCGAAGCCCGGTTCCCGTTGGTGGGAGCACCGCTTCAGATCGGCGACACTCTACTGCTCACCGGTCCGCTTCGACTGATTCAAGCGCCACTTTCTCCAGGACAGGTCGATAACCGCGTCAATCTCGCGCGCTTAGGCATTTTTTACAGATTCGATTCCAACCTGGCTCCGCGCGTCTTGAAAGAAGCGCATCCCTCGTGGATCAGCCAGCTCTCGTTTGCCTCCCGCGATTGGACCTACCATCAGCTTCACGTGGGACTGGAGTCCGACCCTCAAACTGCCGACATTCTGTGCGGCATGCTCATCGGTTACCGGCAATCGATCCCGCTCGATGTCGAGGACGATTTTCGCCGGACTGGCACGCTCCACGTCTTCGCGGTCAGCGGGCAAAACGTCTCGGAAATTGCTGAGATCGGCTTTGTTCTCATCGCGCTTCTGGGGCTGATTCCATGGCGTTGGTCGTGGCCGTTTGCGCCCGTCATCATACTCTTTTGCCTGCTCACGGGATCGCAAGCCAGCGCCATCCGAGCGACTCTAATGGCCTTAATGCTACTCATCGCCTGGATGCTCGGTCGGCCCATTCGCGCCAAGGGGCTGTGGTCGATCGCCTTTCTCAGCATGACGATTTGGGATCCGCAAACGCTGCTTGATCCGGGGTCGCAACTCTCCTTCGCAGTCGTCCTCGCGCTCATCTTCCTCTCGCCACCCATTGCCCGGATGTTTGAACCGAAATTCCAGCTCGATCCCTTCATCCCCAAGCGGCTGGCCACACAGGCGCAGCTCTGGGAACGCTATTTCTGGAAGATCTTTATCCGTGCTGTTGCGGCATCGATCGCGGCGACGCTGGTGAGCGAGCCCATCGCAGCACTTCAGTTTCATCAATTCACACCGATCTCTGTGCTGGCCAATCTCATCGTCGTGCCCACGGCGGGATTCATCACATTTTGCGGCACACTGGCGATCGTGTTCTCCTGCGTGCCGCTCTCGGGAACAATCGTGAGTTGGATCAACAATTTCAATTGGCTCCTCGCTCAGATTCTCCTCTGGTTCGTTCACACCTGCGCGCATTTGCCGGGCGCATCCATAAACGTGGCCGATCTGCGCACCTGGTCCGATTCCAGGCCCACCTTCACCCTATTCCCGCTTCAGACGCACGCCGCCATGTTGATCCGCCTGGAAAACGGCAAGACGTGGCTCGTCAATACCGGGCGCGAGCCGGATGCGCGCTTTGTTACCTCTCGGCTCTGCCAATACTACGGGATCAATCAGCTCACCGGTCTTTGCCTCGCCCAGATCAATACCGAGGCGAATTCCGGCGAACAACTTATCCAGACGACCTTCCATCCACAAATGCTCGCCCTACCCATACTTCGAACTCGCTCAAAGGTCCAGAAATCGCTCCACCCCGCCGCCCCGCAACTGTGGAAAGCGGGTGACTCGATCTCCCTGAGCCCGCTCATAACGGCGAAGATCCTATGGCCGCCGGATGACTCAAACGATAACGCCACATTTACCCACGCCACCGACCGCGCCCTCGTTATCCAATTCATCTCGGGACAACACTCGCTCCTTTGGTTGGGTGAACCATCGCATCCTCTTCGTGACCAACTCCTCGCGCTCTACCCGAATCTCACGGCCGACGCCGTCGTGCTCGGAACGGCGCAGGAACCGACTCTCGACGAATCTCAATTTGTCTCGGCTATCCATGCCAAGCTCTGGGTGCACTTCCACCAGGAACTCTACGCACTTCACACGATTGATGCCAAAAAACCCCAGCCCGGAGGCCCCATGATCTGGTCGCTGGACCAAGACGGCTATTTGGTGCTGAAACTGACGCCTTAGCGCATCGCCATGGCGAAATTCTGTCCCATCTCCCAGACGGGGCCGGGGAATTTTCCGAGATCGGCCACAACGGAATCGAGCGCAGTGACGAAGCGGTCGATCTCCTTTTCCTTAGAGATCAGAGGCGGCAGAATCTTCACCACATCAGCCTTGTTCGCGGCGACCTGCGTCAGCACGCGATATTTCGAAAGCAACGGCGTGACGATCAGCTGAGGGAACATGCTTGAATCGAGCTTATGCACCAGATCCCAGCCCATGCCGGACATAATTCCCTTGGGACGACCAAACTCGATTGCGCCCATGAGCCCTTTCACGCGAACCTCTTTAATCGTGTCGTACTTTTTCTGAAGCGCTAGGAGCTTCGTCTCCAGGTACTCGCCCATTTTTGCCGTGTTTTCGATCAGATTTTCATCTTCCAAAACGGTCATGGCTGCCATCCCGCAAGCGCAGGCGAGATTGTTTCTGCCGAACGTGGTGGAATGAACGATGCAGCGATCCAGTCGCGAAAACGTCTTCTGGTAAATCGCGCGGCGAGTGATGATTGCCGCCGCAGGCACGTAGCCACCGCTGAGCGCTTTTGATAGCGTGACGATGTCCGGCTCCAGCTTCCAATGCTCGAATGCAAACCATTTACCCGTGCGCCCCAGCCCGGTTTGCACTTCATCCGCGATGAAAAGTGTGCCGTATTTGCGGCAAAGCGCCTGCGCTTGAATAAAGTAATCGTCCTTCGGAAATTTAACGCCTTTGCCCTGAACAAGCTCCGCTATAAATGCGGCGACATCGCCCTTCTTTAACTCATCCTCCAGCACATTCAGATCGCCCGATGGGACGGTAACGCAGCCGGGGACAAACGGGCCAAATCCCTCGTGAAAGTAGGGATTTCCGGTGATCGAGAGCGCCCCATACGTGAGACCGTGGTACGAATTGTTCAGCGAAACGATCCGGGGCCGTCCCGTCGCGCACTTGGCGAATTTGAGCGCGCCTTCGACCGATTCCGTGCCGCTATTGCAGAGAAAAACCGAATCGAGATGCGGTGCGCCCTGAGCAGCAAACCGAGCCACGAGCTTCTCGGCCAGCAATCCGCTGAGCAGAGCGGAATCGAGCTGAACCATGTTCGGCAGGTTCATATCGAGCACATCGCGAATTGCTTTTTGAACAACGGGATGATTTCGACCGATGTTAAAAACACCGAACCCCGAGAGGAAATCGAGGTAGTCCTTGCCATCCATATCGTAAAGATACGCACCCTCCGCGCGGGCGTAGACTTTATCGAAACCGATGGTGCGCTGAACTTTTACCAGCGTGCGGTTGAGGTACTTGTCGTGAAGATCGTAGTTGTCGCCGAGCCGGGCGGTGACCAGTTCTTTAAGGTCGAGTGGCATTTTGTAATTAAAGCTCAATTACGAACACTTAACAAGAGGGGTGACAAAATTCAGGGTGTTCAAGAGAATCCGGCATGTTCGTGCCCCCTCCGGAAGTCGTCGTCTGGGAAACAGCGCATTGGCAGGTTAACCACCGAGTCGATTCCCGCTTGCCCGGCTATTTCATGGTAAGCCCGCTGGATACGTCTGTAGTGACTTTCGCTTCACTTTCACTTGAAGCAGCGGTGGAAATGGGCCCGGTACTCACGCGGGTCGCGCGTGCGCTGGAGACTCTACTCCAGCCGAAACATCTCTACGTGAGTCGGTACGGCCATGACCCGAATTGCCACCTCCATTTCCACATCATCCCCGCCTATTCTTGGGTAATCGATGCGTTTCTGCTCGATGAACGCTACGCCGAGGTCCGCAAACAGCGGAACACCGACCCGAGTTACGATGGCGCCGAAATCACCCTCTACATCGGACGCGAATGGTGCGAGAACGCGGTGTCCCCGGTCAATAACGGTCCATCTGTGCAGGATGTGATCGAATTATTCCGCCACGAATTCACTTCTGGACAAACGGGGACTGGATATCGTATATCTTGAGGCTCGTCCTCACACCGCCGGTGTGGTGAAATGGCAGACACGACAGACTCAAAATCTGTTATACGCAAGTATGTGGGGGTTCAAGTCCCTCCACCGGCACTCTTCAGGGACTCTGACTCTGGACAAGACCGGGAGTCAGTTGTCGAGGAATTTTCGCAAGACTTAACGATTAGTCTTTGCAAGCTTCGCCGTAAGTTATCGACAAGGCTGGGCTTAAGAGCCCGGCGTCAGGATAATGCTGCGGATATTTAGTGGCTTCCAGGTATCTGCGGATTTCGGGCTGATTTTCATCGTTACGATTCCTGCCGTCTCAATCTGTATCGAACCGATCTCTACTTGCTTATAGTTTGAATAATCTCCGGTATTAATCGATTTCGCCTCAAGCTTTTGATTTCCGATTTGGACAGTGAAGGGCGTATCAGCGTCCGGCGACCCCATCTCTAGCGTTATCTTGTATGAACCTGGATTTGTGACTTTGAACTTCCAGGAAACGGAGTCCTCCGCTTTTTGCCACCAACCAATATCGCTCACCCCGCCAAAGGACTCCACTTTCACAGTCCCGCCTTCCGTTTTGGCGTCGGTAGGCTCCAGATGAATCGAGCCGTCTGCTCCAGGTTTGGGATAGCCAGACTCCATCACTTTATCTTTGAAGGTATCCAGGGTTTGTACAGGCAAGTTATCCACCGTGCTCAACCCAGAAATCTTAAAACAGAGGGCGGATTTACAGGGCAGAGTATTGGGTAGATTGATCGTCATTCCATCCGTAGTCCGGGTCCATTTGACATCGCCAGCACCGAGCAACGTCACGCTACTCGGATCGCCGGTAACCAGGGGAGAGTCGCTAGAGAGCGCACGGACGACGAGACTTCCGGTCGTTGGCAAGCCTAGCGTCGTCACATAAATGTCAGATCCTTTTCGGGTGAACCGAAGGTCCGTTGCAGTGAAATGGGTTCCTTCGCTGAAAGCCCCTCCTTTAACTTTAGTTGAGCCCTCACCGTAGATCGTCCACGGACGGGTGCCAAAGATCGCATCGCCATTCACATGCATCCAGTCTGCCATTTCGCTGAGGAACGTTTGCATCTCCGGCGGAAGACTTCCGTCCGGATAGAGCACCACGTTCAGGAGGAGATTTCCGTTCTTGCTGACGATATCCACCAACGTATGAATCACGTCGTTGGACGATTTGTAGCTATCGCGCCGGTTATAGTACCAGTCGCCGGTGGAGGTGTCGGTCTGCCAGACGAAGGGCTGGATCTCGTTCATCTCACCGCGCTCCAAATCCTGGACACAGGTGCCGTCGTAGAAATCAGTACTACTGCTGTAGTTTTTCTTGCAGCAATAGACGGCCTGCAGACTTCCATGCTCCTTCACGCTAAGGTTATAGAGCTGCGCGATGACGTTGATTCCCGCTTGACCATAGGGCGTGCCGCCATCGCTGTAGAGCAGGTCCGGTTTGTATTTGGTAACGACGTCGTAGATCCGGGCATACCACTCCTGTGCCCAGCGAGGATCGCTGCTGTACCAACCGTCATCGCCAGGCTTGGCGGGAAATTGGTAGAGATCCCAATAAGCAGGATTATTCCCATCGTAGGGCTTGCCGGCAAATGGTCCCTGTTTGTCAGCACCGTGGGAGGCCTGCATGAAGGTGAAGCTGTGGCCCAGGTGCTCTGAGAAACCAAAGGGTAATCCCTGCTTTTTAGCCGCCTGCTGCCAAAGACCGATCATGTCTTTATGCGGACCCATGTTCACGGAGTTCCACTTATGGTAAGTCGAATCCCAATTATCGAAATTGTCGTGATGAACCGCCTGCGCCACGAAATAGTGCGCACCGGCCGCTTTATAGAGTTCCATGAGATGGTCTGGATCCCACTTTTCTGCCTTCCATAAAGGAATGATGTCCTTATAACCGGCGGTGGAAGGATGACCGTAAGTCTTCACGTGATCCGTGTACGGATAACTTCCTTCTTCATACATGTGGCGTGCGAACCAGTCTCCGTCACCAGCTACAGCTTGCGGTCCCCAGTGAGCCCAAATACCGAACTTCCCGTCACGAAACCAGTCTGGAGCCTTAAATTGCCCCAGTGAATCGACGCTTCCTTGAAAAGGCCCGTCGACTACCGGCAGATCCTTCATCGCAGGAATGGGGAGTGCATGGGTTTCTGGAGGATATTCTACTTGCGCTAATGCGGGCTGAATAAGGAGGACGCCTCCAAGAAGAGGAGCACATAACAAGGGTAATATTTTCATAAAGTGTGGTTAGTGATTTCTAAATGTTGAGTCTAATTCGGGTTGCTATTAACGGTTACTCCAACCTCATTATCGTTTCGCACGTCGGTGGGGCTTACGCTCTTATCCAATTCGACGACGTTTCCAGAGAAAGTTCCTGGATTGGCCACACGTTTCCCATCAAGAACACATTTTTGGAATGATCGAGGTGAAGAACGTTTCCAGGCTGACCCGCTTTTACAGTAAAACTTCCAATAAATTTGTTCCCTACAACTTGAAGCCCGTCCGTTCCGTCAATCCTGATTAAATATTGGCCATAGCATGTGTCGAAGAGATTATTGCTGCAGATTATATTATGATTGCCCATGGCTCCGTCCCAATGAACCCACACGCTAGCTTGATCACCATTATTTTTTGAGCAGTTGTGGAAAGTATTATGTGAAACAGTCACATTCCAGGAATAATTGGCTTCGCCCCACCAAAATTCTGGCCCAATACTAACGCCCGACATCCCGCACCCATCGATGGTGCACCCGGCGATTATTCCGTTATCGGCCTTAACTAAAATTCCTCGAGAACGAGTATCACCCAGACGACAGCGCAAGATTCTATAACCCTCTCCACACCTATCAGGGTTATTCGCTTTAGTGCCTAGTTTTTCCTCCTTGTCTTGACTGTGATCAATCGGTACGTGCAGGTCTTGATCCAACGTTATTTTATTGCCACCGTCCGGTGCTTTTTCGATTTCAGTCACGGTTGCCTGACCAAAAAAACCGTGTGTGTCGCTGATTCTCAGCGGCTGACCCACCACCGGATCGCCCCCTTTTAAAATAAGTGTGTTGCCTTCCGCGCTAATTACCCTGCCAAAACCCCCGTGAATAGCGATGCAGTCGTCCAAGAAGACCCCCGTAAATATGCAATCTTCGATATCCGGCCCCTTCTGCGTTCCTGCTGAATGAAGGCCATCTGCACCAGCGGAAACGATTTGATCCTCCGTGGCACCTACTGGTCGTGGGCCAGTCCGAATCCGACATTTTAGATAATGGTTACCGCCGATACCTCCCGTATCAAAAATAGAAGCAAATCCCCCATTAAAAAGCGTCATATTCGACAGCGTACAGTTCTCACAATTATCGAGATGGGTAGTCATATTTCCGTTCGGAGCCCGGGTAACCAGCCAATCGTTTATCAAGAAGCCAGGCTTGTTTCTATAGTGCAGGCGGAAGGAACCGGGTGCCGCCAGCTTTTCGAAAGAGGCCGGCGTCCAATCTCCCGTGCCAACCCGTAGCACTCGAGAACTTGAATCGACGATATCGTAACACGACTTAACGGGGTCAATGTCGGTGGGATAGCCCGCATCGATTTGCCAATCGCAGTAGGAAGAGCCGTCTGGATCACTGCCCAAGGCCGTCACCCGTCCTTGTGTCGCAGCGGTCCTAGAAAATCCTATTATTCCACCGTCCCAAGTCACATTTTTACAGCGTTCCATCGTGAACGGCCCATAGCCTCTCTGATCAAATACGATAACAACCCCACCCGCGTGAATCGTTGTGTCAGACCAGCTCTCCATGTAGATACTATCCTGTCCTCTGATCGCTGGCAGTTCGTAGGTGCCGGGATTAATCGTGATGTCTCTGGCTCCATGGGCATAAGCATCAGAGATCGCATGAGGTAAGTCGCCTGGCTTGAGAGGATCCCCGACGTTGACGGCGTCCGCTACGGCAATTCGGAGGCTGAGAACGAGGAAAACAAGATTCCAAGGAAGGCGATAGTTGAAGTTAGTTGAGATCATAGGGTAGGGGCAGATAACTAAGCTACGCTTGCTTTATATCTAAGGAGACGGATGAGAACCGATCTGCCAGGTGCTATCCGAATCCAAAAGTGGAGGAGTGTCATCGCCAGTTGGAAGAACGATCTTGGCTCCTAGCTGAAAGAGCGGAAGCCTTAGCGTCTTACCATCAGACGCAACGGGATACGACACTCCATCCTTCTGAATCATTAGGAAGAACCCTGTAAATCCGCCCCAGTCACCAATTAACACATCCAACTTTATTTCGTCCCCCTGCTGAACATCGAACCATTTTCCAGTCCGTAACTGAGCCCAAGGGGATACCTTTGACCAGGTTAGATAGGTAAAGGCGTTGTGGAGATCCTCTTGACTGGACATAGGTTGGCATCCAGCGTCGAGTACTACCTGTCCATTCAACTTTATGTACAGAACATCGTCTCCAAACCCCACAAACCGGTAACGGCCCGTCTCGGGAGCAATGGCGGTTCCGTGGTAGATGATAGCCCAGAGGTTCGGCTTCACCTTGGGTAAATTAAACGCCTTAGGTGCATTCGCAGATTCCTGCTCTGGAATCGCGAATCCAGCAGTCGAGCGAGGCTCCGGGCTTTTGAGATACCCGGCAAGAAGATTTTCGTCCAAGTCGGCGGCGGTGAGTTTGAGCATTTGATCCTTCCAGCCTTCTTGAGAGATTCCAGATGGCAGGGACTCAGATGTTTGTTTGAGGTCGTAAAAATAGCCAACAAGTGCTGCGGGCGACCCATCTTTAATTTCGTCGCCAAAAGGATTAGCGTGCGACATTCCTCCACCTGAAGACCCGGTGGCCATACCTCCTCCTGAAGCCTGGGCAGTAAATGTCGGTAGAGCCGCTGTGAGAGCGGGAACTGCCGAATTTTTCAGGCTAAACGTTGCAAGTGGATTGGAGCTAATCACGATGCTTGGGGCCGACACAGGAGGGGGAACCACATGTGGCGAGGGATCTGTAAATGACTTATTGGGGTTGCCGCCATGAGACGGAGGCTTTGCGGTTGGCGGGTGTTGCTTGACAGGAACCATGTAGATCATGGGTTCGATTGGCCTGACTGCAACGAAATGGTAGATCACTGCAGTGCTCACCATGAGAAAGATGGCGATGTTGAGCACGAGTACACCGAGAAACGAGCCCGACTTTTCCATTCGTCGCTTCCAGACAATTTTAGAGCTAGCAACTTCTTTGCGAGGTTTCATGGGTGAACGACTTTCAGTTAGGGTTTTCGATTACATCGATGTACATAATGTCTTTCGCGGATTCGATCAAGAAGATAGTCGCAAGAAAGTCAAATGTACTAAAAGTACTGCTCCCGCAGCAGCTCACGGAATTTTTGAGAAAGCCAATGGAAAGCCAGTTCAGCACCTGGGGTTTTTCGGGAATGTGTCCGAGTTGTCCGGTCTCACGATTAAACGCGGGGACATGGTCATTTGGGACAAGTTTGAGTGACCATCACGACCGAGACGCTAAGTCGACGTGCTGCGTAGTTACATTCTTTCGGAGAAGACACGCTTGGAAAGGCGTCGTACAATTAAATCGATGTATGACGGATTTCTGTTGAAATCCAATCCGAAATTAATTACATTTGGAATTTGTAACCAAACGAGTGAAATCATTAAAATGCAAGAGCTGCTTTCCCTGACGAGCCAAAGAGAAAAGAGGGGATTTGTTCTGTTAGTCGTCCTTCTTCTCACGGCTCTTTGTACCATCTTAGTTGTTGGTTTTTTAATTGTCGTTTCTAACGATTTTGCTACGTCCAAGGCCTATTCTAGTGGGGAACGAAGCCACCAGTTAGCGGATTCTACGGTTCAGCTTGTCATGGGGCAAATTCAGCAAGCGACCAGCAGTACCGCGAATGTTGGCTGGGCCTCGCAGCCCGGGATGATTCGGACCTACGACAACAGCGGAAATCCTCAGACTAATTATAAACTCTATTCTTCCGGAGCCATGACCACGTCTGGGGCGTTGACCGTTCCAGCCGCCGCGAGCACCTCCGGTGGTAACGTCAATGACTTCGACCCAGCTTGGTTCAGCAATACCGCTCTTTGGACGGACCTTAATTCTCCCGTCACCGATGATACGGGAACTCTTAACTACCCAATCATCGATGGAAATAATCTTTCAACCTCTTCTGGGGTGTCCACCTACCAAGCGCCTGCGCAGACCATCCAGGGATTCTCGATTAATAGTCCGCCCCTGGCAAAACAAGGAACGATTAATCCGGTTCCAATGCCAGTTCAATGGCTTTATCAGTTGAAGGATGGCTCAATCGTTGCCGGAACTTCTAACGGGACAAATACGGTTAACGTTACGAACGCGAGTACGACAAACCCCATTGTAGCCAGAATCGCCTTTTGGACTGACGATGAAACCTCAAAGATCAACATTAATACCGCCTGTGGTGACGAGTGGACGACAACGTCTTCACCGACGGTAACAACCTCTGTGCCAAACCAACCTGGATTTGGCTCTTCGGCGCCTTATGTCCCCCCGGGTGCCTTTTGGGATATTCCCCGGTGTTACACCTCTTATGACTTCTACAATTTGGCTCTAAATCAGCCAGCGCAGAATGAATTTCAACGCTACCCAGGCCATCCAGCTACGGTATACCTCTCCGCTGTTTTTCCTAACCTTACTCGTGATCAAATTTTCAGCCTTGTGCCCCGCATTAATGGGGGAGGATCTGAGGGTGGTACGGTCTTGGCGGCTCAAGCGGTAGTTCCAGATTCGGATCGATTGTACGGCTCGGTTGATGAATTGCTCTTTGCTGCTACGAAGCCGTCTACTCTGCGTACGTTAAACGATACCAGCACGAATATTCTTAATAAGGCCACGATGAAACAGGCAACATTTTTCGTGACGGCCAACAGCCGAGCCCCGGAGGTGAATGTCTTTGGTCAGCCCCGAATTGCCATTTGGCCGATCGATTCCGACGTGATTGCGCAAGAAGCCACCGGCAACTTAAGTCCTCGTGGAACCGCTTTTGATGCCCTGATGGCCTTCTGCTCCCACCTCGGCCCCCTGGGTAGCGGTAATGATTATTGCGTGCAGCGTCAGGCCGGCGGCTATATGAGCCAAACGGCCGATCTTTCCATTGCACGGAACGCTTCTCTCTATTCTTATTTGCAGGGCTTGATGGGAGCCCCGCTACCAGGGTTTGGGGGCACCTTAGCCTCCAAATTTGGAGCAGATACGAATCAGATTGCGACGGAGATCTTCGACTACATTCGGTGCACTAATCCAAGCGATGACAACATCGCGTTTAAGACAGTTGATGGGAGTGGGAACCCTACCAATGATGCGAACTGCTACACGCCCAATTGCACCTATACCACCAATATTTTTACGGGCGGATACTGGAGTGGAAACTTTCTCATGCCCAAGAGTAACCATGCATTCATTGTCCCTGGGCAAATTGGAACGACCCAGGGGTTTGGAAGATCCGTAACCATCTCGGAAATGGGCCTGAGCTTCATCTGCTGTGGGAGCGAGCCCACCACAGGGATAAGCGGGGATGGCGGCACCACGGCGACGAATTCGGGGACAACGTATTACTCGAATTTCCCGCCGCTCACCGGCACGATGCCTCCCACCGTAGCCCAAATTGCCGCAAACGCCTTCTTTTCACCTACCCCTGGTCCGCCCCCCTCAGGCTACGCGACTCCCACGAGCCCCGGATTCATCCAAGCCAATTGGAATTACAATTTGCCGACCTACAATTGGGCAAGTGACACAACCGGCAAGCATTGGACGGGATTGCAGCCGGGCCAGAGCCGGGTGAAGGCCGTTTTCCTGCTCAATCCATATACGGTTTCTCCCGGTTACGGCACCATGCATTTGGATCTAGGCATAGAGGTTTCTGGCTTGGATGGCCTAAATCTTCAGGGTTATTTAACGGGAACCGGGAGTCCAACCCCAGGCATCTCGAACATTCCGATGGAATTTCCCCATGATGGCACTGTTGTGCTGTCCAGTCTCACCCTCCGCACACCCACATGGGGATTGAGTACGGAATTTTTCCTCAATGCTTTTTTCGCTCCCCTGCTAAACTTACCTGAAAATTCGACAATCCCATCTCCCCAAGTCGGCGATACTCCAGCAACTTTCAACGGAAAGACTACTAATCAGGGCCCCTCCTATCGTATTTACCCATTTGTCAGTGCTCCCATTACAGTCAGTTCCAACTCGTACATGGTCTTGACCGGAGGTAATAACGTGACGGTTAAACTTTGGCATTTGTCCTCGGCAGATGAAACGGGTCTATCGGCAGGATTTACCCCTCCCGCGACACAAACTACGCCAACCGCGACGTCCACCCTGATTCAAACAATCAGTGTCAACCTTGCCCCGCTAACGGGATTTAAAGTCCCCACCGTTTGTACTGACCCCACTGTGTATAACTACGGTAACAATGTTTACGCTAATAATCCTCTGCCGCCGTGCCTATGGGACTTCACGCAAAACGGGGTCTTCGGTAACTCAAATCCCAGTGGACGCTTTTACGATTGTCAAGGTCAAAGTGGGCACGAGGCCGATTTCATTTATAATTCATACGACTCCATTCGAACTCTGGTTCCTGGTTACCCGACAGATAAGACTGGTGTTGCTGGAGACTACCGTATGCTGGCAGCTCTGGGTGTAGTCCCGCCCACAGTTTTTGTCGCTCATCGATTAATCACCGATAGCCCTACCTCCCAATATTGCTACTCATTTTCTGCTTTATGCCCCAATTGTCGTGCCTTTCAGGCATGGGCCCCACCAAATCAGGACGCGGGACCTTCGCCGCAGCCAACAAGTTGCACCTTTGGTTCACTGGTGACTTCAACTCCTCCTCAAGCCAAATTAGCTGCTAGCGTGAACAATTTGATCCCCGTTCAGACGGGTGATTTCGATAACGGCTGCGGCTCTGATATGGATGGGCCGTACATCAACAAACCGGATACTGGGTTTAGCTTTAATACAGCGATGAGCGGAATCTATCCCTATTTTGACCGCTATGCCGATAACACGATCACCACGTTCTATTCACCAAACCGGCAAGTTTCTTCACCGGGTAGGTTCGGATCTTTGCCAGTCGGCGTACAGCGCGGATTACCCTGGACAACCCTATTATTTCGCCCTCAACCCACGCATCCCGATGGAGTACCTGTTCCTGATGTAGGGGCCCTTTCATCCGGCGCGCCTTATGGAGCTCAGGTCGCTGATCATATGATAATGGATTTCTTTTGGATGCCTGTCGTTGAGCCCTATGCGATCAGCGAGCCTTTTTCGACCGCCGGCAAGATCAATTTGAATTATCAGATTGCCCCCTTTACTTACATCATCAGAGAAACGGCGATTGATGCCTTGCTCAAATCTCAACGCGTGCTAGCCATACCCAACACAGCCGTCAGCACTCAATATAAGAACCCCTATGGTTATCCAGCCGGTGGAAATGGAGGCTGGCCTTCCGCTGATTATCGATCTGATCTCAACCTGAGTGACACCAATGGAACCCTTCGTCAATTTAAGGAGAAATTTGCCGCTGGCGACCTATTCCGCTCAGCATCTCAAATCTGCGATATTTACCTAACTCCCTCGAACCAAGCTTGGACAAAGAATGTCAGTGCAACCACGTTTTGGACTAACAATCAACTTACGGGCGATAACGCAAGAGAAACTCCCTATGCGAATCTCTACGGCTGTTTAACGACGAAATCGAATACCTATACAGTTCACTTTCGTGTCCAAGCGTTACAGAAAATTCCTTCGACACCGGCTAACCAATGGGTGGATGGGTCCGATGTCGTCAATAGTGATTATCGGGGTTCTACTCTGATCGAGCGCTATGTGGATTCCAGCAGCAGCACTCTTCCCGACTTCACAAAACCCTTCAACGCTGCCAATACTCTGGGACCTTCTTACAAGTTTAGGGTTCTCAGTACCCGTAAATTTGCTCCGTGAAGAGCTGAGGTTAAGTACGAATATCGCTGCGAACGTTTGTCCCTGAGCCACAATCTTGGGTTTATCGCCCCTAGATACGGGAAGTCGACGACCGGGGCTTGGACCCAGCACGGCGAGGGGAGGTAGCCCTAGTCCCGCCCCCTGATATTCTCGCCTGAATATTGAAAATCAGCGCTTAACAAAACTCGGGAAGTTGCCGAAATAGACTTGGGGCCGCAGTTTCCCGAATCTTTTTTCAACCCTCTCCGCAGTAAGGAGACCCAAGAAGCCGAAAATGGCATTGACAAAATAAAGCGATGTGTAATCATTGACACATGGACGCATTACTCAATCTTCCACGGACCCACGAGATTACGCTTGAGGTCAAAAACCGCAAAAAGAAGGCGGGATTCACTCTTATTGAGGTAATGATCGCGATGGCTATTTTCTCCTTTTCTTTTATCGGTATTATGGGAATGATGAGCACTGGTCTTTATCTGTTCCATCAAGGTACCAATCTGACCACCTCCACAGAAATCGCGCAGCAAGTCATTAATTCTGTCCAACAGACGAGCTATAGCCAGCTTAGCGGACTTGAAGGTCAAATGTACTACTACGACGATCAGGGGAACCTCTTAACCACCGGAAACCAGTCTCAAGCTGTGTTCCAGGCTCATGTCACCGTAAATTCTTCTGTGCAGCTTCCTGGATCGACGTTGACGAACCCTAACTTAGCTGTAGCGACTGTTCAAGTGGCCTACAACCCCGGTAACTTAGCAGTCAATTGGACCGGAACCACGCCCGGAGTGTCGCTTGTAAACTACACAACCGTGGTTTCGAATGTCAACTAACAGGAGACACGGCTTCACCCTGGTGGAGGTGCTAGTCAGCATCGCCATAGTGTCCGTCATGTTGATTGCATTGATGACAATGGTGGCGCAGATCTCCAATACGTGGTTGTTTGCGACCAACAGGGCGAGTCAGTTCACCGAGGCACGAAATGGATTTGAATCTATTACCCGCAGATTAAGCCAAGCCACGCTGAATACTTACATGGACTATGTCTCGGTTAGTGGCAACAACGTCACCTATCGATCTTCCTTATCAGCCGCAAATACAGCTAGCTTTGTACCGAATAGCTATGCCAGAGCCTCCGAGTTGAGGTTCATCAGCGGACCAAATTTGGCGGGGAGTAATTCCTCGACGCCGGTTCGTCCAAGCCATGCGGTTTTTTTTCAAGCTCCATTGGGATTTGCATCGGACCAAACGGACTTTGGCGGGCTCTCAAATCTCCTTAATACCTGGGGCTACTACATTGAGTTTAATAGTGATATTGCCAACGCCCCGACTTTCGTTTCCAGCCTGTCAACTTTCGTACCTAGATACCGCTTCAGGCTCGTAGAGATGATGGAACCTTCAGAATCGCTCTCTGTTTATAAATACACGAACGGGAACGTAGGCCTGACAAGCTCCCAGCCATCGGGCATGAATTGGTTCACGGACCCGCTAAATGCGGGCTCGTATTCCAGGGTTTTAGCTGAAAACATCGTCGCGCTGGTCATCACCCCGAAACTGAGTCCGCAGGATCAGATCGCGGCAGCACCGGGTGGGACCGGGGGAGACGGACTGTTGGCTCCAAATTACTCATATGACTCGACCTCAACTGGTCAAGCACAATCGGCTCCAAACGCCACGGTGGCCGGTATACTGAACTCCCGGAATCAACTGCCACCGCTTATTCAGGTCACAATGGTTGCAGTGGATGAGACCTCCTATAAACGCTTTCAGGGAACTTCAACGACGGCTCCCGACCTGGGACTCGGGACACTTTTTCAGACTGTGGGTGATACGACGAATCCTTCGAACCCCGGCTACGCACAAGACCTCCAGACGCTGGAAAATACGCTCCAGGCTCAAAAGCTCAATTACCGTGTTTTTAGTACGACAATATCAGTGAAATCGGCCAAGTGGAGTTCCAGCCAGACGAACTAAATTTAACATGCTGCCAATGAAGCCCATGCAGTTGCGCCGCAAGATGCATTCTCAGCATCCAAAATGTCGCTCAATAAAAAAGCATTTTCCGAAGAGCAAGCTCGGCTTTTCTCTCGTTGAAATGCTCGTGGTACTAGCGATTATCGCCTTCTTGGCCGTGGCTATCATTCCAAGCATCTTCCAGGTTATGGCGGCTTCATTGACTCAAGCGGGATTCAGCCTAAGTAGTACGATTACCTCCGCCCGACAGGCGGCCTTAGCACAGAATCAATCCATGGAAATCCGGCTTTATCAGTATGCCGACCCGACCGTTTCTGGAGAAATAGCCGCAAACCCAACCACGGGAAAATACAGAGCATTTCAGGTATTTCAAATTGCCGATTCCGGTACCGTCACCGCCTTTACTATGGTTCAAACATTACCTGCTGGGATCATCATCGATTCAGGAGCGCAACTTTCTTCGATTATCGGGCCGGGCCAATCAAAAATCTGGACGGCTACAGATCCACAAATTTCTTTGCCCGTAATCGGAGTGAATTACAACTGCATGGCTTTTCGTATGCGTCCAGATGGTTCTACCAATTTAGCTAGCATATTGCCCTCGCCGCCAGGGTCATGGTGTCTTACTCTGCACAGCAACAACCTCGGAGATGGACTTTCGACTCCGCCGGCAAACTTTATTACCGTTCAAGTAGATCCTGTTTCTGGGAAAATGACCGTCTTTCACCCGTAGTCACTAGAAATCCTTAGAGAAGGCTTTGTTGAGCCATCCCTACGGAAGCTATCGATGATAGGAATGCGAGTCGCGTGGACGGGTAGGATTTGCTGTGGGAATCCCGGCGATCAGTGCGGCGATCCAGAATGCGGTGGCCATTTTTGACCGCTATGTTTTGATAAACGGGAGTTGGTTTAGATGGCCGTTTAGTTTGCATCGATATACCTTGTACTTGGAACCCTGAATCGCACCTTCAGCAAGCCACCGCTCGGTAACCAAGGAAGGAATGTTGGTAAAGATGTCGTGCCTTTAGCTGCAGTGGAGTGCGGACAACATTTTAAGAGGGATAAGTCGTTGGGAAAACATTCAGACGAGTTGTCGAACGGTGGTCGAGGACGTGAAAGTTGCTTGGGGAAGCTCCAGATCACCCAGTCTTCTGTTGACTTACATCCATCGGACAGACTAGTATAATCGATATGAAATTCGGCAATCAAAGCTTTATTCAGGTCGGCCCAGATAAAGACTCAACGCTAGGATTATGTATTTCGATCCTGCTTTGCAGTGCACTGTTCTCCTCCGCGTTAGCACAGAGTTCAACCCTACCCAATCCCGCAGATCCCGTGGGCACCATGGGGATCTGTTACCATTATGTGGATGGCACAGCACCGCCAGCTTCAGATGTGGATCCGATCGTTGCGGCTGGTTTTACGTGGATACGCACTGACCTGAAATGGAACAACATCGAAAATCCGGGCCAAGAAGGGAATTATTATTGGGGCTACTTCGACACCGTCTACAACGCCTTTCACAGCAGAGGAATCAAAGTGCTGTTTATCCTCGATTACTGGAATTCGAACTACGATGGTGGCTACGCGCCTTATGATGATGCGGGGCGGACAGCGTTTGCCAAATTTGCCGCAGCTGCCGCGGTTCACTACAACTCACTGGGCGGGGGTTTCGCGCTCGAAATTTATAACGAGCCCGAAAATTTTTGGAATTCTCCTACTCCCTTAACCCAGGACCAGATTTACCAGGAATACGCACCATTGGCTTTGGCTACGAGCATTGCCATCCAACAGGCCGCGCCGAATGTGCCGGTAATGGGACCTGCAGCAGGCTATGGGTGGAATGTGGATCTCATGAATGCGATCGCTTCGACCACGGCGACGGGGGGGGCGTTCCAGTACATGGCGGGGGCCAGTTACCATCAGTACGGTCATAATCCGGAATTTTACGGCAGCCTCAACGCTTCGGCGAATGCGTTTTACAAAACTCTTGCTCCCTTTAACCCAAATTTGAAGACTTTTATCACCGAACAGGGCTACGCTCCTTCTGTTCCCGGCCTCACCCCGCAGCAGGTGGCACAACAGACCGCTCGCACCTATTTATACGGAGTCTACTCGGGCCAAGCTCTAACTTTTCTTTATGTTTGGCATGAACCGGGTGTTACCAGTCATACAGCTGGTGATCCAAACTCCGGCAATGATTACGGAATAGTCGATAATGTCATTCTAAACAGTAGTAATCCGGCCGTCGTAAACGACACGCCCAAGCCCGCTTATTACGCCTGCCAGACTTACGCCCAGCAATTATCAGGATTTTTATATCAAAACCCGGTCAATACGGGGGATGCAAATGTCTTTTGTCTCGCTTTCGCGAAGGGAAATCAACCTTGTTACGTCGCTTGGTCCGCTTCTGAAAACCCCTATAATATTCAGCTGAATCTAGCTAACGGCTCGTACACCCTGACTAACTATGACGGTACAATTACCACACAAGTCAACGTAACTAACGGCACCCTACCGCTCACCATCAACGGTGGTCCCCAATATTTGGTGCTGAATACCGTCCCGTCGAAACTACCTCCGCTCCCCACCATCACGCTCCAGTCGACAATTACTTCTCCAGGCTCGTTCGTTGTTCTAGATTCGCCAAATGGCTTGTTCTCGTTGATCATGCAAGCTGACGGTAATTTAGTCGAATACAATGGGGCCACCGTGCCATGGGCAAGTGGTAGTTACGGTAAAGGGACGGGACCGTACACCGCCACCTTGCAAAGTAACGGAATCTTAGTAGTCACCGACTCTACGGGCACGGTCACTTGGTCAAGTAGCACCGCCAGCCAGGGAGTGGGACCTTACACTTTATCTGTCCTAAATACCGGGAACATAATGATCGTGGATTCAGATGGTACCGTTATTTTTCAAACAGGAGCCGTAGTGACCCCCACTCCTTCTCCTACACCGACTGCTACACCCACGCCAACTCCTTCACCAACCGCTAAACCCACACCAACGCCTACACCTTCGCCAACTCGAACACCTACTCCTACACCGACCGCTGCACCTTCGCCAACTCGAACGCCCACTCCTACACCAACCGCTACACCTTCGCCAACTCGAACGCCCACTCCTACACCAACCGCTACACCTTCGCCAACTCGAACGCCCACTCCTACACCGACCGCTGCACCTTCGCCAACCCGAACACCAACGCCAACACCGACCGCTGCACCTTCGCCAACCCGAACACCAACGCCAACACCGACCGCTGCACCCTCGCCAACTCGAACGCCTACTCCTACACCGACCGCTGCACCCTCGCCAACTCGCACACCGAGCCCAACGCCATCACGGACACCGAGTCCGACGCTAAAGCCGACTGCCACTCCAACACCGAAGCCGGTGTCGCCCACACGAACGCCAAGTCCCACGCCAGTTCCGCAGACACATACTCCGACTCCCAATCCACGAGGAGGGCACAATCCTTGGCAATTACGAAGCCCGACACCGACACCCGATCCCATCTTAGACCTTCTGGGAGTCGTGAATCAAAATAACAAAATGAACTAATGCACTTCTGCTCAATTACCAACGCCAACTCGAACGCTGAATCCGGCTACTTCTCTGGATCCGGATTCTGATTTATTTGGTCGAATCCGTAGGCATTAGGTAAAGAAGATTGGAGTGTCGGATCAGCTGCGACTTAACATTGTATCGATTGTATCGAAGTAATTAAAATGAAAATTCCTTTAGCGGTTATAACGTTGGTTTTGAGTGTCGGTTCACTTATAGCGGAAGAGAGCAGTGAGGGTGGGTTTGGGAAAACTTTCACCGTCTCGGATGTCCAACATTACGTAAGCCCGAGGCCAGTTCTGGGTGGAAGGGATGTCAAGGATGTTAAGGAGCAGGTTTATAGCCCCGATTTCACGGCTACGCTAACGGGTCTACCGACGGGGACTTACACGATTGAGATTGAATTGGCGGAGACCTTTCGCACGGCACCAGGTCGAGTGATGAATATCAGCGCTGGATCGATAGTATTGGCGAAAGATCTGGACGTTTTTCAGGCGGCAGGTGGCGCAGACAAAGTCTACAAGGTCACCGGTAAGATCGATTACCAGGGGGATTCACCGCTAAAAATCCACTTTGTTGGCACAGGAACGGATGCGTTTTTTAATGCTATCCACATTATTGATTCCCAGAACCAAGTTGTAGCCGGTGTTGCTGCGGTCGATTTCGTCGATGTAGTGGTGGCCAGAGCTTCCGTAGTACCAACTGTAAATGAACCGCCCATTTACCATGACCCGAGTCAGCCGCTGGATAAGCGGATTGATGACTTGATTCGCCGGATGTCACTGAATGAGAAGGTGCATCAAATCATTAATACCGCTTCGGCGATCGATCGGCTGGGCTTGCCGGCATACGATTATTGGAGCGAAGCGCTGCACGGTGTCGCGAGAGAAGGCGTCGCCACCGTCTTTCCTCAGGCTATCGGTTTAGGGGCCATGTGGGACACCGGGCTGGAACATCAAATTGGGACGATCATCGGTGTGGAAGGACGCGCCAAATACAACGACAACATCCGCAATAATAAGCATGGTAATTGCGAAGGCCTGACGTTTTGGTCACCGAACATCAATATCTTCCGTGATCCACGCTGGGGCCGGGGACAGGAAACCTACGGCGAGGATCCGTTTCTGACCGGCCGTATGGGGGTAGCGTTTATCGAGGGTCTCCAAGGCAACGATCCCAAATACATGATGGCCATGGCCTGTGCAAAGCACTTTGCCGTGCACAGCGGCCCGGAAACTTTGCGCCACGTCTTTGATGCGAAAATTTCCAACGACGATCTCTACAACACCTATCTCCCACAATTCGAGGCCGCCGTCCGCGAAGGCAAAGTGGGTGGCGTGATGAGCGCCTATAATGCCGTAAATGGCGTGGCTGCTCCTGCCGATTCATTGCTCCTCCAGGATAATCTCCGCCAAAAATGGGGTTTCAATGGTTACGTAGTCTCCGATTGCGATGCGGTTTACGATATTTGGGCGCAACACCATCTGGCACCGGACGCGGAGTCTGCCTCTGCTGCCGCCGTGAAGGGCGGCACGGACCTCAATTGCGGCTCTACTTACGCAGCTCTGGTGAAGGCTGTGAACAGGGGGCTTTTGACGGAAACTGACGTCGATCGAGCGCTTCACCACACCCTCTGGACCCGTTTCCGTCTCGGGCTTTTTGACCCGCCAGACCAATTACCGTTTAACAAGATCCTGTATTCAGAGATTAATAACATCGAGTCCCAGGGCATCGCCCTAAAGGCCGCGCGTGAATCCATGGTCCTTCTCAAAAACAACGGCGTGCTGCCGCTCGACATAACCAAACTGAAGAAACTTGCGGTGGTCGGGACCAATGCGGCCGACACCGAAATGCTCCACGGCAACTACAACGGCGATATGGATCGGCCTGTTTCCATTCTAGATGGCATTCGGGCAGCGGTCGGCAGCGGTATGGAAGTAACCTATTCTAGCGGCTGTCCTTTGGCTTTAAAGGAAAACGATCCTTTTTCAGAGAAATCCGATGAGTTTCAACAGGCGGTAAAGGGCGCAGCGACTGCGGATATTATTATCTATGTGGGCGGGCTTAATTTCAACCTAGAGGGCGAGGAGATGAATGTTGATTGCGCTGGATTCAATGGGGGAGATCGGACCACAATCCAGTTACCTGAGATTCAAACCAAAATGATCAAAGCGCTCATCGCAACAGGCAAGCCGGTGATTTTTGTGAATTGTAGCGGCTCTGCCATCGCGATACCGGACGAAATAAATCCTCTGGCAGCGATGATTCAGGCGTGGTATCCAGGTGAAAAGGGCGGAACGGCGGTGGCCGATGTGCTCTTTGGCAAATATAATCCGGCTGGCCGCTTACCGGTGACATTCTATTCCTCGGACGCGGATCTCCCTGCCTTCACCGATTATAATATGGCGAATCGGACCTACCGCTACTTCAATGGGAATCCGGAGTTTCCGTTTGGATTCGGGCTGAGCTTCACGAAATTTGATTACAGCGATCTTCAGGTTTCACCGCAGGTCACTTCGGCGGGAACAGTCGAGGTTGCCGTCAAAGTCACAAACTCCGGCGGTTGCGATGGCGAGGAAGTGGTTCAGGTCTACTACAAGAATGGACATGATTATCCGGGAGCACCGATTCGCAGTCTTTGTGCTTTTCAGCGCGTTGCTATTGCTCGTGGCGAAACGAAGATGGTGACGTTAGAAATTCCTGCCAAAAATTTCCGCCATTGGGACGATATCCAACACGATTACGTGGTCGATCAGGGAACTTACGAGCTTCAAGTTGGCTCCTTCGCAGGTGACGTGCGGGTAAAAGGTACGACTCAAGTAAAGTAGCTGTTGCGCATTTTTCTGAGCGTGTGGAGGTAGTTTAGGACCGCCGTTCTCACCGGCCTATTTGGCAGGCTTTCAGTCCGGCGCGCTCACCCCTACCATTCCGGTTCCTCGCTGTTCAAAATACTTCGCCGAAGAAAACTGAACGACCTGCTAAGCCGTCTTTGCTATCAAAGGACCAGAAGATACGTCGTATTTAAAACCATGTTTTATCGATTTATCTCTGCCGCCTTTAATCAAACTCTCATGAAAAAACTCATTATTTGCCTTCAAATGGTGTTAGCTGCCACCCTTTCTCCCGCCAATATCGTATCTGCCCAAGTAGAGTACCCTCCAGAGACCCACGCCATCCCCATTCCTAAAATGGAGGATCTTCCGCTGTTGCCCGGCCCATTTAAAGGCACGGTGGAATCGCTTCAGACCTTCCAATGTCCAGATTGGTTTCGGGACGCGAAGTTCGGCATTTGGTCGCACTGGGGACCGCAATCGGTGCCAAACGAGAGCGACTGGAATGCGCGGCGAATGTATGAAGAGGGTAGCGACGATTACAAGGACCATATCAAGAATTACGGGCATCCCTCCCAATTCGGCTTCAAAGATATTCTCCCACTATGGAAAGCGGAAAAGTGGGATCCCGACCGTCTGATGGCACTGTATAAGGCGGCTGGAGCCCACTATTTCGTGGCCCAAGCGGTCCATCACGACAATTTCGATAATTGGAATTCAAAATATCATAAATGGAATTCGGTGAACATGGGACCTCACAAGGATATGGTCGGGCTGTGGCAGCAGGCGGCCCGGAAACAAGGTCTCCGTTTTGGCGTATCGGAACATCTGGGCAGAAGCTTTACCTGGTTCCAAACAGCCCACGTTGCCGATACCAAGGGCCCCTTGGCCGGGGTTCCTTACGACGGGGCTAATCCTGCGTATTGGGATCTCTATCATCTGCCCGCCAAGCCAGGCGACGATGGCTGGTACAGCAACGATCCCCGCTGGTTTCAGGAGTGGTTTGCGCGGATGTATGATTTGCTCGATCAGTACAAGCCCGATTTACTTTATAGTGATGGGGGCTTGCCCTTTAAAGAAACCGGGCAAAACATCGTTGCCCAGCTCTATAATCTGAGCATTCAGCAGAACGATGGCAAACTGCAGGCTGTTTATTGTTGCAAGAAAGATTACTCCGGCACCGATTATCACGACGGCACCTGCGTTCAGGATGTGGAGCGGGGCAACATGAACGAGATTCAGCCCTTTGTTTGGCAGACCGATACTTCCACCGGCGCCTGGTTCTATAACAAGGGTCAAGGTTATAAATCCTCAGCTAGCGTCATCCATACCCTCATGGATATCGTTAGTAAAAACGGTAACCTGCTCCTCAATGTCGTCCAGTATCCCGATGGCAGTCTTCCCCCGGAAATGGAGACTTTCCTTACCGAGATGGCCGATTGGACGAAGATAAACGGCGAAGCGGTATTTAGTACCCGGCCCTGGACGATCTTTGGAGAAGGTCCGACTGTCGTAAAGGCGGGGCATTTCAATGAGGATGTCTCCTTTACACCGCAGGATATTCGGTTCACCAGGAATGGCAATGTTCTCTACGCGACCGCGCTCGGTGTGCCAAATAAGCAGGTCGTGATTCAATCCCTGGCGAGCAACTCGCCCCTTGTCACTGGAGATATTTCCAAGGTCACCTTGTTGGGATATGACGGCGATCTGCAGACTCAGCGTACGAACGACGGTTTGACGATTCAATTGCTCGACGCTCTTCCTCTAAAGGCTGCTCTCTGTTTTAAAATAAGCGGGCTAACGACCGTAACCAACGTGGCCCCAGAAACCCTGGCAGCATTAAAGGAGAACCAGCAAGAAGATAAAGTCGACGTCGGCACCACCGACATCCCGGCGACAGAGGCGCAGTTAAACGGTTCCACGATAAAAATCCAGAACGAGGGCGACGCGGAAGGAATTGGTTTCTGGAGTGATCCGAATGATTCGGCCTCCTGGAAGATCAAAGTCATCCATCCAGGAAGCTACACCGTCTCCCTGGAAATGGCCTCCAAGGATGCGGACTCTAATTTCACCATCGAAGTTGGTTCGCAAAAGATCGACGGCAAGTCCGCAGATACCGGTGGCTGGTACAATTACAAATTCATCGATGTCGGCAAGGTTCAATTCGATGCGCCGGGGTTCGTGACACTTACGATCAGGCCAAAGTCAGCCGAGGCGTGGAGACCGATCAATATTCGGACCCTTCGCCTTATTTCCACTCCATAACCCGAAGTTTTGATTTCAAATAATATGAGAATTCCTGCTTCCCCAGTTTATGCCGTCCTTGTGGCTACTGTCCTCTGTGCCGGCTATCTTCCGTCTCTACAAGCTGACCTGCCACCGCCGCCACCAATCCCCGCACCAGCGAATCCCGCGAAGCCCGTTCCGGACCAGATTCAAATGATGGAAGGTCAGTTCCAGCCGACTGCAGAATCTCTAAAGCAATACCAATGTCCAGAATGGTTTCGCGACGCTAAGTTCGGCATCTGGTCGCACTGGGGACCGCAAGCCGTTCCCATGAATGACGGCTGGTACGCCAGAAACATGTACATCGAGGGCTCCGAGGCTTATCAGTACCACCTGCAACATTACGGGCATCCCTCAGTTTTTGGCTACAAGGACATCATTCAGCTTTGGCATGCCGAAAACTTTGACCCCGATAAACTGATGAAGCTCTACGCCTTGGCCGGAGCTAAATACATGGTGGCCCAAGGAGGCCATCACGACAACTTCGACAATTGGGATTCCCAGTACCACGAATGGAACTCCGTCAACTACGGTCCGCACAAGGACATAGTCGGCCTTTGGCAGGCTGCGGCCCTCAAAGAAGGGCTACGGTTTGGCATTTCGGAACATTTAGCCCGTAGCTACAGTTGGTTTAATCCAAGTCACGGGGCGGACAAGAATGGCCCCTTCAAAGGTGTCCCTTACGATGGCAACGATCCCAAGTATGTTGGACTCTATTGGCCAGCGAACGACGAAACTACCGAGAAATATCCGGTGAATACTCCCGACTGGGTCAAGAAGGATTGGTACTATCGGATGAAGGATTTGGAAGATAAATATCATCCCGATTTGCTTTATTCAGACGGAGGGATTCCCTTTGGTGACTTGGGCAGGATGTTCCTAGCCAATTACTACAATTCCAATATGAAATGGAACGGCGGCAAACTTGAAGCTGTCTACAATATCAAAAATCTCCAGGGCCACGGCGAGTATATCGAAGGAGGGTGCGTGCAGGACTTGGAGCGTTCGGGTCTCAACAAAATCAAAAATGCCCCATGGCAGACGGACACCTCGACAGGACCGTGGTTTTATAATCCCGGTACTCAATACAGTGCAGACCAGACAATCCACAATCTGGTGGACATCGTCAGCAAAAACGGAAATCTCTTGCTAAACGTCACCCAAAAGCCGGACGGCTCATTGGATTCCGGAGCGGAGCAAATGCTCATCGATATGGGTGCTTGGATGCACGATAACGGAGAAGCGATCTTTGGTACACGGCCTTGGACGATCTTCGGCGAGGGGCTGACAATCGTAAACGAGGGGCGTACCAGCGATAACATTCCCTTCACGGCAAATGATATTCGGTTCACCCGCAAGGGAGATCTCCTTTACGCCATCACTCTGGGCCTGCCTAAGAAGCAGGTCATGATTCGCTCTCTTTCCAGCGACTCGCCTCTCGTGAAAGGAGAAATAACCAAAGTAACTTTACTCGGTTATGATGGTGACCTCTCCATCCAGCGCACTGCAGACGGTCTCCTCGTTCATCTCCCAGACAATTTGCCGCTTAAGTCGGCGCTTTGCTTCAAAATCACCGGTCAGACCACTGTTTCCGACGTCGATCCAGAAACGCTAAGTGCCTTTATCGCCCGGATGGCAGCAATAACATTCACCGTTGGCGCAGGTATCACGGATATCCCGGCGGCTCAGGCACAATTGAACGGCTCTATGATTAAAATCCAGAACGAAGGTGATTCGGATGGGATAGGTTATTGGAGTGATCCGAATGATTCCGCATCCTGGAAACTCAAAATTACTCACCCCGGCACCTACCGAGTCTCCCTGGAAATGGCCTCGAAAGACGCAAACTCTCACTTCACCATCGAAGCAGGTTCACAAGAGATCGACTGCCAATCCGTCGATACAGGTGGCTGGTACACCTACAAATTTGCCGAGGTCGGCACGATTTCAGTGGATGCACCAGGTACCGTCACACTGACGATCAAACCAAAGTCTGCCGACACGTGGATACCGATTAATCTTCGGGCACTTCGCCTCGAGTCCATTCCCTGAACTACTGACGTGTGCCAAACACTACTGGTTTGATCGCTTACCTGCCACGAGAAGACCCCGCCAGTAGCTGAATTCATGCTGGTCTTTGGGAATAAAACAAGTAAAAGAAGCCCAACGTGAAATTGACGGCGTCGGCAAAATGAGATCGACCCGGAATCGATGCGCGTCGAATAGTTGCGCGTGAAACAGTCTGATATTATGAGTCTTACTTCCACCATTAAGCTAACGTGTGGTCCGTGCAAAACTGAACACGATTTTACCGCTTGGAAATCGATTAACGTTACGGTCGATCCGGCCAAAAAAGCGGAGTTGCTCAGCGGTTCGCTGCTGCGATTCACCTGTCCGCAGTGTTCTTGGACGGCACAGGTGACCTACCCGATTCTCTACCACGATATGAAGGCTAAGTTCATGGTGTGGCTGGTCGGTGAGCAGCCAAAAATCGATTCCTACCCGATAGATCGATTCGGCGGTTATCAATTTCGTTTCGT
>CAVURW010000082.1:0-50715 GCA_963743595.1 uncultured Verrucomicrobiae bacterium
TTAGCAATTCATTTTCACCTTTCAAACGGCAATGAATCCTATCTGAAAAGTCTTGGTAATCGCTCCTTCGTCTATCCCTTCATTCTCTGTATATTTCACGGATTTATGAGATCGATCGCTGCTCCTGTGTTGATTGGGTTACTCGGTTGCTCGGTTTTCTTGAATGCCGCCCCACCCACCGTATGGACGAGTCACGGGCCCGGTGGCGGAGGTGCGCTCTACTCACCCGCGATCAATCCCAATAATACGCGCGATATCTTTGTCGGCTGCGATATGTCGCCTCTCTTTCACTCCACCGATTTTGGTTTCACTTGGCGTACGGTCGATTTTCGTCAGTTGACCGGCAGTCCCTTTTCGCAAGTACAATTCACCACCGGCTCAAGCATAATATGGTGCATCAATGCGGAGGCGATCTCGGGGAACTCGATACCCTCCACCAGTACCGATGATGGCCAAACCTGGATGCCCAATCCCGGTTGGGCTGCCGGAAGCAACGCCGGCCAGCTCTTCGTCGATTCCGAAAACGGGACTGTGGCGGTTTGCACGGCGGACAACATGCGTCTTATGGTGACAACCAACAGAGGCGTTACGTGGACTCAAAAATACACGACGAGCCATCCGAATGGATTGGTGTTGGGTGGAATGTTCTGTGATGGCAATACGATCTTTTTGGGAACAAGCGATGGATTGTTGGTTTCTACCAATGGCGGTTCCAGTTTCGCACTTGGGTCCTACACAGGAATTCCTTCTTCGAGTGCGATCGTGAGCCTGGCTGGGGCAAAAGATACGAGCACGGGGCAAGTTCGATTGATGGCGGTGACGGTTTCCGCCTCAAACATTTCTGCGGGGATGACCGGTGATAATTTCGGTCACTACACGGGCATCTACGTATCGAATGTGGGGTCACCGGTAACGAGCGGTTCATGGACTTTAGCGACCTCGGGAATAGCGACCGGGCAGATGCCGTTCTTTGTTGGGATGGCTGCGAATGATATCAACACGGCCTATCTCGGCGGCGGGGCGACATCGCCGGAAGAATCGCCCTGCGTCTACAAAACGACCAATGGCGGGGGCAGTTGGGCACCCGTGTTCCATTTCGAAAAGAACGCGAATATCCAGACCGGCTGGGCGGGCGACGGTTTCTCACGGTTTCACTGGTCGTGGCCGGGATGCTGCCTGGGAATGACCGTGTGCTCTTCAGATTCGGCTCGAGTGCTGATCTCAGACTTGGGTTGCATTCACGGCACGACCGATGGTGGAAACAGCTGGAAGGCCTTGTACACCTCGCCATCCACCATGCATTCAGCGGGTTCGCCCGTACCTGTGGATGACACCTACGTGGGCAATGGCTTGGAGCCGACCAGCGCTTGGTATCTCTGTTGGTTCGATTCCAAGACGATGTTCGGGTGTTACACCGACATCCTCGGAACTCGAACGAGGGATGCCGGACAGCACTGGGATTGGCCCTCCGGTGGCCGCGCTAACTTCAGCAACACCACTTACCGCGTGGTCTACGATTCCGGGTCAGGCAACGCCTACTTGGCCAACTCTAGCATACACGATTTGTACCGGAGTACGCACTTGACCAATCGCAGCATCGATAGCGGCACAGGCTCCGTTTTGGTTTCTGCCGACAAAGGTGCGAGCTGGAGTGTCCTCTACAACGCGGGGCATCCCGTTGTTTGGGTGGAACTCGACCCCAATCACTCAAATATTCTCTACGCGAGCGTGGTCAATAGCAGCAGCGGCGGCATTTATAAACTGACCCTCAATGTGAACTCGGCTCCGCCCACCCTATTCTCCGCTGAAAAGCTGACCGCACCTCCCGGAACGGAGGGCCATCCCCTGTGCATTCACGTTCTGAGCGACGGTACCTTGGTGTGCTCCTTTTCGGGACATCGTACAGCCACATTCACCCCAAGTTCCGGCATCTTTAAAAGTACCAATGGAGGGGCGTCTTGGACCGATGTCAGCGATCCTTCCATGAAATATTGGACCCAGGATGTCGTGATCGATCCGACCGATTCGACTCAAAACACCTGGTACGCGTGCAGTTTTTTTGCTTACGGCGTATCGAATGGAACCACCCGGCTCAATGGCCTCTACCGAACCACCAACCGTGGCCAAACCTGGACCGAGCTCGCCGGCGATTCCATCGCTCCCAGCGGCGCGCTGAACGTGACCTCCTGTTCAGTCGATCCCAATAACCCGACACACCTCTACTTTGGCACGGAATACGACGGCCTGTTCTACACCGAGAACCTCCGCGCCGCCACCCCCACTTTCACTCAAGTCGCGGGCTATCCTTTTCGAAATATAACCCGAATCATGTTCGACCCATACGTAAACGGGGAGGTCTGGATCGGGAGCTTCGGGAACGGACTCTATTCAGCCAACCCTGCGGTGCCGTCGAGCCACTCGCCAACTCCGTCGTCGCCGTAACGACAGAAGAAGCGAAGGAGCGAGAGCATATTCAAAAATGACGGAGAAGCTTGATTTTTTCCGTGAGCAATTCAGTTTTACAGGATGAGTCATTCCGTTTCTATTCCCGCTGGTGCCAATCCTGACCATTACCGCATGGAGTCCGATAGCATGGGCCAAATGCCCGTGCCGAAAGATCGCTACTACGGCGCGCAGACCGCGCGTTCGCTGATTCATTTCGATATTGGTGCAGATCGCATGCCGCTGGAGGTGGTCCACGCGTTTGGGACGCTGAAGAAAGCATGCGCGCTGACGAATCAAGATCTGGGCAAGCTCTCAGCCGAAAAAGCAGCGCTGATTGCTGCGGCGGCTGATGAAGTTTCCGCAGGTAAATTGGACGATCATTTCCCGCTCCGCGTTTGGCAGACCGGGAGCGGTACGCAATCGAACATGAACGTGAACGAGGTGATTTCCAATCGCGCGATTGAAATGGCCGGTGGTGTGATGGGCTCGAAGAAGCCGATTCATCCGAACGACGACGTGAACATGTCGCAAAGCTCGAACGATACGTTTCCCGGTGCGATGTCGATTGCCGCCCGGCTCGTGACGGACAGGAATCTCCTGCCTGCGGTCAAGAATTTGCGCGATGCGCTGGAGGCTAAAGCGAAGGAATTTGCGTCGATCGTGAAGATCGGGCGCACACATTTGATGGATGCAACGCCGCTGACGCTCGGCCAGGAATTTTCCGGCTATGTGGCGATGCTTGATGCCGATATTCGCCGGATCGAAAGCGTCCTGCCGGATCTCGCGGAACTCGCCCTCGGCGGCAGCGCCGTCGGAACGGGGCTGAACACGCACCCGGAATTTGCGACGCGCGTGGCGGCAAAGATCGCTGAATTAACAGGCGCACCTTTTGTCTCCGCGCCGAACAAATTTGCGGCACTCTCCGCGCACGATGCCGTGGTGATGGCAAGCGGCGCGTTGAAGACGCTGGCCGCCTCACTAATGAAGATCGCGAATGACGTGCGCTGGCTCGGCAGCGGTCCCCGTTGCGGCCTCGGCGAGCTGACGTTGCCGGAGAATGAGCCCGGTTCCTCCATCATGCCCGGGAAAGTGAATCCGACCCAGTGCGAAGCGATGACGATGGTGGCCGTGCAGGTGATGGGCAACGACGCGGCAATCGGCTTTGCGGGATCACAGGGCAATTTTGAGCTGAATGTCTTTAAACCGGTGATGATTTATAATTACCTGCACTCGGTGCGGTTGCTGACCGATTCGTGCCGGTCGTTTGTCGATCATTGCGTGGTCGGCATCATTCCGAACAAGGAGCGGATCGCGAAATTCCTGAACGATTCCTTGATGTTGGTGACGGCGCTCAGCCCGAAGATTGGCTACGATAAAGCCGCGAAGATCGCGCACGACGCGCACGTGAATCATTCCACGCTTCGGGAAACGGCGATCCAGCTCGGCTACCTCACCGGCGAAGAATTCGACGCGGTGGTGAAGCCGGAAGAGATGACGCATCCTTAGGCTGAATCGACGACTGTCGTCATGGGTGCTCGGACCATAGCCCCCTAAAGGGGCTATTCTGAACACGCTTTAGTGACCCATGCCAGCTGTTTGCTCATGTGTTTCCGCATGTGCAGGCATTTGGTGGTGAGCTGTTGCATCGACCTTCTGAGTCGTCTCGCTCTTGTTCACCTGACCCGACACATCGACTGACTTTTGAGCCTTGGCAGCATCTGCGCCATTCCAGCCGTGTTGCCAGCCATCAATAAAGCCCTGGACGCCTTGTGAAACGGCTGCTCCGGCACGGTGCGCGGTATCTGCGGCTGCGTGAGCCGCTTGGCTTGCCGTATCGGCGACCGCATGTGCAGCATCCGAAGCGGCGTGACCAACCGCTTGTCCTGCTTGAGCGACACCATGTACAGCAGCTTCACCCGCGTGCTCAACAGCTTGCCCAGCCTGAACAGCGGCGTGACCGACCGCTTGTCCCGCCTGAACGACACCGTGTACAGCAGCTTCACCTGCGTGTTGAACGGCATGCCCGGCTTGAACCGCACCGTGAGCCACCGCGTGACCGGCCTGCACAGCCCCGTTCTGGACGTGTGCGGCAGCCGCACCGACAGCTTCAGCACCTTGTTCAACGCCATGAGCAACTGCGTGGGCTGCGTCAGCGGCTCCGTGTGCAACCGCGTGACCAGCATCCGAGATCGCTTGACCTGCAACATGCCCGCCATGCTCGATTGCATGACCCACTACGTCGCCTGCATGCGCAACAGCCTGGCCCGCCACATCCGCTCCGTGCTCCACACCATGAACGGCGGCACGACCGGTGTCAACAGCCGCTTGACCAGCAGCTTCGGCTCCATGAGCAACCGCAGTTCCGACAACAACTGCTGCGTGACCAACAGCCCTAAGTCCATCCAGCTCCGCCTGACCGACAGCCTCTGCACCATGTAAAGCGCCCTGGCCTACAACTACAGCAGCGTGCTCCACGCCATGCGCAGCAGCTTCGGCTCCGTGTTGAACAGCATGACCAGCACCGGAAGCACCTTGAGCGACCGCATGACCTGCATCCGTAGCGGCATGACCGACAGCTTCACCTGCTTGCTCCACACCGTGAACGGCGGCTTCAGCTCCGTGTGCGACCGCATGACCTGCATCTGTAGCGGCGTGACCGACAGCTTCACCAGCTTGCTCCACACCGTGAACGGCAGCTTCAGCTCCGTGTTCAACAGCTTGGCCAGCTTCACTGGCGGCGTGACCAACGGCTTCAGCGGCATGAACGCCTAATTTAACGGCTCCGGCTGCTGCATCGACACCTGCGTCGAAAACTCGTCCGGGATGGGTGATGACATCGACGACCGCGTTAGCTGCGGCGTGAACATTTTGTTTAACGGAATCAGCGGCGTGATCAATTGCTGCATCCGCGGGGTCTTTGGTTTGTGGGTCTGCCATATACTTCGTTTTTTTTGGGGTATTGTTTTGGGTATGAGTTTAAAGAAACGGGATTAAATAGTTTGGACGATGATCTGGCCTGCCCATGAGCCCATTTCGAGCGAGCGGACCCAGCGCGAGACACGACCAATCGCTGCCTCGTATTCGGTTTGACGGAAGCCAATTGGCAGGCCTACCAGCGGAGCCATGAGTTCCATCCATTCGCTGAGCGATTCCATATCGTTATCGAGCGACCAATCGGCGTACTTGTTCACCAGCATCTGATCGGCCCGAACGAACGCATTATTTCGATCTGGCATGGGCACATTTATCGGCTCTCCGATCAGGGTCAGCATGAGCGCATTGGGCGCTTCTTGAGGGTAAATCGTTAGAGCGGCTTCCCAAACATCGAACGCATTTTTGATCAACCGGGCATCGCCAAAAAGCGAGGTCTTCAGTGATGCAGCGAGCATTTGGTTCATCAGCCCTGGCTTACTGATTTCCGTCGTGACCATTTCTTCCACTTCAGGTAGCACGTGATCCCAGCCTACATCATCCAGCGAGTACTCGGGCAAAGTAATCTGGTCTTCCGGCTCGTAGCTATTATGCCGATCGATCTCCCGCTGCCAGTGCCGAGCTCGTGAATAGAGGTAATCGCGCCAGTCCACACGCGCTTCCGGCATGGAAATGTAGTAAGAATAATCCTTTAGCGCTTGAGCCAGAGATGCCAGCAACTTAAATCGCGGTGCGTACTGGGCGATCAGCCGGGCATTCTGTTCCCAAAGCGCCTTGAATTCCTCGATTTGATTACCGGAATATGAGGCATTTTGATTAAAAAGCGCCTCGGACCGGGTGAGGGATTGTCTCAACGACTCTTCTACTGGATCTGGATCGACGGTGTACATGCGTGCGAGTTTCTCCAAAGATCCTATACAACGCAACCTTCTTTACAAGCAGATTCGCGCGCTTTTTCATTCTGCTTCTAGATGCGTGTTTTAGAGCTTTTCAGTGATCTTGTCGCATAAATCTCGGAAATGCGGGATTAGCCCACTATCGGGAAAGAGTTGGCAGGATGCGATGCCTTTGGCCCCGAACGGGGCCGTAATAATTAAGCCCTGGGTAAGCGAAGGGCAAAGCCCTCGCGCAACCCTGGGAACGCTGGGAGGAGACAGCCCTGTAGGGGCGTAATAATCTCAACCGCATCCGCAACGCTCGTCAAAAGGCACCCTTTATTGCGACCTTACAGACCTCAAAGATTCTTCTCAAAGTTCAAGAGATTATCGCGTAGGGGATCGGGCTTGTCGGAGTTCGTTTTGTCGGCTTCTTGAACCGATTGAAAATACTTCTGGAATTGCGGGCGGCCATAGCTGTGGGTGACTTCGAACCAGTTTAAATAGTCGGTTAAACGCTGATGCTCCGCCACTTGCTCGTCGGCCAGGCCGCGCGCCTTGGTCAAGATCTCGGTCATCGTATCGGGCTTGGCGTTCTGCAGCCAGGCAAAGACCGCTTGCCGGTAGGCGGAGACGGCTTCCTGCCAAGAGGGATGGGCGCGCGCCTGCAATCCAGTGAGTTGCGTGTATTCGTCCTGCATTTCCTGGGTCAGCTCCGGCGTGTGGGTCAGCTCGGGCGACGCCAAGTCATCCAGCAAAAAGGTGCGCGGTTTGCGCTGGTCCTTTTTCGCGAGGAGGATCTTTTGCGCACGCAATTTTTGGAGTGTACTGGTCCACGAATAGGTCACGGGCTCAGAATCCGCCTCCGCCTTCATGAGCTCACGCTCCCAGGCAAGTTCTGACGGTAAAAATTCAAACGCCTGCGGGTTACCGTGAGCCAGCGCCTGCAGCCATTGGCGAAAACCGACTTGTCGATCCTGGGAATCGGTTAGCGTCTTCACGATGTAGTAGCAAAAGGCGCGCTGCCATCCTCCGAGCAAAGTTGCATCGCTGAGCGGATTCCAACCGGCAATTTCTTGCAGTTTGGGGGCGCGATTGCTTCGGAATGCGCGCGCGACGATTGCTTCCCGCTGATGTTGATCGTCCTCGTTGAGCTCTTCCCGCAAACCTTCCACCGCCCAATTTGGGACCACGTCCAGCTTGGTATTGCCATCGAACTTGGTCTGATCTTTGAACGTGGCTTCCCACAAAAGCGCGAGGACAAAGCGCCGCTGCACCTGTTCGCGCAGTAAGGGATCGGTTACCGGTAGCCACGAATCGATTACCAAGGTCGGGCCGGAGGTGGAGACCGTGAGCGTCGGTGTTTTGACGCGCTCAAAATCGGGATCTTGCGTCGTAATGATGTGGAGGTGGACCGGAAACCGCCAATCGTTGCCAAGGCCAAGCAGTGGTGCGAGCTGCGACCGGGCATCGTACGCGATATCGAGCACGACTTGATTCACCCGCGGATCGGTGCTGGCGCAGGTGATTTGTGGATAGAAATTCGAGCTGGTGGTGCAAACGGAAGGAGGAACCAACACCGCTGGATCCATGTTGCGATAAACCTCCGGAACAGCTGGATCGACGGCCTGTGCATGCAGAGGTCCGGCCGGGAGCAGAATCGCTACCAGCAAACCGGCACAGAATGTCGGCACGCCTTTCATTAATCGGCCTTTTTTGTCTCGGTTTTTGCCGGTGCAGGAGCGGGAGTGGAAGCTGCTGGAGCTGCGACTGGCTTTGAGTCACCACCGCCCCCACCGGACTCGCTCTTGGCTTTGGATTTGTAACCTTCACTGCGGTAATCCGTGATGTAGAAGCCGCCGCCCTTAAAAATAAAACCGGCACCCGCGCCGATCTTGCGTTTGATATCGCCCTTGCCCCACGGTTTCATTTTGCAATGGGCTTCCGGGCAGGTTGCCAGAGCGGCATCCTTCATCGATTGGAACATTTCGAATCCTTGATTGCAAAGCTGACATTCGTACTCGTAAGTAGGCATAGTCCAGCACTATACACAAAATCTGCCGAACGCCAAAGACCGTTAATTCGCGGCGGGCGGCGGTGCAGGTGGTCCGGCAGGCCAGGGAGTCGGCGGCGGAATTTTGGCCGGAGCACCCAGCGTCTCGTTTAGCAATTGAGCGAGGCGCAGACCGGCGATAACGATGCGTTGTTTAGCCAGCTGATTCGCCTCTAAAACATAGGCCTCGTTCAAGCGAACCTCCGGTGAACCCGGCCCCTCCATGAGATGCGCATAGGCGATCGTGCGCGCCAGATGATTGCTCTCCTTCGCCCAGCCCAGGAAATCGGGCTCGAGGTTCAGTGCGGGATCGGGCGGAAACTCTTTCTGAAATTGCGCGGCTAGCGGACGCACCGACTGGAGATCGATTCCCGCACCTTTATCGTCAAATGCAGAATCGAGCGAGACCATATTGGTCGAGGAATCGAACGAAGCGCGCCATGAGGCATCCCAGAAATAGTGGAGGTTCAGCCGGTCGCCCTTGGAATCGGTAATCGGCCCATTCAAGATCATCACTTTGTTGCCACCGGCGTCAGATTCGAGCCGTCCATGGCGCATCGAGAAGGCGCTGGCGGCGTGGAGTGGTTGATGGATATCGCCCACGAGATGAAGGACCATCGCCACCGCGATTTCCTTACTGGGGATGTAGGGATCGGTGCCGCCCTGAAGAACCACGTAGGCGCGTTGCAAGGCCAGAACTGCGTTTCCATGCTCCTCGTTGTCTTGCCCCGGCACCGTGGCGGGAGAGGGATCGGAATCCTTTAACCCGAAATCGATGTAGTGCCACGAGCGAAAAAGGCCTAGGAACGGCATCCCAGGATGATGCCCCTTAATGATATCCATCCAGCAGGCGAGATTGATCGGGTTAAACGTAATCGGACCCTGCACTTTCGGAGCCATTTGATCCAGAGCAGCTCGAGCCTGCGCGTTCAGGTGATCCTGCGCGATCCACGCCACGATTTCATGACCGCCAGCATCCCAGGCAAATACAGGCCGACCCATCACCACGAAACCAATTGCAAAAAACGTCAATAAACGCATGCACCCAAAGTGAGCACGAGTCTCAGGAGAAAGCAATGTAACCGACTGATCCATGGTAGAGATTAAACGGACTTCCTAGCTCATTGTCGTTGAAATAAGGAGGGGTTATGGCGAAAAACTTTGATCAATTTTTCACAACTTTTGGCATTTTAAAGAACAACTGAAGAATATAAATCACTTAACCTTTCGATCACATGCGGCTCTTCAACTTTTTAGTGAAGAATTGGATCCTGAAAGTGGGAGCACTCCTCGTTTTAATTTTGAGCGTCGGTTTTTGGGTGCTGAGTGATTGGGAGAAGAACCTTGGACCGCCAGCTGAAGATCTGTGGAGGCGTGCAAGTGCGCCCCGACCGAACACGATTGAGGTGCGCATTGGAAACGGGAGTGACGGTGTTTCAATTTTCACTATCGATTTCGCTACCAAGAAATGGATTGGCATGGCTGAGTGGACGGCGGAAAAGCACGGTCCCGCGACTGAAGCTGCCCGGTTCGATTCCGCACAAGAGGTCATCGGAGGGAATGATGGCTCGTTACTGACTGACAGCCAACTGGTCGCAGTGAGAAAGTGGACGGACGATTTGCCAGCGCCTTTAACGCCATTGAGTTCCGAACCACCTCATATAAAAATCGCCATCCGATTTTACGGGGAGCAAAAGTTTATTGTTTATGGGGGAGTCCAAGCCAAGGCGATCGTCCGTGCTTTCTATTTGGCAATGGGAGAGGCAGATTCGTGGCCTCCACTCTAGAAGCAATTTGTCCGCCGTCGACAGGACAGCAGCTTTCAACGTCAGCGATAAATGAAACCGCACCACTACGGTTAATTATGCCCTGTTTCCACGAGATTCGGCTTGTGATTTACCGGGAATGAAGATCAATTTGTGAAATGCGAGTGTGTCTCAAGATGGCTCGGTTCGGCCTGTGTTCCGTTGTACTATTGGCATTGGCGTTTCCCGGAGCCGCTCGAGCGGACGACCCAGCAGTGGTCCTGGTTCCGCCACCAGCGATTTACAAGGATAAGCTGGAGAAGATGTTGACGCCTCTGGACGAGGTGTTGAAGAAAGCGAGCGACTTTAAGTCGCTGGAAGAGGGCCAGGACGGAATCGTGCTGCTCGATGAGGCGGTGACTTACGAGACGCCGGAGGGCCACAAATACACCGCCTACCACTCCGTAAATAAAGCGCTGAATGAGGCTGGTGTGAAATCGATGGCGCAGGCCAGTTTCAGCTACAAAAAGAAAGCGCAGTCCGCGTACCTGGTTCTAGCTCAAACCATCAAGGAAGACGGAACTAAATTTCCCGTTAAGAACGACGCGATTTTCCTGAAGACGTCCGAGGACGACGCTGACTCCATTTACGACGATGAAGTGCAGCTGGTAACGATTTACCCGAGCGTAAAGCCGGGTAGTATCACGGAGCGAATCGTCGTTTTGGAAGAGCCAGAAGCGAAGATCCCCAATGAGTTCAGCGAGCTCTTTGTCTGGTCAGGAGGCTGGCCGGAATATCAACAGCGTTTCCAACTCGATCTTCCGAAGAAATATGCAGATCGACTGAAGATCACGAATTTAGGTGCCGCAGCCGCCACGCTGACAAAAGAGACGCTGCCGGATGATCGTGAAAAGCTTTTGTGGGAGCTGAAGAACGAGCCCGCCGATCAGGAGGACGACACGGAGGCCTCGGCCTATCAGATCGGGCCGTTAGTATGGGTTTCTACGTTAGCCGATTGGGACGGTTTCGCTAAATGGTATCACGGCTTGCTGCAAGGCACGGATCAACTGAATCCTGAGCTGAAGGCAAAAGTCGATGAGTGGACGAAGGGGATCACCGAGCCGCGGCAGATACTGAATGTGCTCTGTAATCACGCGGCGCAGGACGTGCGTTACACCGGCATCGAGCTGGGCAAATCCGATATGCAGCCCCACGAATGCTCCAGCGTGTGGGGCCAAAAGTATGGTGATTGCAAGGATAAGGCGAATTTGTTGCGGGCGATGCTGGCTTACAAGGGCATCACGGCGTGGCTAACGCTCCTCGATACAGAGCACGCCGGGGTTGTAAACCGCGCGAACCCAGATTACCGTCAGTTCGACCATTGCATCGATTGCGTGCAGCTCGGGCAGGATCGTATTTTCTGCGATCCGACGATTACCTATGGCGCTCCGGGTGTGCTGAACGGCAGCACGTGCGATCGCGATGTGTTGGTGCTGCAGGGCGATAAGGCCGATTGGGAACGGACGCCGGTGTTTAAGGGCGCGCGGTTCGAATACACGTTTGACCTGGAATTGAAGCCGAATGGGGAACTCGCCGGCTGGGTGACCTTAAACGCGTACGGTTACTACAGCTCCAGCCTGCGCAAGAAATATCAGGACGCGGCGAAGGTGGATGCAATTTCGAAGATGCAGGATGAGGTCGCGACGTTTTTCCCGAATTGCACCGTGGTGGATCTGAAATTGGGCGAGACCCCTGCTACTCCCGCGCCTACCGAAAATGATCTGCCGCCTTACACCGTGAAGGCTTACATGACTCTGAACGGCGTGATCAATCCTGGTGATTCCACCGGCCAACTGAAGTTTCCCGCACCCACGGGAATTTTACCCGACATCTCGAAGTACAAGACCCAGCTTCACACGATATTTCTTTGGCCGGACCTCTGCAAATTCACGGCGACAGTCAAATTACCAGACGGCTGGTCGGCGAGTTCGCTGCCACCGGCGTTTGCACAAGACACGGAACTCGCGAATCTGCAGGCGTCCTGGAGTGCGGATAAAGGCGCACTCACGGCGAATTTTTCCGCCGACACCAAGCGCAGCATCTACACCTCCGACCAATGGCACACCCTAGGCGACATGGTGACGAATTTACAGGCTTGGTGCTCCCGGTCACTGGCGATTGCGCGGAACACCTCGAACTCATCCACGATCATGAGTTATCACCCAACGAGTGATGCGGATATCGTTTCGCACATGGCAGTGATGCCAACGGGCGAGGGCGAATTGAGCTTGATCGATTCGGAGTATCCGGAGACGGGAAACGTGAGCGTCCGCAGAGCAGCCTTGGAGAGAATCGCGACGCTTTACCCGAATGATCAAAAGTCCAAATTCGAGGCCTCCATTCGCATCAGCTCACTCGATCTGGACGACAAGAAATATGCGGAAGTCATTAATCGGCTTGCGCCCTTGGAAGAGGCCTATCGCTCCACCATGGATGAATCGACTCTCGCATGGGGCAATTACATCATCGGTCTGGCGCTGGAAGGCGCTGGGAAGAAGGACGATGCTCTGGCGGTCTTCAAGCTGGTTGCTGAGAACGAGCATGTGGATGGATTTCGCCGGGGTTGGTCCACCTACGAGGTCATGGAAATGTTACAGGAGAGTGCGCCTAAGGATGCTCTTGATTACGCCGACAAAGGCTTGAATCTCGACCCAGATCCGACTCCCTCCATCTACGGCCTGTACGGGCAAATCGCTGTGAAGAATAAGTGGGCGGACCGCTTTAAGGATCGTTTCGCAAAATTGCTCGGACGCAAACCGCAGAACCTCTCCGATATTCTGCAGGCTCAGGTGGATGCGACGAAGGGGTTGATCGATAAAGGAAACAAAGATGACGCGTTGACGTTAATCGGCGTTTTGGAGAGCCTCTCGGATCCGGCTGTGACGGGCGATTCTTTCCAGCGCTCGCTCAAGGATCTACGCGGGCAAATGACGAGCTCCAGCAGCTGCGAGAAATTGCAAAAAGAGCTGAAAACGTTGATTGAAAAATACCCGGAGATCGCAGCACTCGAGAAGAAACAACCGAAGTTTGCTTCTGTGGATGATGCGCAAAAATCAGAGTCTCAACATGAGGATAAATCGGAAGCCGACGAAGGGCTGGGTTGCGCGTTGAGGGTGGCGATCGCCTACCCGGCAGACGATGATTATCCGAAGCATTTCTGGGACGTATTTCGGCTGTCGGAATGGGCGCTGAGAACAAGCGGTTCTGCAGTGAAAGAGCCGTTTTTTAAGGATCTCGAGACGCTGAGCTTGGAGCTGCCCCACAGCGCAGACGCCTACACAGATTGTCTGCTCTTGCAGGCGCGCATCGATGAGCGGGCCGATAACCGGGCAGCGGCGGCGAAGATTTACGATTCGTTGATCAAGACCACTGATCTGGCCGATGGCTTTCAAGGCATTCTGGCCATGCGAAACGGGAAGAACTTTGAGGATGAGCAAGACTACACCCAAGCTTTAGCGGCTTACCACAGCGCGGAGCAGTATGTGGAGCAGGGGCCGAGCAGTCAGGAAGCGATCTTGCGCGCCGCCTTTATCGAGTTCGATAACGGAAATCAGAAAGAGGCTTTTCGATTGGTCCAGGTGCTGAAAGAGACGTCCAAGAAAGGGAAGTTAAAGGATAAAGAACAGATGACCGATGTCTTGGTGCTTCAGCCCGATAACGCGGACGGCACGCTGCCGGATCATTGGAAATCGTGGCCGGAATGGTGGCCGGCTTGGAAGAGAATCGAATCGGCCAATGGAATCACGCCGGATCCGAAACAGAAAATCATCCCCATCATTCCCAGCCTGGAAAAGATGGGTAAAGCCTACGGAGAAGCCAAGCGGGATGGAGACCCAAGAAAAGCGCTCTTGCAAATCCAACTCTTGGCGTACGCCGCCCGGTTTTATCCGAACGCCGCTTTTGAGCTTGCCGCATTTACCCCCTTACTGGAGACCTCTTTCCCGTTGCAGGCGCCGGATCTCCGGCAGTTAACGATTCATTTGCTGGAGCCGTTCAAGCCCTACAATCAGAAGACCACCACAGGCCGGATTCTCTTCTTGATCATCAATTATCTCGACTCGCATCAGGCGCAGAAAGTACTCGATTTGATGGCTAAGGAATGGAAGCCCGAGTTGGAGGATTCCAGTTTAGTCATGAGCGCCGTGCATCGTGTCTGGGCTGTTGCCGCGATGGAAAAGAACCAAGACGTCGCAAAGGTAACGGCGCTTATGGAGAAAGATTTGAAGGATGGGATGACGCAAGATCGCGCAATCGAAGTGAGCGTTTTATTCGACGCTTATCAGAAATTAAACCGCACGAAAGATGCGGAAGCCCTGCTTCAGACCGAGCTTCAGAATCCCGATGTCACCGCCGACGCCGCGAACACCACCGCGCTGAGGGCGAAGCTCAAGGGATTGACGGAGAGTGCGGAGGCTTCCGTGGGCTTGTGCGATGCGGTCACTGACTGGCTTAAAGAGAATAAACCCGAGTGGTGGGACTTTGCCGAGCCGAAGACCCTGGACGATCCTCTCTTTAACCAGGTCGATTTAATCCAAAGGACCGAAAGCGCAACCGACCATTTCCGGGCGAGCGGTGACCCGAAATATGCGCGCGCCGAGCTCATTAAGGCGGCTCTGCTCTCCCCAAGCGTGACAACCATGGCCGCCGATGAGCAGGTTCGCGACGTGATTTTCGGATTCGAGATGCTTTTTGACTCGATCCCGACGCAGTCTAAGGCAAACGCTTTCGCGCGAACAGTTCTTGATTCGGCGAAGATGCCGAAGGCGGTTAAGGGCGGGTTTCTCTACTTCGTCCTTCTCGACGCCCTGAGGAGTCGCCACATGACTGATTTCGCGACGTTTAACCAGGAGCCTTACATCCACTCCCTAACGCTGGACCAGAAAATTTTGGTCAATCTCGTGGCCGATTACGGCAAGCAGGATCGCTCGTCGGCGGCCGCAATTAAAAGCTACCTAGACCGGGTGAAACAGAGCTCGCTTGGTTACGAGAGAATCGCTGGTTTTGCCCTCGATGATTTGATGCAGCTGGGGGATGTGGACGGAGCACAAGCGCTCGTGGATGAGTTGGGCAAGTCAAGCGACGCCTCCATCGCCTCGATGGCCCAGCGCAGTGAACCGTTGCTTAAAGCTGTTAAGGCCGTTGAGCCGGTGCTCAGCGCGCTCCGTGATACAGCCCTTACCGATTACCCTATTGATTCCATTTCGAAGCCGGACGGTTTCGATGATCGCCGGCAATTTCTCACATTTGTTGATCTGACTGATGAACAGGCCATGCAGTATCAGCTCTACATGCTGAAGTTGCATCGAGAACCGACGAACTTGGATTTCTGGATTGAGCTTCTGGAAAATCGGCGGGCGACCGAAGGGCGTTTGGGGCTCGATTTGTGTAAGCGTGTCCTGGAGCTTTCTGCCGTGGATGACCGTTTGCGAAGTCTCTTTGCACGCTTTCTCATGTCTGCGGTGGACTTCGATAACCCCGACTTGCGCAAGTCTGTCCGCGAAGTTCTGACGAAGTACCAGGACCTACCGAATGCTCCCTTAACGACCGAAGCCATTCGTATTTGCCAAAGCGAACTCGCCCTGCGCGCGGGAGATCCTATCGATCTCGAAACAAGTTTCGGCTCTCTCTCGCCGGAAAACGCCACTTTGGCTGATATGCTCCGTTTAAACAGCTACATCCAGACGAGTGATCCGAAGCTCCAGTCCGTGGTGGATGGCCTCTCCGACGAAGAAAAGGAGGGCGTGCCCGGCTATTTCATTTATGAAGCTGAGAACAAACTCGCCAGGAGTGAAAAGGCGATGGCCGCCCGTGCCTCCGCAGAAAAAGACCTGCACCACTTGATTATGGAGGCGTGGTTAACCAACGGGACCGGTTTCGTTCGTGAGGCATCGAATGTCGTGGAGGGATTGAACGCCGTGGAGACAATTCCGAGCGAGTTCGATGCGTTCCTAGCGAAAAATATGCCCGGTTTTTCAGCGACACATCAGTTCGAATTGGTGAAAGCCTTCGTAAATAAAGATTGGAAGAAGGTGACCGAGTTGGGTGATCTTCAAATCCAGCAAGATCCTAAGGTTTATCATTTCTACTGGTTCCGCGGTCGCGCGGAGTATGAGCTAGGCGAGAAGGATAAAGCCGCTTCGGACCTGACGATCTTCTGCAAGTATTCACACGACGAACTGCCCTACCCCACGGCTAAGGAATTGCTCGCTAAGCTCGCTTCGGGTGATTCGTCACCGCTGACAACACCCTCCCCAGCGGCAACCGTGGCGCCAACCGTTCCCCCTGCACCTTCGGCAGCTCCGACAGCAACGCCCATGCCCGCGAGCGTGACGGAAACGCCCACCGCAGCACCCACGCCCACGTCAGCCCCAACTTCCGCGCCCGCGCCTACACCCGTGCCCACCCAGGTTCCCAAGCCAACTGCCACGCCCAAACCGCCGACGCCTACGCCTGCCATAAACTCGGTCGATTGATTACCAGTTTGCCGACGGATTGTTGTCGCCACGATTTGATTTTTGGCAGTAGTTCGGGCACCTTAGCAGGGGAGGTCGGCTCTATGCTCGAGAAGTTCGGGTTCCATCATTTCATCCTACTTCTCTTGCTGCTAGCCGGATTGGCCTGCTTGGCATTGTCTTCGAGGCCCCTAAGAATGCCTGGCGATTTTGAGGTCGCCAAAGTCCACAACTTAATCATGGCGCTCTCCCAGTATGCGACCGATCACGATGGCCAATATCCGGTCGGCTCAACTTCTACAGCCGTTTTTCAGCAGTTGTACGACGGGCATTATCTGAACGATGTTGGGGATCTCGTTACAGGAAAGAGGCCGCAGAGCGATGTGCCCAAACAGCTCCTCGCCGCAGATGTCTTCTGCGATGCTATGCAGGCCGCTAATCGCCCCATTTCCACTAAAGACCCCGGCGAATTGCTTCTCGTCGTCACAAAGGGTCTCGATCCCGCCACTCTTAAAGACGGGCCGAATCCATTTCCGATCACCCGACCTGAACAAAGCCCGTTGGGGTCAAACGGCGTGATCGCCGGATACCTCGATGGCAGCTCACGTTTTGTCCTCTCTGACGACGGTCAACCCGCGCTCGTCAATCTCACCGACTTTGATTTTAAGGTGCCACCCAACACCTCCTACCACACGGTGACGCCATGAACGCACATGCGCTAAATAAGCCGTTGATCTCTGCATGGACAGAGGCTCGGGTGATTTGCGGGGTGCTCTTTGTGCTCCTGGTGCTCTTTTGGCTGTCCCTGCCAAGCATTTCCTCGTACCCAAATAATCCGGAGGGCCGGTTTGCCGCACCCGCACATAATTTAGCTGTGGCGCTCTTCCTCTACTCGAACGATCACGATGGCACCTACCCCTCTGGCGCAACCTCCACGGACGTTTTCCAGAAGCTCTACGATGGGAAATACCTGACCGATCCCGCGAATCTGCTGCTTCCGAAGCTCGTCCGGCCATCCGTCCCGAGCACCTCTCCGTTAAAGTTGCCGCCGCATTATTCGTGCTGGGACACCGTTTCCGCCAGCGATCGGCCTTTGCATGCGAAGCACCCCGATGATTTGCCCGTGGTCATTTCCACGGGAATCGGTCCACTCACATTTCAATCGGGCTCCAATACTACCGCTGAATATCGCGGTAATGAACACCGGTAATCTCCCCTGGGGCGATGACGGAATCGTGATCGCCTACCTTGACCAAAGCGCCCGCTTTCTCAAGTCGACTTCGACCCAAGAGGCATCGGTTTTCCATGGCTGGAATATCGTTAATATAACCGATAATAACTTTGAGCTTCCGTCAAACACGTCGTATCACACCCTCATTCCATGAACGCACCTGATAAACCGACATCAACCTGGCCTACATGGACTGAAATCTGCGTGTCGTTTGCCATACTATTTGTCTTTCTGGGGTTTGCGGTACCGAACCTGAATCCTGGAATGCACTCTCCCGAACAATACTCTGCGGCGAACGCCCATAACTTGGCTGTTGCGTTGTTCCAGTACTCGACTGACAACAACGGTGTTTATCCGAACGGTGCGAGCTCCACGGAAGTCTTCCAGAAGCTCTATGACGGGAATTACCTGGTTGATCCCGCCAATCTCTTGCTATCGAAATTGGATCGCTCCTATGTTTCCGCGGCGCCTCCGGTCCATCTCCCAGCACACTATCCCTGCTGGGATACAGTGACCGCAGGAAACCGCCCGCTCGACTCCACCGATTCCACAAATACACCGCTCGTTATCTCGACAGGTCTCGGGCCGTACGCTTTCCAATCAGGCACCAACGCCGTCGTCATTGCACACCCAGATAATTGCGCTTGGGGCAATGACGGGGTCACGATTTCCTATCTGGACACGAGCAGCCGTTTTGTCCGCGCCACGGGAGTAACCGGTGGTACAGCCACGGTCAAACTAACCGAAACGGACTTCGCGATTCCTCCGAATACGTCTTATCACACTTTGACTCCTTAAACGCCCATGAAGTCCACCCAACTCATGACCTGTTTGGTGATCGTTCTGATCCTTATCGGCATCGCATTTCCCGCGATTCTGGGTGCCTGGAGGAGTGGCCGCGAACAAGCGCAAGCCTCATCTGCCCACAACATGGCACTTGCGCTCTTCTTGTACGCGAATGATCACTCCGGCCAGTACCCAGTTGGTCCCACGTCCACGGCCATTTGCCAGCAGCTCTACGATGCTCGCTACTTGACCGATCCGAGGACCGCTCTGGTTCAGGATGCGTTGATTCCCACGGCCCCTCATTTCGTCCTTCCGGCACAGTTTGTTGCCTGGGACGTCCTGCAAGAGAAGGATCACCCGCTCGATGGGGCAAGCCCGGATGAATTACCGCTTCTGTTCTCGACTGGCCTGGGTTCGATCACCTTTCACGATGGCGTGAACACCGCAACCGTGCCTATTAACCTGCAGGGTACGTTTGGTGGGACAGTCGCCTACATGGATCAAAGCTCGCGATTCGTGAAGCCGGACCCTGGCACGACGATTGAGTTCACGAATGCCGCGTTCCGGACGCACGGTCACCTCTGCTTCACGGTGACGCCGTAGTATTCTGCTTGTAAGCGTATTAGAGAGCTGACTCATCCAACAGCCTTATTATCAAGAGTTTCCAAGTTTTTGTAATTGCGTGGCGGAGAATGACGCATATCTGTTGCCGATTTTTAACATTCTCTCTGAATCAATAACCTTGCTTGATTGCGGGTGAATGATATTAAATCTACTACATCGCCTGATATATTGTTAACTCATCTTTTATTTTATATATGAAAACTATCTGTAACTGCTTGTTAGTTAGCTTTCTTTTGTGTCTCTGCCTCTCCAAGATCGCCGCTCAAATCACCGGAGATAAAACCGCCCAACTCACAAAGAATTTTACCGTCAATAAGAGCAGTGGAGCGGTAACCGGAAGTGGTGCAACAACGACGAATGCCTCAGACTATTTTTATGGAGCGGTGAACACTTCTTATTCGGTTAATATTTCAGCCAATGCAGATCTTTTCTACAGTTTTAACAATGCTTCTGGCGCCAGCACGAGCGATCTCACGAAGTCAAATACGCCTAACGGCGAGGTCGTCGCCATGGATAGCGGCAGCATTACGGTCAATACCGGAGCCACAGTCACCTCGTCACCGAATCCGTTTGGGAACACCACAAACAAATACGACCAAACTACCGATTGCGTTTTTATTTCTGAATCGGGAACGGTTTATAACTACGGAACCATCGGTGACATGCAGTTAAGTGGGACAACTTATCCTAATTTGAATAACACAGGTATCGTTGCAGGAGGTTATCTGGAAGAAGATTGCTGCGGAATTAAGATCGATGGAAATAAAGACACAACTGGCAGCGGACTAGGGACGAGTCTCATTGAGAACTATGGACATATCTCTGGGTACAATGCGTTTTTTAGCGGCGGTGGCTCGGGGTTATTCGTTAATCATCGCTTTGCCACTGTTTTGGCGGGGAATGACGCTCTTTTGACCGGATATCCCACGTATAATTATCCAGATGCAGCGCTGCAGACGATTTACTCATTCAGCTTCGCTTGTACACACGCCTACAGCAATGTCACCAACTACGGCTACATGTTAGGGCAAGACTATGGGATTCTTCAGGAAGGGAATGGCGTGGTGGTGAATGATTTCGGGGGGCCAGCGGCTGTGGACTCGAATAACAACCCCATTCTGAACTACAATGGGGCGCCTGTTTACAACGGCGAATTGAGCGTTCTTTACCGAAATGATCCGGTTTCCGGGAAGCCCGAGACCGTGAATCCGGATACCGCCTACACGACTAGCACGCCCGGCGTCGATTGCATCAACATGGATGCAAACAACTCAACGGTAAATTTGATCAGCCAAACAACTGCGGATGGCAAGCTGTGGCTGCCTGAGATGGTGAGCACGATTTGCGGCGGGTTTGACGGCAATTTCACGAGCGCCTCCAGTAACGAGAAGAACACGTTGAATTTTCAGGCCAATGGCATCGATATGCCGAGCGCCGGGGCACTTGTTCAGGCGATTCTGGCGGCCAAGCAATCGAATGCGAACGGCACGTACTACTCGGGTACCTGGAAGTGGACGAACCCCGATAGCATTGTTTACACCTACTACATTCGCGGCTGGGCTGGGCTTAACTTTACCGGTATCCCCAACGATTCGAGCAACCCCGGCGTTTTTGTTCTACCCGCTGGCGGTGGGCCGATGTCCTATTACACCGGCGCAAAAACGACCACTCCCGGTTCCATTAACACTAATACGAACGACCCGGTCGATGGAACGCCCATTGAATCGAACGTGATTGCCACCCCGGTCACCATGGGCACGCAGACCGTGACGGGCACTCAGGAGACGACCGGAACCAGCTTCATCTGCAATGGCTGGACCTTGAAGTTAGGGGACGGATCGACGGATGGAATCGTCAGCCAAGCGCCAGGTGACTCGATTATCATTGAAGGCAGTCTTGAAGAGCACAACGCCAATCCTGAGACGATAACAAATCTCACGGGACCCGGCAGTTTCACGGCCAGTGGGACCGCCCCTTTAACAATCACTGGACCCAACACGATTTCGGGCCCGGTAACGATAGCGACTTCTGCCACGCTGCTGGTGGGTAGCGCTTCCGCGCTCGGAACAGGTTCGGTGACAAATAACGGAATCCTCGAGCCAACGGCCTCCAATCAAACGATCGACATCGGCGGCGCTTTCACGCAATCGAGCACGGGCACCACGATTTTGACGATCAACAGCGCCACGAGCTACGACAAGATCGTCGTGGCAGCGAAGAGCGGCACCACATTGAACGGAACCGTGCAGATTAACTTCGCTAACGGGTATTCTCCTGCCGTGGGCACCACCTTTTCCATTCTTACGGTAGCCGGTGGATCGATCAATATCGCAGGTTTAACCGCCCCAGGCTTTACGTTTTCGGTCACTGGATCGACGCTAATCGCCAAAGTCGCAACGGCATCACCCAGCCCGACCCCTACAGCTAGCGTGACTCCAACTCCGACACCAACGGTCGTCCCGACCAAGACGCCAACTCCATCGCCGACACCAACAGTTGCTCCGACCAAGACGCCAACTCCATCGCCGACACCAACAGTCGCCCCGACCAAGACGCCAACTCCGTCGCCGACACCAACGGTCGCCCCGACCAAGACGCCAACTCCGTCACCGACACCAACAGTTGCTCCGACCAAGACGCCAACTCCGTCGCCGACACCAACGGTCGCCCCGACTAAGACGCCAACTCCGTCGCCGACACCAACGGTCGCCCCGACCAAGACGCCAACTCCGTCACCGACACCAACAGTTGCTCCGACCAAGACGCCAACTCCGTCGCCGACACCAACGGTCGCCCCGACCAAGACGCCAACTCCGTCGCCGACACCAACGGTCGCTCCGACCAAGACGCCAACTCCGTCGCCGACACCAACGGCTGCTCAGACCAAGACGCCAACACCGTCACCGAAGCGCGGCGGACATCAATTGACTCCGACGCCAGGCTCAACACAAATCGTCACGCCAACCCTGACTCCAACGCCGACCGTCGCTCCGCTGCCAACTCCGACACCGACTCCAACATTTGCACCAACCAACACGCCCACACCGTCACCTACGCCAGCGATCGCCCCGACTGCGACACCAACTCCCACGCGAAATCGTGGCGGGCATCAAATACCCCCCTCGCCAACCCCAGTCAGTACAGAGTGGGAGTACTTGCTGGGTCTTGTGTCGCGCTAAGAGAGCCTCGCGGGAAGTCTTGACTGCGCAAGAGAGAACGATGATTCTTGCCGACTTCCCGATTATGGTTCACCACATTGTACTTCTGAAGACGAATCCGGACGTGACAGCCGCTAAATTGGAGGACCTGATGGTGGAGACGCGAATCCGCCTGCTGAAGATTCCTGAGGTCAATAATCTGCGCGTGGGAAAACGGATCGATATTGAGAAGAATCCGCATAACCTGTTCTTTTCTCTAGATGCAGAGAACATGGATAAGCTCACGTTTATTCTGGAGAGCGCGGTCTTCTCTCAGTTTGAGAAACAGATACTGAAACCGTTCGTCGCTGAGTTCCAGGTGTTGAATTACGAGATGGAACCGGGCAAAGACGTTCGGTACTCGTAAGGTTCCGGTTACGGTTACGGCTCCTAACTGCGCCACTTTGGCGCAATCAAAATCCAGCCTTCATAATGCATGTGAGACATTCTGTCGCTTATGCGGTTTTTTGATGTTCCTGTAACTTGCTTTCTATAAGCAATTTACGACTTTTGATTGCTCGGCACGGAGCGTGCATCTCCGGAGTTGGACAGTAAATCAACCAACCTATAGGAGACCTAAAACCATGAATATCATTCGTTATCAAGTTCCCTCTCTACTGACTCCTGCCGCTCCCGTGAGCGATCTGCGGGATGAAATGGAGAGATTGTTCGACATCGCCTTCCCCACTCTGAGCCGTTTTCAACGCGGCGGTGGCTGGGCTCAGGAAATCCCGCTCGATATGTTCCAAGATAAGGACGCCTTTTATGCGCGTCTGGAAGTGCCGGGCTTCAGCAAGGAAAACCTCTCTCTCGAGGTGGAAAATGGTGTCGTCACCGTGACCGCTCACCTGAAGACGGAGGCGAAAGCAGAAAAGAGCGCGACGACGCAGGAGCAGCGGGTCACTCGCTCGTTTGCGGTGCCGAACCACGCCGATGTGGAGCGGATCAGTGCCCGACAAGAAAACGGTGTCCTGACCATCACGCTTCCGAAGCGGGAAGAGTCCAAACCGCGCCAAATCACGGTCCACCACCAGCGTGACGCTGGACTCAATAATTGATAACTACTCACACAAAAGAACAGCGCTCAGTGACGCTGGATCCTTAAACCAAACCGCAACTCAAGGAAACCACTACTATGACAACGACTCAATCAGCTGTGACCTCACAGCCACAACAACCTCAAGTAACGCGTTCCGCCCCCGTGGCGACGCCGTTCTACCGCGTGACAGAAGCCGCAGACGCCTATACCGTCCACGTTCATCTTCCGGATGTGACGAAGGAGGGTGTGGAAACTGCAGTTAACCATGATCGCTTAACGATTCATGCGCGCCGGGGCTGGAAAGCTCCCGAAGGCTGGACGGTGCTGCACCGGGAAACGCGCACGAACGATAGCCAACTCGTGCTGGAACTCAGCCCGGAAATTGACCAGAGCAATATTACAGCCGACTTAGTCGACGGCGTTCTAAAGGTCACGCTGGGTAAGTCGAAGGCGCTAAAGCCTCGCAAGATCGAGATCGCCTAATCACCCAATCAGGCAACAGACAAGCGCTCGCTGGAGGGATCCGGCGGGCGTTTGTTTGCTCGCCTAGCGGTTGCTTAGTCTTCCACGTCCACGGGTGTGCCCACGGAGACGTTCCAATAGAGAAGTTCCGCGAAGGCGTGCGGCAGGCGTATGCATCCATGCGAGGCCGGATAACCCGGTAGGTAGCCCGCATGAAAGCCGACGCCGTTTTCTGAGAGACGGAGGTAATAGGGCATGTTCGCGGAATCGTAAACACAGCCGATCGGTACGCTCATGGATGACGAGGCGTTTGGATTCACGATTTGACCTGTGGAACCGTCCTTAAACTCACCGTAAAGAGTCGATTTGTGATCCAAGTCTTTCAAGATTACAGAAAAATGGCCGGGCGGTGTTTCATAGCCCGGTTTTCCCGTGGTGATGGGGCTGGTCGCGACCACCACGTCGCCTTGGTAAACGTAGACGCGTTGCTCTTTCAAATGGACGACGATGTGAGAAATCGGCTGGCTGGGATCGGGTTTCCACGAGTAGTTCCACAACTGGTAGCGTACGCGATCTTCCAGCGAGTAGTTTCTGTTAACCACGATCGGTTTTGTCGAGGTGTGCGTGTAACTCTGAGCCCACGATAACGAACCCGACGCGAGCATCAAGAATCCAACGAGACTAAAGACGAACCAAGAGGGGAGAGAGTAGCTTTTCATAGTCATGCGGACAGCACCCCAAATTGTGGAGAAGCGAAGCCGTAAATCAAGTGTAAAGCGGGCGAGAGGGGTTGAAGGCAGCTAGAGAAAGGTGCGCAAGACGAAGAGGATTAGAGGTGTTTCAGAAAATTTATCCCAAAGTGTGCGCTTGCGGCACATATCGTTTCAGCTTCATGCTAACTCATTCATAATAAGATGCTTATATCTACAAAACCATCGCGAAAAGTGAGCTGACGAGGTAAATCTTTCAATTGAGTAATGAACATTTCATTGACTAAAGAATCGCGCTAGGCAAAAGTGTGGCCATGGAAACACTCGATCAAAATACACATCTGGCTGAAGAGCTGGCAGAAATCGCAACACAATTGCAACGTTCGTTTTTGGTAGAACTCTCTACCGAAGTGAACCGGGGAAACATCTCGATTCCTCAGTACACTTTGCTGGGATTTCTCAATCAAACGTCTGGATTAAACATGTCGGATTTGGCGCGCTTGATGCGTCACACGACCCCCGCCACCACGGGATTGGTAGAACGCCTTGTCGCTGCTGACCTCATTGAACGGTTCAGCCATCCCAAGGATCGCCGTCAAGTCCTCGTCCGCATCACGGAAAAGGGCCGCGAGCTCGTGGAAGGCATGAAGCGCGGAATCGTTCGGAACATCCAAGAGATCTTCCGCGATCTGGATCAAGAAGACATTGAAGCGTGGGTTCGCGTTTATCGGACGATCATTCGTCGGAGTACGCAAGAGGCTAAAGCCGCCGCTACCGCTTCTACCGCGACGACAACAGCTACCGCCTAAATTTTTAGAGTTCGATTTTGAAGATCGAGCGGTTTCCGTTGCTAGCAGAATACAGCGGGGTGAGTCATGCTTTCACGACTCGCTCCGCTTTTTCTATTTTAGAAGACGTTGACGCTGAGCGACAGCAGGTCCTTTCTGTGCAGTTTCCCATGGCACGAGCGGTGCAGGGCGAGCAGCCTCACGGGAATGGGGTGGCGATAGTTGCCGGGGGGGAAGAGAACCGGGTAAAAATCGCAGGTGTCGATGCTCTGGTGACTTCGATGGAGGGCGTTCCTCTCGTCATTCGCGTCGCAGATTGTGGCGCGATCTATTTTTTCGATCCGGTTAAGCGGGTGATCGGTCTGGCCCACTCGGGTCGCAAAGGGACAGAGCTGAACATCGCCCGAGCTACGATCGACGTCATGAAGCGGGAGATGGGGAGTCGGCCTGAGGATCTGCGCGTGGTCCTGAGCCCGTGCATTCGTCCGCCGCACTACGAAATCGACTTTGCGGCGACGATCGGGCGACAGATGCGCGAACTGGACGTGCAATTCTACGAGGATTGCGGAATTTGTACGGCGAGTCACTTAGACCGCTACTACTCCTACCGCGCCGAGAAGGGGCAAATGCTCCGATTATGGGCCATCTTAATGTTGAATGAAAACTCCTGACCTCAGAGACCTAGAATGGCAAAGGCGCTACCAGGAAAACGATACGCCTTGGAATAAGGAAGCGGCCGCACCTCCGCTGACCAGTTACCTGAGCCAACACCCGATCCAAGGCCGAGTTCTCGTCCCTGGATGCGGTTATGGACATGAAGTGCGGGCGCTCGCGGCTCACGACCACTGCACGGCGTTCGGTCTGGATCTTGCCGCACTTGCGATCTATGAGGCTCAGAAGATCACCAGTCCCGTGGGAACCAATTCATCTGCGGAGTTTCGTCTGGGTAATTTTTTCGAACTTTCGAGCGATCTCCAGGGCAGTTTCGACTGGATCGTGGAACACACCTGCTTCTGCGCGATTCTGCCTGAGCAGCGTGCGGACTATGTGAAGGCCGCCCACGCCGCACTCCAGCTGGGCGGTCGACTCTTCGCCATTTTTTTCATGGAGCCGGGGCGTGAGGTGGGTCCGCCGTTCGGTGCCACGAAGGTGGAGCTAGATGGGCTCTTTTCGCCCCAATTTCAACTGGTAGACGAATGGATACCGAGCCAGACATTTCCAGATCGTCAAGGCCAGGAATTGGTCAGAATCTTGAAGCGATTATAAGCCGACAGAGCTAGACCGAGCGGACGGGAATCTCGCGTTCGGCCAGGTACGCTTTGACTTGGGCGATCGTAAATCGGCCAAAATGAAATGCGCTGGCGGCCAAGGCGGCATCGGCTAGTCCCAGCGTCAGCACGGAGGAAAAGTGCTCCAGCTCCCAAGCCCCGCCACTGGCGACAACTGGAACGTGAACCGCTTCTGAAATGCGCCGGGTGATATCGATATCGTACCCCGTTTTCATTCCGTCCGCATTGATGCTATTGAGCACAATTTCACCCGCTCCCAGTTCAACTGCGCGCTTGGCCCACGCGACCGCTTCCCATTCCGTCGCCACACGACCGCCCCTGGAGAAAACCTGCCATTGACCGGGCGAGGTCTCCTTCGCATCGATCGAGACCACCATGCATTGCGCGCCAAACGCCGTTGAGCCCTGGGAGATGAGGTCGGGAGTCGATAGCGCGGCTGAATTGAGGCTGATTTTATCTGCACCAGCTCGAAGCAGCGTCCGCATATCGTCCAAGGTCCGGACGCCGCCGCCGACCGTGAGGGGCATGAAACAACGATCTGCCGTTCGCTCTATCACGTCGATGATCGCGGAGCGGCCTTCCGACGACGCGGTGATATCGAAAAACACCAACTCGTCCGCGCCTTGATCGTTGTAACGGATCGCTAGCTCCACTGGATCGCCCACCGCTTTGAGCCCGTTCTCTTCTGCTCGACCGAATTGTTGACCGCGAGTGACCTGACCGCCATGAACGTCCAGGCACGGAATGATGCGTTTCGCTAACATGGGCGAGTACTAGTTCGAAATGGGAGAGACGGGAACGGGGTCGGTATTCACTGGCGGTTGCAGCGGGCTGGGCGGTGCAGGAGTCGCCGCGGGGGCTTGAGTCGGCACCAGATCAGGCATCTGTTTCAGCATGTCATCCGCCACCTGTTCATTCGTCATCCCAGAGACCATTTGTTCCGTGCCCACGATCGTTTGCATGTATTTCAGCGCCGGGAAGGGATCGATTTTCCACGAGCCATTCTCGCGGCAGAAAGAGACGGGCATCCGTTGAGTCTGGCCATTTTGCGCGACGTAACCGGTGGCGGAATCGCCCGTGATCTGGATGTTCGTGAGCGCGAGCGAAGAGGGGCTGTATTTATCGGGAATGGGAATGCCCTTACTGGCCGCGACGATTCCTTGGATAAAGCTATTAAAGGTCGGCGCAGTGGCGGTGAGGCCGGCAAGTTTTTCGACCAACGCCTTGTGGACGATCACATCGATCGTTGCGGTCGTGGAGCCGGGGGCCGGGGTGAAATCGGGCTTCACCTCCGCCTCATAATAGGGGCCGAGTTTGGCGGTAAAGCAACCAAGAATTCCAGGACCATCTCCCCCCACAAAAGCACTGATCAATTTCGTAAAAGTCGCATTGATTTTGCCCTCGTCCGTCGTGGGTTCATTGGCCACGGGAGCGGTTGCCGTCGGCTGGGAAACTTTCGCCGGAGCAGGCGGTGTGGGAGTGGGATCGTTAACTGAACTGTGAAAAAATTGAGCATTTACCATCGACAGGCTCAGCGCCAAACCGAGTAACGTGCTCACCGTGAAAATAGGACGCAATCGCATGAGAAAAGTGTAGGGGAAGGAGAGCTGATGGCGAGTTTATTCACGACCCGGTTTCGCCAAAAGGGACAGGCAGGCGGCGATCACGTGAACCGTCTCAATCTTGAGCATCGAGCGCGCGAGCAACTCCTCGTCCGTCACCACCTCGCACCCGCCGTTCAAAATAATCGCATCCGGACGGTTCCATGGGCGCCAATGCGTTTCTCGGGTTGGACCGAAGAGCGCGACGATCGGGCATCCACAGGCGGCCGCCAGATGCATCGCCGCAGTGTCGAGACCCAGGTAAAATTTCGCGCGATAAAGGAGATCAGCCAGTTGCGGCCAATCAGCACGTCCCTGTGTGATGAGAATTCGGTTGCCCAACTCGGCTTGAATCGACTTGGCCTCAGCTACCTCGTCCGGGGCCGGTCCTGAGGAGATGACGATATGACTCAAATGCGATAACAGGGCTTTACAAGTGGCGATCCAACGCTCGATTGGCCACCGACTGCTCGCTTGACGCTTGCCAATTTGCACCACAGCGAAATTACTGAGCTGTGCGGCTTCGGGCCATGGACGTGTGCGTTCTCGCACAAAAGTGAGCGGAGGCGGCGTAGAATTATTCAACGGCAGAAACTCTTTCACGGTGAAAAAATCTTTCTCAACCCGATGAAGACTCTCCCAATTCAGCTTTGATACGGTGAACGGCTTTAGGGAGGAGGATTTGAGCGGTTCGGCTGGCGAAACGGAGATTCGGTGAGACGTCGAAACGGACGATGCGAGAAGCCGACCGCGATGTCCGTCGCCTAATTCGAAGACATAATCAAAACGAGTGTTCAGCAACGACAGCCATGTCGTTATTTCAGACACAAGATGATTCAGTTTGCGCTCATTTTTATCGACTGCAGCGACCGTAAAAATGCGTTCTACGGCGGGGCAGCCCAAGAGGATTTTTTGACATCCTTGGCGCACGACGACGGAGATCCTTACAGACGGGTAATTTTGATGAATTGCGGTGAGCGTTGGCGTGAGGATAAGGGTGTCGCCGATGTGCTTTGGCTTTATTACAAGAATGCGCATGAAATTGGCGGAAAATGTTGGGTATAACAGGCTTAGCAAAAGTTCCGAAAAAGGGTGGTTCGTAAAAGATAAGGATGCAGAAACGAAATTAGTAAGTGTAGTCAAATTATTTTTAAAAAAAACTTGTCATTTTTGGCTACATAGAGATTATGTCACCTCGAAGTCTGACATCTGTAACAAATGTGCGCCAAGCAGTGGGAAGAAAAGGGCGTGCGAAGCTGAAGTAATGTGAATCTTAACGGACGTTATTGATTGAAGTTGCCTAAGCTCGTGAAACTTGAGAGACTTTTTAGCAAAGGAGCCCGTCGATGCAACCACAACTAAGTAATATGAGCTTGAAAGAGGTGACAATTGCCATTGAGCAAAGTCCCCTGGCCGTAGAACGTTGGGAGCGGATGTGGGAACTCATCCGGTCTCAGAACGATCAGCTGAGCTCAAAAAGCATCGAAGTCATCGTCTCGGGCATGCGCTCGCTGGATGGCGAAACCTCAGAGGGTGGCGGTTCATTTTCCGCGCTAGGCTCTGTCTTGATGCGCTTGGCTCGCTCCTACAACAACCCCAAGCTTTTTAAGGAAGCTGGAAAATCTTACCTACAAGATCTGCACATGCCCCGAGTGGCTCGGGATCACCTGGATCGTGCGCTTGCACTCGGTTGCCGCGATTCTGATTTGAAGCCGCTGCAAGAGGCCGTTCTCGCGATCCTGCGTCGTCAAGGCTCCAAGAATGAACTCGGAGTCGAAAAGGTTGTCCATCGTCCAAAGGTGGTTAGTGAAATGATTCGTCGCAGCGGACGGTTGTGCATCATGAAGCACCCCACGGTGCAGAGTGCTCCTGCGTCTCCCACCGTTCCTATCCAAGCCGAGCAACTCAACGCACCGCTGGACCCCCAAGATTGTCTCGATCAAGCCTGGGAAGCTGTTTCTCAGGGCAACTGGCCCACCGCCAAGCGGATGCTTGGCAGCCTGAACGTGGCCTCCGTGGGTGCTGAAGCCCTGTGGGAGGCGTGGACTGAGATGGGCGAGGGTTGTTACACCGCCGGACGTTCCGATGACACAGAAGTGGCCTACCGCGCGGCTGCTGCCATTATGCCCGACCTGCTGGTATCCCAGTTCAATTTAGGCGTCGGCCTGCAGATGAATCACAAGTACACGGAGGCCCTGGAAGCCTACATGCGCGCAGATTCGATTCAGCCGAGTCACCCCAAAGTTTGGTGTAACCTGGGCAGCGTTTTCTTCCTCATGGAAGATTACAGCCGCTCCGAAGCTGCCTTGCGCACCACTGTGCTGCTCCGCCCCGACTACGCCCGCGCTTGGGACAACCTGGGTGCTGCGCTGGGTGCTCAAAATAAGCTCGATGAAGCCGTGGAAGCCTGCAACCGCGCCCTGGCCCTCCAACCTGCTTACCCCGAGAGCAGCTTCAAGCTGGGTGTGATCTACTTCAGCCAACGCCGCTTCGGAGAAGCTCTGCCGCACCTCGCCTCAGCTTCCTCCCTGCCCTCACTCTCGTTCTACACGAATGCTTACCTCTCCATGACCCTGGCTGGTCTCGGCAACATGGTCGGTGCAGAACATGCCCTCAAGATGGCAACGAGCGCTCCCGGTGCGATATCGGAAATCCTGAGCATGGTCTGGAGTGCGATTGGTCGCTCTCGCCTGGAACGTCTCGAGTTCAACAAGTCTCGCCAAGCCCTGGAAGAAGCCTGCCGGTTGAATCCTCGCGATTCACAAAACTGGCTCGATCTCGGCCTCGCCCATCAGTTCGGCCAAGACAACAACAAGGCCAGCGAGTGTTTCCAACGCGCTCTCGAACTCGACGAGCTCGCGGTTAGCGCCTAATTCACTTCGGCTTCGACTACGCTTCTGAAAGCGGATGGTTCTTCCATCCGCTTTTTTGTGGAGATGCAAAGTTTTTAAAATCGGTTAGTGTATCCGCGTGACTGAACTGCAAGAAAAGATCGTCGAGCTGAAGAAGAAGAAGAACGCGGTAATTTTAGCCCACAATTACCAGGTCAAAGAGATTCAAGAAGTGGCCGATTACGTGGGCGATTCCCTGGGCCTTTCGTACCAAGCCCGTGAATCGAAAGCCGATCTGATTCTGTTTTGCGGTGTTCACTTCATGGCCGAGACGGCGAAGATCGTCAACCCCTCCAAAAAGGTCCTGCTGCCCGATCTAGACGCCGGATGCTCCCTCAGCCGACTCCTGTGACGCCGGTGAATTGGCGAAGTATAAAGAACGCCATCCGAACGTTTACGTGGTGGCCTACATCAATTGCACCGCCGAAGTGAAGGCGCTCTGCGACGTGATCTGCACCTCTGGAAATGCCGAGCGCATCGTGAAGCGCGTGCCAGAAGACCGGGAGATTCTCTTCGTGCCGGACCAGAATTTAGGAGAATGGGTCACAGAGCGCACGGGGCGCAAGATGCGGCTTTGGCAGGGCAATTGTTACGTGCATATCGAGTTCACCCACGCCAGCATGATGCGCATTCGCAGCGAGTACCCAGCCGCACCGCTTGTCGCCCACCCGGAATGTCCGCGGGCGGTGCGCCTTTTGGCCGACGAAGTCTGCTCAACGGAGAAGATGGTCCATTATTGCCGGGATCACGCCGCCAAGGAATTCATCATCGCGACCGAATCGGGTATGCTCCATCGTTTACGGCGAGAATTGCCTAGCAAGACCTTCATTCCCGGTCCCACCGACAAGTGTGCGTGCGCCGATTGTCGATATATGAAGATGAACACAATCGAAAAAGTGTATGACGCGCTCGAAACGGAGACGCCTGAATTGGTGATGGATGAAGCGGTGTGTGAGCGCGCGTTTCTGCCGCTGGAGCGGATGCTCGACTGGTCCAAGGTCTAAAAAAAGTTTGGGCACAGCCCAGCTTTCACGTACAAGGCTAGATGCATAAAAGAAAATTTGCCGAGCTCGGGTTGTCGCCTGAGGTCCTCAAAGCGGTCGTTCAAATGGGCTATGAGGAGGCCACGCACATTCAGTCCCAGGCAATTCCTGCGCTGCTGACCGGCTCGGATGTGGTGGGCCAATCGCAGACCGGTTCCGGCAAGACAGCGGCCTTCGCTATCCCGGCCATCGAAGCCGTCGATGTGCGTGTGCGTGCGCCACAGATTTTGATTTTATGTCCGACCCGTGAGTTGGCGGTGCAGGTGGCTGAAGAGGTGGCCAAGCTCGCCTCCTACAAAAAGGGCGTCCGGGAAATTCCGATTTACGGCGGCCAAAGTTACGACCGGCAATTGCGCGGCCTCCGGGATGGCGCACAGATCATCATCGGCACACCGGGCCGTGTTTTAGATCACTTGGAGCGCGGCACATTGAAGATGGATCAAGTGAAAATGGTGATTCTGGATGAGGCCGATCGTATGCTCGACATGGGCTTTATCGACGACATTCGCAACGTGCTGAAGCAAGCCCCTGCACAGCGACAAACCGTCTTTTTCTCAGCAACGCTCTCCCGGCAGATTCAGGAGTTGATCAAGACGTTCACGAAGAATCCCGTAAACGTGACGATCGCCGCGCAAAGCCAAACGGCCCCGGCTATCGAGCAGGTCTATTACGAGGTCGATCGCCGCTCAAAACTCGATGTGTTGTGTCGCCTCATCGATTTTCAAGATGTGAGTTTCGGCATCATCTTTTGCGCAACGAAAATGATGGTCGACGAGCTGACCGAACATCTCATCGCGCGCGGTTATGCCGCCGATAAAATGCACGGCGATATGACGCAAGCGATGCGCGAAAAGGTGATCGGCAAGTTCCGCAAGCGTGGGCTCGATTTTCTGGTCGCAACCGACGTCGCCGCGCGGGGCCTTGATGTGGACGATGTGGAGGTGGTTTTCAATTACGACCTGCCAAATGACGGCGATGATTACATTCATCGGATCGGGCGAACCGGGCGGGCCGGCAAGACCGGACGGGCGATTACCTTCATCTCCGGGCGTGAGCTGTATAAGCTGCAAAACATCATTCGCTTCACGAAAGGGAAGATTCGTCGCGAGCCCGTTCCCTCTGAGGAAGAGGTGGAAAAGAAGCGGGAAGATCACTTTTTTAACGCGCTGCTGGAGACCCTGGAACAGGGGACTTACGAGCGTCGTGATGAATTGATCGGCAAGCTGCTTGATCGCGGGTTTAGCGCCACTGATATCGCTTCCGCACTGATGTACTTGCTGGGTGAAGATCGCGAGCCACGCGAACAACAACGGGCTCCCGAGCCCCGCCACGAGCAGCGCCATGAAGTTCGAACCGAGCGCTACGACCGCGAAGAGCGAGCTCCCCGCGAATTCCGCGATAAGCCCGAGCGTCTGCCCGCCAAGAAAAAGACGTTTGATGACGAACGACCTGTGATGCCGAAATCCGAAGGCACTGGTAAACGCGCCGACCGCGAGGAGGGACCCGATTCCCACGAGCCAGGCATGACCCGCCTGACACTCGGGGCCGGGCGCGATCACGAAATTCAGCCGGGCGATATTCTCGGCGTAATTGTCGGAATGACCAAGCTGCCGAAAGAAGTGGTTGGCGTCATACGGTTGCACGCCAAACAATCGTTCGTGGACGTGAAGGATGAACACGCCGATCTGGTCTTGAGCAAACTCGCTGGAATCGATTTCAAAGGTCGCAAGCTGTGGTGCAAGCGCACCGTGAAAGCGTCCCGGCCTGAGGCGAGTTAGTAACGGATGGCACGAATGACGGGGGACTTTGAGCTGGTCATTTTCGGTCCGAGAGGCAGCATCGTCACATGCCTGATTACGCATTGGAGATTGCCTCTGTTATCGGTGCCGCCCCTACGGATTTAGTAGCCTTCTACGAGACAGGTAACCTCCCGTCCTATAGAAATTCCCATATTAATTGTTTGTCTTTTGAGAAGGCCAAGGAGATCTCCAAACAGATCCAGCTGCCCAGTTTGGGCATTTGGATCTTGGACAACGCAAATGACTCCAACCCATACGCATATATATCAGTCGGACCGTGCCAAGGCATGATTCTTCATATATATCACGATGATGGATCAGTAATCGCATTCAAGAGTTTGGGAGACTTTATCGAAGAACTTCGACGCGCTGGGGAGAGCGGAATAGACATTAATGAGATCAAGCCACAAACGATCATATTTCCTCTGGATTCGGAGATTCGTCGGCTTCTTATCGAATTGCCCTACGATGCTGAATTTTTACTGAACCTGTATCTTGAAATTACAGAGACACTGGAATGGGAAACTCTACAATTACTTGTTGGCGGCAGTAGGTTGAGCCTGATCAATTCAATGTCGACTTACCTTTGGGCGCAAAAAACATTAGATCCAGAAACGATTGATTTATTTGCGAACAGTCCCGATTGGCAAGCGCAGGGTGCGCTCGGCCATTGGCTGGCTTCAAATCCGAAAATAGAACATTTGGCTCTTGCTGAACGTCTGGCTACTGGGGAGGAACTTACCCAAGTTACCAGACCCGGCAAAGAGGCGGTTAGGGCGATCCGAAAATTAGGTTTATCAATCGTAGATCTTTATTTATTGGATGGTGAAATAGCCAACTCTGAATCGTTGCAAGTCACACCTGACCATGGATGGAGATTTCCCAGTTGGCGCTATCAGAATGGTGAAGTACAGAACCGTGAGATTCAACTTTATGGGGATGGACAGAAACTCGGACGTATTGAACCTTTTTCGGTTATAAAGGTTCGCGCAAAGGTTGATGAGCTGCATTCCTGTGCTCACCTTGTTGAGTTTGTTGGTGCCCTTAACGATACGCTTTTTCAAGAAAGCATCGATTTGCTCAAGAACTTGGAGGCTCATCGGTACGATATTGTTTATTTTGAAGATACCAGATTCGGCAGGTTTAAAGGCAACCCTAGAGATCACACTTTTGACGGAGAAGTAACTTGGGAAGGTTTTTTCCCAGATATTCCACAGACGACTGCTCCTTACAGTCCAATTAACGCTATTCAATCACGATCTTATCAGAAGAGATCAGTTCAGCTCTTAATTCAGTTATATGATTATTATAAACTGGACCGTAATACACTCGAATCAAGACTCCGGCAAGCACTAGACACCTACATTCGATGTGGAGAAGGTTCTTGGGGAAAAAAGCTCAAGGAATTCTGCCTGAGCGATGTTCACCCGAAATGTCGGGATAGAACTGTTGACCCCGAGGAATTCTACAAAGGGCTAACGTTAAGATGTATAGCGATTCGGAAGGACATCGAGTTTAAGTTCGAAACTAATTTGTTTCGGGCTTCCATCCCCTATTTAATCAAAAGGGGAGTCTTCTATGCCCCGTATGACCTCTAAGGCGAATTAATTATGAACTTTGGCGGCACGCCATCGACCAGCCACACGTTGTTGTCGGTCAGGTAAAAGAGAGACCCGGTGCGACTCATCTCGCCTGCACGGATTTCCAAGACTACTGGACGTCCGCGTCGCTGGGCCGTTTCGTGGGCAACGGTTCGACTCTCCGTCAGGTGAACGTGGTGCCGCTCCCGTTTCTCAATACCGGTCTTGCGAATCGATTCGATAAAGCGATCCGGGGTGCCATGGAAAAGGAGCTCCGGCGGCGTCTTGGGTTCCAAGGCGAGATCGACCTCCACGGAATGGCCTTGGTTCGCGCGAATCCGCAGGCCGTCCTCGCTTAGAGCGAATCGTTTCTTTTCGCTTTCGGCGACCAATCGCGCCAGCTCATCCCGACTCATCGGCTGGCGATGGATTTCCAGGGCATTCAGCAGGACGCTGACGTCGACCCAGCCTTGGGCGTCCAGGGTGATGCCGATTTTCTCGGGTTCATGTCGAAGCACGAGGCTGAGGAACTTGCTTTGACGAACCGAATGTTCGTTTGTTTGTTTAATTTTGCTCATAGTGTCCAGAATATACTAAGGCGGGCGATGCGGCTAGTGTAAAATCGACACATTAAGCTAAACAGCTCCACCTTTGCACACGCGCTAATAATGGAGTAGCCTCTCACATGCACTCTCCCATGAATCGGTTGGTGGAACAGCTCTTGGAGTCCTACACCACTTGCGGCGAAATCAAACACATTAACGGCTCGCACCTCCCCTCGAAGACGGTGGTCAGTGGCCTCACGCTCGACCTGTTGCACCTGATCTTCCCCGGATTCATCGCGGAGTATCAAGTGCCTGCGCGCGATTTACCGCTCGATACCGCTTTGCGCCTGAGCAACCTGCAACAGCGCCTCACCGCGGAAATCGCCAAAACGATCAAGCTCGCCTCCAATTGCGCGGCCACCACGGCCAAAGCGACCGAGCAGGCGGAAGAGATGACCTACGCGTTTCTGGAGCGACTGCCTTCCGTTCGTAATGTGATCCGCACCGACGTGGAGGCGGCCTACCAGGGTGACCCCGCAGCCCCTGACCGGATCGAAATCATCCTCGCTTACCCCGGTATTGAAGCCGTCGCCGTATTCCGCCTCGCGCATGAGCTCCACGAGCTGGGCGTCACCATCCTCCCGCGCATGATGACGGAGTGGGCGCACAGCCGCACCGGCATCGACCTCCATCCTGGTGCGCAAATCGGCAACCACTTCTTCATCGATCACGGCACCGGCGTGGTCATCGGCGGGACGTCGATCATTGGCAATCGCGTGCGTCTCTACCAAGGGGTCGGCCTCGTCGCGCGGAGTCTCGCCAAGAACGTGGAGCGCGATGACCTCGGCCACGCGATCGGCGGCAAGCGGCACCCCTCCATAGGTGATGACGTGACCATCTACGCCGGCGCGACCATCGTCGGGAAAGACACGATGATCGGGGATCGCTCGATCATCGGCGGCAATGTGTGGCTCACCCACTCCGTGCCGCCCGATTCCGTGGTGACCATTGAATCGGAGAACGTCAGCATCCGCTCGCGAGTCAAGACGACTTATGATTGGGTGATCTAAGACCGTTTTCGTTCATCGGAAATGACCCGCATTTACCTCGATTACAACGCCACATCGCCGCTCGATCCGCGCGTGCAGGCCGCCATGCTTCCCTACCTCTCCGGGACGCTGGGCAATCCCTCCAGTCTACATGCGGAGGGACGTCGTGCACGCGGCGCAATCGATCTGGCCCGGGATGAAATCGCGACGTGGCTGCGCGGTCGGCCGTCGGAAATCATCTTCACCGGCGGGGGCACGGAGAGCAATAATCTCGCGATCGAAGGGCTGTCTTTTGCACACGCAGCGAAGGGCCGGCACCTCATCACGTCGCGGGTGGAACATCACGCCGTTCTCCACGCCATGGAATCACTGGAAAAGCGGCACGATTTTTCGGTCACCTACCTGCCCGTCGATTCACGCGGTCTTGTCGATCCCGCCCAATTGAAGGCGGCCCTGCGCCCCGAGACGAGTCTTGTCTCGATTATCAGTGCCAATAACGAAACCGGCGTGGTCCAACCCATCGCCGAGCTCGCACAAATCACCCGGTCTGCCGGGGCGCTTTTCCATACGGACGCTGTTCAAATGATCGGGCGCGCGCCGGTTCCCGCCGACAAGTGGGGTGTCGATGCACTGAGCTTCACGGCGCACAAGTTACACGGCCCCCTGGGAGCGGGCGTCTTGTGGTTGCGCGCAGGCATTGCGATTGCGCCGATTCTTCACGGCGGTTCGCACGAAAACGAGCGTCGGCCCGGGACCGAAAACACCGCCGCAATTGTGGGGCTTGCCACTGCGGTTCGGCTCTTCGGGACGCCCGATGCTGCGGAATTGCGCCGCCAGGACGAATGGATTGATGCGCTGTGGGTTGAGTTGGCAGCACTTGGCGAAATTCGTTGGAACGGGCAAGGCGCACCCCGTCTCCCCAACACACTGAGTCTCACGCTGAGCCATCTGCATCCAGAGCATCTGCTCATTGCGCTCGATTTGGCCGGGCTATCCGTCTCATCCGGCTCAGCGTGCCTGGTCGGTTCGGTCCGGCCTTCCCATGTGCTTGCTGCGATGTTTCCCGACGTTCCCACGTTGCATTCGCACAAGTCCGCGACAATTCGAATTTCAATCGGAACCGAGACGGCCGATTCCGCGCGAGCCGACGTGGCGACGCGAATCAGCGACGTGGTGAAGCACCAGCGGGCGCTCTCTTAGTGGTCTTGGCCTAAAGGCAGGAAAGCATCGTGAAGGCGCACTGAATCATCATAAAAAAACCTGCGACCTATTTCGAGCCGCAGGTTCCGCGAATGACTTGGCTTTTCTTTAGTGAGAAGAGAAGTCGGAAACGGTGTCAGGAGAGAGGTTGACGCCAGCGTAACCGAAACCGCTGAACACATTGTACAGGATCATCGGAGCAGCAGCGATGAGCACGCCGCCGATGATGTCCATGACGCCCGCATCACCCTTTGAGATGTTGGCAGAACCTTGGATGACTTTGATCGTTCCCCACAAAAATGCGACGAGCATGATGATGAACAGAACGTAGCTGAATGAGGCCGTGATGGTGGAGGCCGTACCGAGAAACATTGCATGAGTTAACATAATTTTGATTTTCTTTCTTTGGTTTGTTTTAACTGACTCTTTGTCTGTTTATGGGGATAAGCTGAGGGGGCGATTGGGTCAAGGATTATTTGAACATTACAAGGAAGAAATGTTTTTGGCCGGTCTGGACTGGGCAATTTTGCGCCAAATTCCTTATGTTTTTATCGTAACATGCTGATTACCAGTATAATACGGTGATTTTAGAGTATCTAAGACGCCGATTGCCATTGCTTCTCCAAACCTTTCCGAACATTACAAACCCGAAGCCCAGAAATTGTCCGCCGCATTACTCGAATTATCAGAATCCAGTCTTCAACTGATTTAAGAACTCTTCGTCTTCCGTAGAAAGTTCGATTTTAAAAAGTTCAGAAATGGGCACCCAACGAACGTCCTTGGCATCGACGGCATGCGGTTCACCCTGAACGATTTCTGCCCGGAAAAAGTGAAGGTCCAAATCGAGATCCGGGTAACGGTTCGGCACCGTTTTCAAGTGATCCTGAACGCGACATTCCACGCCCACTTCCTCCAGAAGCTCCCGGACCAACGCGTCTTGTAAGGATTCGCCCGGCTCTACTTTGCCGCCCGGAAATTCCCACATGCCGCCAAACCGGTCTTCGAGCTTCCGCTGCGAAATGAGAAAGAGTTCGTTCCGGTTGATGACGGCCGAAACCACGTGCAGTTTTGGGTGCGAGGGAATGCGATCCGGCGGTACTGTTTCCTTGACCAAGCGGATGGCCTTGCACCGGAACGAGCCAAGTGGAGCGGAGCCTTCCGCAGGATACGACAGCGTCACTTTTTAACTTTCTCCCAATCTGCGAGGAATTTTTTCAGACCGGCCTCTGTGAGAGGGTGAGAGATCAATTGCTTCAGAACGGAGAACGGTGCTGTGATCACATCACTACCGATTCGAGCTGCTTCCAGAAAGTGCATGGGTGAACGGGCGCTAGCGGTCAGGATTTGCGTATCGAAACCGTAATTGTCGTAGATCAGCCGAATATCGCGGATGACCTGCATTCCTTCAGAACCGATGTCATCGATTCGTCCTACAAATGGGCTGATGTAAGTGGCACCGGCTTTGGCCGCCAAGAGCGCTTGATTAGCTGAAAAACAGAGCGTGACGTTCGTTTTGATGCCGTTCGCGCTGAAATGTTTCACGGCTTTCAGTCCCTCAGCAATCAACGGGACTTTTACGACTATGTTCTTGTGCCACTTAGCGATGCTCTCGCCCTCTTCGATCATCTCCTTGGCACCGAGGCTTACGACTTCCGCGCTGATTGGCCCATCGATGATCTCTGTAATTTCCATAATCAGCTGGCGGAACGGCTTGCCGCTCTTTGCTGCCAAAGTGGGATTGGTCGTCACGCCGTCGATAAGCCCCATCTCCACGGCTTCGCGAATTTCAGTAGTTTCACCAGAATCGATGAAGATTTTCATATCGCGGAACTGTAGCAACCTCGAGCCTTGTAGCAACCGGTAAAAATGATGTGCTTGTTATTTGGCCGGGCTGGGCGAAAACGATGGGAAATTGGTTTTAAGCCGCTTCCGGCAATCTTCTGCGTTCTGGGAATCACCCGCCAGATCATAGGCTTCAGCGGCACGATCCAGGGCTTGCGGAGCGGTCGCGTCACTCGGAAAAAGCACCGGGATTTGAGCATATTGTTTTGCGGCGCGTGGGTAATCTTTCTCGCCCAGGGCAATATCGGCCAGCAAGAGTAAAATCTGGGGCGTATCGGGACCTTCGGGCTCAATCGTTAAGGCCTTATGCCCGAGCTCTTGAGCCGTCTTGAAATCACCCGTACCGATATGGGCGCGAGCGGTGGAAATGAGGAGATCTGGGTTTTTCAATTGATCCGGCTCCAGCTTTGCATAGGTGTCGTAGCTGGTAACCGCCTGGGAATACTGGCCCTGTTGCAGCTGCACGTCCGCAAGGAGACGCCATGAAGCGGAGAGGAATTTACCCGCATCCGGACTGGCGATAACCTTGCTATAATTCGCTGCGGCTTGAGAGAGGCGACCGGCCTGTTTTTCCTGTTGCGCCATCCAGTAGTAGATATCCACAGGCAACCGCGCCTTAGCAGCCTCTGCAGGATCGGTGGGCAGAGGGAGCGAATCGTATTGAAGGACGAATCCCTCGGTGCTTGCCAAATCGTGAAGCGCGTATGCCGAGAGCGCCAGACGCAGAGTGGCCGGTTGAATCCACGCGACATCTGCGGCGCAGGCACGTTTCAGGTACGGAATCGCTTCCTCATATTTCTTCTTCGAAAAGAGGTTGTTGCCGACGCCAAATTCAGCGATCGCGCGGAGCTTGGTCTTCGGGAATTTGGTGAGCAACTGGGTAAAGATTTGCGCGGCGGCGTCAGACTGTGCGGAGTCTTTCGTATAAATCAGGCCCAGCGATTCCATGGCAGCTTCTTGTTCCGGCGATCCCGGCCCGGCGTCTGCAAGCACCTTTTGCCAGACGAGCGTCGCCTCTGGAATGCGATTGGCGTCCTGAAGACAAACGCCAAGTCGCTCGCGAGCGCGTAAGACCGTCAGATCGGAGGCCAGGGAAGTGTCCCGGTCGCAAATCGCCAGGTAATCTTGGTAGTTCTGGATCGCTTGCGGCCAGTTTTTCACGTTGTTGTAGCACGTGGCAAGCTGCAACCGGACGTCCTTCAGCGTGACCTCCGCCCGACCTATCGGCTTGGCCAGTTCTTCCCAAACAGGCGCCGCCTCTGCCCATCGCCCCTGATGGGAGAGTTCTCCGGCAAGTATGAGTTGCGCTTTCGCTTGATATTTCGAACCCGGCCACGCTTTCAGGTAGCCTTGCGTGAGATCGACCGTCTTGGCGGAGTCGATTCGGATCTTCGCCAGCACTTCATAGAAGGCGATGACCGGCGCTCCGGGCGAATTCGGGTAGGCTTTCAAGTAGGCATCGAAGGCCGTAACGGCTCCGGGCCAGTCCTTCAGCGCGAACTTCACCTGGCCGAGCTGGGACGCGATTTCTGGCTTGTACTCGTCCAAAATCAAATCCGGTTGAGCGGTGTAGGTCTGGAGCCAGCGATCGTATTCCTGTTTTTGGAAAGCGAGTCGAAGCAGCCCCGTATTCGCGATCTGTTTGAGCTCAGGCGTCGCTTGTGGCATGGCCAGTGCCCGGACAAAGAGACCGTATGCATCCGTGGTATCGCCCGTTTGCAGGGCCGACCAGCCTCCATGCGCAGCCGCGTAGGCTTGCACCGTGGGGTCCGTGGAGAGTTTGAGCGTCACTTCCCAATTCGCAAAAGCGTTTTTGGAATCACTATCTTGATCTTGCTCAGCGGCTAAGAGCAAGGCGGCCGGAGCAGAGTAACGACATGGCGGATCTAACTCAGCTAGCGATTTGAGCAACTGCTCGGCGCGATCTTTATCGGCCGCAGTCATCGTCGTCTGAGAGAGAAGGCATTGGGCGATAAAGTAGGTGGCAGCCGTTTTGAAATCGCCCTCACCGCGATCCAGAACGATCTGAAAAGCGGTCTGCGCGCCGATTAAATCGTGATTGTTGTAGAGGATTTGGCCGCGAAAAAGCTCGGCGTTAATGCGAAAGGGGCCATCCGGGTAGGTCTTGACTTGGTAATCGAATGCGGCGAGCGCGTCCTTCGTCAGGTTCAAGGAACGGTAACAATCGCCGAGCTGGAAAAGGATCTGCTCGCGCCGACCACTGGAGGGATAGAGACCGGCAAATTTTGAGAGAAGCTTGATCGCCATCTCATATTGCTGCTGTTGATAAGCCACTTGCGATTGCTGGAAGAGGCTCGCTTCCGGCGTGGTGACCACGAACGCTGCGGGATTCGGGCTGACGAGTGTAAAGTTCGGGGCGGCGGGGGTGGGACTGGGAGCAACGGCGGGCGAGGGAAGAACGACTGGGCCGCCAATGGCCGGTGAACGGGTCGGAGTTGCGACGGGGCTAGGCGTCAGTTTTGGCGTGGCCGTAGGCGATGGTGCGGGAGCAGCGGTGGGTGCTACCACGGGAGCGGCTGTCGGAGCAATGGGAGCCACCGGAATCGTCGGTTCAGGCGAGGCGGGAGCTACTGGTGCCACGGGGATGTTCGGCGTCGGCGCGGGCACAGCAGGCGCGACTGGAATATCCTGTGCATGAAGCGTGGGCGACGCGATCATCGCGACGATGCCGAGCAAGATTCTCAGGTCGTGCAATCGGCTCATGGCGAGGATTGTATGTTCACGGAAGTGAGGTGGTTCTCTTTGCAGATTTGGAGAAGTTGCAGGATATCCTCATACGGAATCCCGGGCTTCGCCGAGAGGATAATCGAAGGAGGAACCGGCTTTTTCGCCAGTTTAACGAGTTGAGCCCGGAGCTCAGGAAGCGTGGCGGGGGCGTCGTTGACCGTGAACAGGTGATTCGGGAAGAGGGTGACCAAGAGCAGCGCGTCGGAGGAGGCTCGTGGAGTGGGGCTGGGCGTCGGCGGGCGATTGGGCTCCGGGGTGAATGGGGCGGGGGTGTTGGTCTGATCGAGCGACGAGTCGTCCGGCGCAGGGACGGTGCTGGGTGCGTAGACGGTTTTCCACGGTTGATTCGAACTGGCCAATGCATCGAGATCAGGAAGCGGTCCGTTATAGGGAATTGCTTCGGAACCGAGCGCTGTTTGGACCGAGGCGTTCCAGCCCACCACATAGCCGAGCAGAAACGGGGGGATGACCACGCAGAAGAGGATGACCGCTATGAAGAAGCCCCGTTGTCTGACCATAGGTCCCGCAAGTCTACTGCGTATTTCAAAGGGGCGAAGTCTTTTTTGCAGACGGGTAACAGAGCGCCGGGACCCGGCGTATTGGATCGGTAGAAAATTCCTATCGGGCTGTCACCCACGTTCCGGTGGCTGTCTCATAAATCTGGCAAACATCGGTGACTTGGTCAGTAGTCTGCCCACCGGAGACTAAAACGGTTCCGTTTTTCAATTGGGTAATGGAGTAATTCGATTGTGCGAAGGGTTGTCCTGTAAGCCGCCACAAGCCTGTCTTCGGTGAGTAGAGTTGACACGGAGCAAGACCTCCAGAAAAAAGGACTTCACCCGATTGGAGTAAAGTTAAGTTGCTGTAGTGATCTAGGGCAAGGCGACCGCCTGGATTCCGGGTAGATAAAAGCGAGCCTGTTTTGCTCCACGTTCCCAGATTCGGATCGAATAGCTCACACTCCGATACGGGACCACCGACATACACTCCCCCGGCAACCAAGACTTTTCCATCCGGTAAAACAATCGCGGCATGCTGTCGCCTCGCGTTTGACATTCTGCCGGTGACCCTCCACTTTCCGGAAAAGGGATCGTACAATTCACGGAAATACAGGGGCTCATCTGTACCACCTCCCGCCGCGAGTACAATCCCGTTAGATAATCGAACAGCAACGGGGATTTCTCTCGCGTGAATCAGACTTCCCGTGGTGATCCATGTTTGCGTGAGGGGGCTATATAACTCACAGGATGCGAGAATTCCTCTTCCCCACCCACCGATTGAGAGGACTCTACCATCAACGAGTTCTACGTTTGTTCCATAATTGCGCTTCTCGACATATTCACCCGTCGCGGTCCACCGATGAGTCGTCGGATCAAATAGAGAACACTGAGGATGCCCGAAATCCCCACCTGCAAACAGCACCTTACCGTTCGATAAAGGCGTTAAAGTGCATCCATTTGGATCGGCATCGACGGTACCAGATTCCGTAGAACCACTTTTGAGATTAAATAGTTCCCAAGTCAAAACATCCGTTTGGCTCCGAGTCGCTTCGCCAAATACAAGTAGCGAATTTGGGAACTCTGTATCTATTTTCACGCCTCCAACCACCAGAACGCTGTCGTTGTTTAACAACGCTGTCCGGTGATCATATCGCGCTTGGTTCAGATGCAGCCCCGCCGGACTAGGTATCCAGAAGACCCGAACCGCGACGTACCCAGCCAATAAAAGAAGAGCCAACAAAAACCAGCGTAGATTTACTGATTTCACGGGTTCTTTACGTGTCGCGCATCCGGGCCGTGTGAGCCATCTTAAATTGAGCGCTGCTAAATCCGGTCCCGCACCTTAGCGGAACCGGCTCCCACCCCTCTCTTTACACGGGAACTTGGGGAAGCTTCCAAATGTCCTTGGCGTACTCGTGCATCGTGCGGTCGCTCGAGAATTTACCGACTCGCGCGGTGTTAAGCACGGCCATCTTCGCCCATTTGGCCTTGTCCCGATAGGTCGCTTCAGCGCGGAGTTGCGCGTCGCTATAGGCGCGGAAGTCGGCCAGGACGAGATACGGATCTCCACCATCCAACAGACTGTGACGAATTGGATTCAGAGCACCCGGTTCGTTCGGCGTGAAGTAGTTGGAACCGATCCAATCAACCACCGCACGGAGTTCTTCGTCTGCGCGATAGTAATCGTACGGGTGATAACCCTTCTTGTGCAATTCTTCAACTTCATGCACGGTGAGACCGAAGATGAAGATGTTTTCGGGGCCGACTTCTTCCTGAATTTCGACATTGGCACCGTCCAACGTTCCGACCGTGAGTGAACCGTTCAACGCCAGTTTCATGTTACCCGTACCGGAGGCTTCCTTGCCAGCAGTCGAGATCTGCTCAGAGATATCCGAGGCAGGAATGATCCGCTGTGCGAGGGAGACACGGTAGTTCGGCAAGAAAACGACCTTTAACTTGTCATGGACACGGGGGTCGTTATTGATTTTCTCAGCGACTGCGTTGATGCCCTTGATGATGCACTTGGCGAGGTCGTATCCTGGAGCGGCTTTTGCTCCGAAGATAAAGACGCGCGGCACGACGTCGATGTTCGGGTTCTGGAGGATTCGACGATAGAGGGCGAGAATGTGAAGCAGGTTCAAGTGCTGGCGCTTGTACTCGTGCAACCGTTTGATTTGCACGTCGAAGATCGCATCCGGGCTCACCGTAACACCGCAGTCGTTGTGAATGATTTTGCAGAGGTGCTCTTTATTGGCGCGCTTGATCGCCATGAACTCGTTTTGGAAATTTACGTCGTCGGCCCAGGGCTCCAGATTGCGAAGCTCATCCAGATTCTTCACCCAGCCTTTACCGATCTTAGAGGTGATCAGGTTAGAGAGGCGAGGGTTGGCGGAAAGGAGCCAGCGCCGTGGGGTAATCCCATTGGTCTTGTTGTTGAACTTGCCGTCGTAGAGGGCGTTGAAGTCCGAAAACAGGTGCCGTTTCAGCAACTCCGTGTGGAGTGCTGCAACACCGTTTACGGAGAAGCTGCCGACTACCGCGAGATTGGCCATGCGAACCATCTGCGTGCCCCCTTCTTCGATGATCGAGAGCGCGCGTTTCTTGCCCACATCGCCCGGCCACTTGGCTTCGATCAATGTCATGAGGTGCGCATTGATTTCGAAAATAATTTGGAGATGGCGTGGGAGAACACGTTGGAAGAGAGGAACGCTCCATTTTTCCAGCGCTTCCGGCAGCAAGGTGTGATTCGTGTAGGCAAACGTCTTCGAGACGACGTCCCATGCCTCGTTCCAGTTCATCCGCTCGTCATCGAGCAGGATGCGCATGAGGTCGACAATCGCGATGGCCGGATGCGTGTCATTGAGCTGAATCACAATTTTCTCGCTGAACAATGACCAAGCGTGGCCATGTTTCTTAAACCGGCGAATGATGTCGCGCAGGGAGCAGGAAACGAAGAAGTACTGCTGGATGAGGCGAAGCTCTTTGCCCGCTTCCGTCTTATCATTCGGGTAGAGAACCTTGGAGATCGTTTCGCTCCAGGTCTTCTCGTGCATCGCTTCCTCATAACCACCGCGATTAAAAGCGGCGAGGTTCAGCTTTTCGGCAGGACGCGATTCCCAGAGACGCAGGAAGTTCACGGTGTTCGTGCCATAGCCTGGGATGGGGATATCATAAGGAATTCCAATGACTTTACGGGTGTTCACCCAGCGCGGGACATAGTTCCCGCGATCATCAAAAACATTTTCGACATGCCCAAAGACGTCGAGTGTTTGGGTATATTCGGGCCGCACGATCTCCCACGGAGTACCAAATTTCATCCAGTCATCCGGAATTTCTACTTGGTGGCCGTTTTCAAACACTTGACGGAAAAGTCCAAACTCATAGTGAATGCCGTAGCCAATAGCCGGATAATCGAGAGTAGCCAGTGAATCGAGGAAGCAGGCGGCAAGACGACCGAGGCCACCATTGCCCAAACCCATGTCATATTCTTCATGGCGCATCTCTTCGATATCGAAGCCGATGTCGGCTAAAGCCTGCTTGGTTTGCTCAAAAATCCCGGCGTTATAGAGGTTATTGGAAAAGAGACGACCCATCAAGAACTCGAGAGAAAGGTAGTACAGCCGACGCACATCTTGATCATGGTGAACGGCTTGTGTAGCGATCATCCGTTCAATGACCCGTTCCTGCACGGCTTTACTCGTGGAAAGCCACCAATCGCGACGAGTAGCGCCATTCGGGACGCGAGCAAGTGAGAAGCGGAGGTGGTATTCGATCGATTTCTTGATGCTATCGATGGAGCTATCGAGCGTCGGTTGGAAGGGCGGGTTCGTCATGTTGATTTGAGCTTGGAGCAGGTTAAGGATTTATGGCCAGCAAAAAGCATATGCAGCACGTGATTTGCCAAAAGAGGGGAGTTGACGGACGAATTGTGAATCGCGAGTCTAAAGACATTCCGAAGATTGAGATTCATGGAAAAGCTCCAACGCCGATTATTCTCCCGGCTACGTATTCTGATCGTGGACGATGACGCTCACCTCACTGAGTTCCTTAAAGAAGCACTCGAGGGTGAGTTTTCGTTGATCATGATCGCGTCCGGCTTGCTGGAAGCCAAGGCCTTGATCGATGGGCCATTCATCTTTCACCTCGTGATTTGCGATTTCAAATTGGGTGATGGCGAAGGTAGTGAGCTGCATACTTGGCTGCGGCGCAGCAGAAACTCGCAAATTCCGTTCCTGATGATCTCTGGTAAGGTAGATGCTATCAAACCGATGGACAGTCGTTTCCTCTTTTTGGCCAAACCCTTTTCGCCGGGAGTCTTGCTGAAGTGCCTGGAAGAGTTTGGCATCCACAAGAGATCGACGACGGAGTTGAGAAATCTGCTGTAAGATTGGAACCTATGACGCATACCAGCACAACTTCAGGAACCTCCTGGATACGTTCCCTCCAGTCTCTTTTAAGCGAGGACTCGTTGACATTCGATTTGCCAACATTGCAAACACACTCGAGCGATGCGTGGATGGCGAAGAACTTGCCTGAGGCCGTGGCGTTTCCGACCTGCGAAGACGAGGTCCTGACGATTCTCCATTTTTGCGCCGAGAAAAAGATTCCCGTAACGGCACGTGGGTCGGGCAAAGGTTACGTGGGTGGCTGTGTTCCCAGCCGCGCTGGAGTGGTCGTCTCGTTCGTGAAAATGAATCGGATTCTCGAAATCAATCCTGTCGATGGACTGGCGGTGGTTCAGCCTGGCGTCATTACGGGAGAGCTGCAGGCGGAGGTGAAAAAGCAGGGCCTGTTTTATCCGCCCGACCCGGCCAGTTTAAAGGAGTGCTCCCTAGGAGGTAACGTCAATACAAACGCAGGCGGCCCGCGCTGTTTGAAATATGGCGTCACCCGGAATTACGTGCTCGGTTTGCGCGTGGCACTGGCAGACGGTTCTGTCGTGCACATCGGCGGGCGCACGCAAAAGAACAAAACGGGCTTTGATTTGGTGGGGCTTTTTGTCGGCTCTGAAGGGCTTCTCGGTTTGGTGACGGAAATCACCCTGCGCCTCATCCCTGCTCCGCCGGCGCGTGCTGTTCTCTCTGCATCGTTTTCCTCCGCACCCGAAGCGGCTGCGTGTGTGCAGCAGATCTTCAAGAAAGGGTTTTTACCGTCCGCCGTGGAGTTGGCGGATCGCCTCACTTTAAAGGCCGCGCGAAATCATCTGGGCGTGGAGGAGACCCCTCCAGGCGATGCTCATCTCCTCGTGGAAATCGATGGCCAAGAGCAATCGGTAGCTCTTGAATCGAAGACCCTAAGCCACGTTTTGCAGGACGCCGGCGCGCTCGTGATCTCTCAAGGAAACACCGAAGACGAGTGCGAGAAATTGTGGAACCTGCGCCGTCAATTCTCCGGTAGTTTAAAGGCCTCTGGATTGACGAAATTGAACGAAGACATTTGCGTGCCACGGAGTCACTTGGTCGATCTCTTCAATTTCAGCGAGCACCTTCAGGAAAAATACGGAATTCAAGTGGCATCGTTTGGCCATGCCGGAGATGGTAACATCCACGTGAATCTCATGGTCGATATGACCAAAGAAGGAATGAAGGATAAGAGCGAAGAAGCGCTGGATGAACTCTTTGAGCAGGTGGTGAAATGGGGCGGCGCAATTACGGGCGAGCATGGAATCGGACTCGCCAAAAAGCGATGGTGGCCGATGGCGGTGTCACCCGAAGTTCGTAAGCTGCACGCCACTATAAAAGCAGCACTGGACCCGGATAAAATCTTGAATCCGGGCAAATTCGTTTAGGAAATCGATGTCGAACTTAGCCAGTTGGTTGGATGAAGTGGAAGGGCTGTTGGTTCGTGAGAGCCAACCCAGTGTGCGAGAACTCTACCTGACCTGGGACCATCGCTCGCAAGAATGGCGCGACCGGGCATCCGCTACCAAATCGGAGCTCTTTCCCGACCACGAGGTCGGAATACGTCGCCGAATCTTGAAACTCAGTTCGGAGCTCGTGACGCACGCGTTGAATCGCCAGGAGTACCTGCTCGTCTGCGATGTTTATCATGAAACGCTCAAGGTGCTGAGCAGCGGTCCTGAACTCTCGCGCGATTTGGTGGCGCTTCATGTGGGCTATGCGAAAGCGCGGAGTCGGCTCGGATTTCGCACGGAGGCGATACGTATTCTGGAACCCATCTCCGAGCTAGCCGGTTTGGAAGGTAAAGATCGCGGTTCCGTTCTCTTTCAATTGGGTGAGATCGTTACGGACGAGGCGCTGTCGGTCGCCTCCCTGGCGGTGCGTCGACAGACGGGCGAAGCGGCGCGCCTTTGCTTTCGAAAGGCCTTTGAACAGCAGGGGAACTTGCTGAAAGCGCGCGTGTTTGAGTGCATGCTCGGAATGATCATGTCCGATGAGGGTTCACCGGCCCGTAAGGAAGCGGCCAAGCTGGCGGAGGAGGTCTCTGGATCTTTAACGGGGCTGGTTAGCCGAAATGGGAACGACGTGAATACGGTGTGGTATCGCGCGATTCTAGAGGCCGTTTGCGGTCATGTGGACGAAGCAGCGAAGAGCTTCGAGCTCCTGAAAACAATGCCCGCTGTTTTGACATCGGAGCTGGCAGAGGCGCGTCGACATTCCGAGCTCCTTGCGGAGAGTCTCGGACTGCCGCGCGTTCACTTTCACTCGGTGTTTCCACAGTTACAGCTCATTGTTTTCACAGGTCATCAACCCGATGAGCGGACTGGGCGTAAACGGTTCCCCCGTTCGTTGATGCCCCAGGTGCGCGAGCTGATTCTGCAAAAGCTCCGCTCCATGGATGCACGGGTCGGCTTCGTTAGTGCGGCGGCGGGAGCGGATTTGCTTTTTGCCGACGCATTAGTGGAGCTGGGTGCGGAGTTTCATTTGATCCTGCCCTGGTCTCGAAAAGAATTTTCGCGGTCGAGCGTGGAGGCATTTGACCACGGTTTAGCCGAGCCGTATTGGAAGCCGATGTTTGATCGCGCATTAGGAAATGCTTCGACCGTGCGGGAGCTCGGCCAGATCTACGGATCGATCGACCCTGTGAGCTGGGAGTATAATCAACAGGTCACGGCTGGCCTGGCGATTCTCACCGCTCGCGTCGCGCGATTGGATGTGCAACCGATGGTCTTTTGGGACCGCAGCGACATGGGCGTTGGCAGTCCCGGTAGCTTTTACGAGCTGTGGGACAAAGATTTAATGCGCAAACCGATCGTCATCGATTTCCCAT
>CAVURW010000083.1:0-5202 GCA_963743595.1 uncultured Verrucomicrobiae bacterium
TCGACAGCTTACCGAGCAGATTCGTAAGGAGGCGGACGACGCGTCGGCGGAGGTGAACAATAATGTCATCGACGTGATGGAGGTGCACCAGCAGCTCTATCTCGATCGAATTCGGGCTTCGATTGAGATGCTGAAGCGCGATACGCTCGAGCTCGGGGCACCCCACCTGATCGGCCCAGTAAAAGTCGGAAACGTGACGGTAAATGACTTGGCGTTTGGTTCCACCAGCATCGCGCACAACACGAAGTTTGTGGACGACGTGAAGGATCTTTTGGGGGGAAGCTCTGCCATCTTTGTGGCTGATGGCGATACGTTCACCCGGATTAGCACCAATGTCATTGGCGAGGATGGGAATCGTGCTGAAGGGACGACGATTGATCCGACAGGCCAAGCCGTTGTTGCTCTGAGAAAAGGCGAGAAGTATGCGGGAATCATCGATATTTTAGGCGACTCCTATTTCGGTGAGGACGAGCCCATCTTTGATTCTAAAGGCAAGGTCGTTGGCGTCTGGTATGTCGGTTTCAAAGTCGAGGCGCTTTCGTCCCTCATGACACGGATTAAGTCGATGAGCATTTTGGAACACGGGTTCGTGGCGTTGTTTGATAACCACGATCGCTTAGTGGCTCATACCTCGGGCGTTGATGAGAAGAACGTCAATCAAATCTGTGACGTGTTGGTGAAATCGAAAGAGACTAACGAGCAGCGGACCAGTGATTGGTGGGTGCGTAAGATCTCGTTTTCGCCCTGGGGTTATACCGTCGTCACGGCCACTTATTACCCGGACGTCGCGTGGCGCGCGGTGAATGTCGTGTGGCTGATCTTCAGCGTGATGGGCGGCATTAGTTTGTTGGCTCTTGTGGCGCAAGGTGCGGCCTTGATTCATACGCAACAATCCCGGGAAGAGGCGGAGAAAGCACGCGCCTTGGCCGAGGAAGCGAATCGTACCAAGAGCGCCTTTCTGGCCAATATGAGCCACGAATTGCGCACACCGCTGAATGCCATTATCGGCTACAGCGAAATGTTGGCGGAAGAAGCCGAAGATGACGATGGGCGGGTCGACATGGTGCCGGATCTGCAAAAAATCCGGTCCTCTGGCAAACACTTGCTCGCGCTGATTAACGATATCCTCGACCTCTCGAAAATTGAGGCGGGCAAGATGACCCTGTACGGCGAGGAATTTAGCGTTCCTCAAATGGTGCGAGACATCGCCTCCACCATCCAGCCACTATTAACACAGAACGAAAATAAATTGGAATTGGTCTGCTCGGATGATATCGGAATGATCTTTTCTGACTTAACCAAGACCCGGCAGGTGCTCTTTAACTTGCTGAGTAATGCAACTAAGTTCACCAAGAAAGGAACGATTCGTCTTCAGGTGAAACGTGATTCTTCCCACATCCATTTCACAGTTCAGGACACGGGAATCGGAATGTCTCCAGACGGATTAAAGAAGCTTTTCCGCGAGTTCACTCAAGCCGACAATGCCACGACTCGAAAGTACGGCGGTACCGGACTGGGCCTGGCGATCAGTAAGCGTTTTTCTGAAATGATGGGCGGCAGTATACGAGTGGAGAGCCAAGTCGGCGTGGGCTCCACTTTTCATGTGGTATTGCCGACAAAATTAAAGATTCCCGACGAATTAAAACCGGAATCGGTGCATGAGAAAAAGCCTAGTCTGGACAAACCTGCCGAGCCCAATTCGCCAAAGGCACCGCAGGACAGTCACTCCAGCGTTCTGGTGATTGACGACGACTCGGATGTTCAAAACTTACTCCGTCGCATCTTGGAAAAGGAAGGGCTGTCCGTAATCGTTGCCAGCCACGGTGAGGACGCACTGCGTCTCGCGGAACAGCGCAGACCCTGTCTGATCACGCTGGACGTGATGATGCCTGGGGTGGATGGCTGGGCCGTACTCAGCGCCTTAAAGAAAAATCCGCATACTCAGGATATCCCTGTTGTCGTCATATCGATTGTCGATAACAGGCCCATGGCCGCCTCACTTGGTGCCGCTGACTATATTTTGAAGCCGTTCGATCGCGAGAAAATCATCCGAGTCCTTGACCAATATGGCCCGCGCTCGACTATGCCTGACATCATGGTCGTGGAGGACGATGTCAATAGTTACGACATCGTCTCCAATGCGTTGAAGAAAGAAGGCTTCAAGGTTTCGTATGCGACCAACGGCAAGACCGCACTTCAGATGCTCCAAGATTCCCAGCCGAAAGTGATCATCCTGGACTTGATGATGCCCGACATGAACGGGTTCGATTTCATAACGGAATTTGCAAAGCGCAAAGGTAACAACGAGATCCCGATTATCGTATTCACTGCCAAAGAGCTGACGCCTCCTGAGCGAGAACTCCTTAACGGGTCGGTGGCGAGAATTATGATGAAGGGCATGCAAGACATGCACGAAATGGTGCAAGAAGTGCGGCGGTTGATAGGCACGGCCTCAGTGGTTGAACAGAAATCTCAAAGCGAGTCGGAGAAAGCATCATGACGAAAATATTGATTGTAGAAGACAATGAGCTGAACCGAGACATGCTCTCGCGGCGCCTGACAAGAAAAGGTTACGAGATCGCGATCGCCGTGGATGGCGGGGATGGTTTGGCCAAGGCGGATTCCGAATCCCCTCAAATCATTCTACTCGATATGAGCCTGCCCGTGATGGACGGCTGGCAGGTTGCAAAGGCGGTTAAGGCCTCCGATAAACTAAAACACATTCCGATCATCGCCCTCACAGCCCACGCCATGGTCGGGGATCGGGAACAGGCCTTGGCTGCCGGTTGCGATGATTACGATACCAAGCCCATTGACCTGCCCCGATTGCTCGAAAAAATCGAGAAACTCCTCAAGAAAGAAAACGAATGAACCCTCCTAACGACTCGCATCCAGCACGTGATCCCATCATCGAGTTGCGCCACGATTTGCGTACTCCACTGAACCAGATTATCGGCTATTCGGAGCTGCTGCAGGAAGAGGCGCAAGACTCTGGCGAAAAGAGCTTGGATGAAGATCTGGCTCGCATTCTTTTCGCATCGCGGAATCTGTTGGGAATGATTAATAAGGTCGTCGATACACAGTACCTGCAAGTCGTGGACCGTCTTCCCGACCTGAAAAACCTCAACGCCGAGTCCGTCCCGCATCCCAGCCTTTTCTCGTCGGAGGACCTCGCCGTTTTGCTCCCAAAGATCAATAACGACAGCGACGTGCCGCCGCCCCAGTGTATCAACGCGAATATCTTGGTTGTCGATGACGACCCACAAAACTGTGATCTCCTTTCCCGTCGCTTGGTCCAGGAAGGTTATTGCGTTTTTCAGGCGGGCGGTGGCCGGGCCGCACTTGAGAAATTGCGGAGCGACGTCTCAATCGATGTGGTGCTGCTGGATGTTTTGATGCCAGAGCTGGATGGCTTTGAAGTCCTTGTTCAAATCAAGTCGGATGAGAAACTGCGGCACATTCCGGTCATCATGATCTCCGCACTCGACCAGCTCGATAGCGTTTTGCGGTGCATTCAAAATGGTGCCGACGACTACCTGGGCAAGCCGTTCAATCTGACCTTCCTGCGTGCTCGTCTTGGTGCTTCGCTTGATCGCAAGCGCCTGCGGGATCAGGAGCAGAAGACCTACCTCGCCTTAAAGAAAACGCAGGATCAGCTGGTGGAAGAACTTGCAGAAGCCGACGCCTATGTGCGGACGCAATTGCCGGAACGCATCACCGGACGGATCGTTACCGACTGGGAGTTCAACTCATCGTCGTCGTTAGGAGGAGATTCGTTTGGATATCGCTGGTTGAATGATCATTGCTTCAGCATGTACCTGCTGGATGTGTGCGGGCACGGGGTGGGTGCCGCGTTGCTCTCCATCTCTGCGCTCAATACGATTAGCGGCCAAGCGCTACCGGGAGTCGATTTCCACGATCCGAAACAGGTTCTCGCAGGGTTGAATCTTGCGTTCAACATGGAGCGCCATAACAACATGTACTTCACGCTGTGGTACGGCGTTTACGATTCCCGAAATCAAATGCTCTCCTATGCGAGTGCCGGTCATCCACCCGCCTTTTTGTTCGCGCCTGACTCAACCGGTGAACCGTTGCAGCTGCGAACCCATAACCTGTTTATCGGTGGATTACCCGATATCGAATTCACTCAAGACGCAGTAAAAGTTTTGCCCGGCTCGCGGCTCTACGTTCTGAGCGATGGCGTGTATGAAATTCGCCGTCCGAATCTCCCAATGATGAGTTTAAAGGATCTCGCCGATTTCCTTCACGCTCAGCCGAGGGAGAGCAAAACCGTTCTGAAAGATCTGTGGACGATGGTCAAAACGGCGCATGGAGAAGGAGTGCTGGAAGACGACTTTTCCGTCATGGAATTTCGCTTTACCTAAGCTAATTACGCATCGCTTCAAGCGAGCGACTGAGCTGATGCACGGTCCACACGATTCGCTCGTACTGGCTGAGCATCGCCAGAAGAATAATTCGCTCTTCGTGACCCATAGACTGCTCCTCGTTCATGTAGTTGCGACGTAAGCCATCCATCGTGTCGCCGGGATTCGCGGTGATTAAATTCAGCATCTCGACATCCTCTTTGCCACCACTAATCGCATCAATGCTCGTACGCAATAACGCATCGAGAGCCTCGATCACATTGTTCTCAAGCGAGCGGAGCGCACCACTCGGCGGCGCTCCGTGCAGGGCCTGGACGACCTGCCAAACCCCGTTTTCAATTTCACCGAAAAGACTGAGCCGGTCTTGTAATTGAAGCAGCGCAACCGAAGCGCTATGCGATTTGTTTGGACGATCCGAAAGGGCCGCTAAAAACGACTCCAACTCGATCTTCAATGCCTGCGACGCATTGTGCAAAACGACCGGCTCGGCAATCGCTTTTTCGGTCTCTTCAATGCGCAATCTCTGCAGGTAATCGGGCAATCGCTGAACTAGATTCGCCCATTCACGTTCTGCCAAACTCAATCCCGTCTCAAAGTCCTGGACCGCCGCGTCATTGATAAAACGAGGACGCGACAAATCTTGTTCAACTGTTGTCGGTGCGATCCGTTCCAGCCATCCGGGCATCCACGGAATCGTCGCGTATGTGAAAATCACGCAAAGCGCCTGTTGCACCAGAAAGTAGGAGGTCAGGTGGGTCTCCGTAGCCCCTTCAGAAACGGAGCCGAGCACTCCCTGAAGAATCTGGAGATGCGTTAG
>CAVURW010000084.1:0-19351 GCA_963743595.1 uncultured Verrucomicrobiae bacterium
ACCGATGGCGTTTAGACAGGTTTTTAGTAGCCCTGCTAAGCGAGCGAAAGAGACCTGCATCTTGGCCGGATTTGGTTCACAAATGGTGATTGATCCCCGCTTGGTCGAGTGGAATTACGGAAAGTACGAGGGGATGAAGACCGTCGCTATCCGCGAAGCGCGACCTGACTGGAACATTTTTCAGGATGGTTGCCCACAAGGTGAATCTGCCGAACAAATTGGTGTCCGTGCCGATGGACTCATCACGTTCCTTTTAACCCTCAAGGGCAACATCGCCCTCTTTACCCACGGTCAGTATTCAAGCGTCTTTACGGCAAGATGGCTGGGATTGCCCGTAATAAACGGTGACCACTTCATCCTCGGAACCTCGTCAATCGGCATCCTTAGTTTCGATCCCGACCACATTAAAAACCCCGTCTTAGGGGCATGGAATATTTAATTAGCCCTCCTTACCATTATGAATTATTTAGACAAATTTTGCGTCACACCAGGAAAGGCCGTTCACCTGGAGGACTACGCTCCAGACTATTCTGGTGAGGGGCTGGACAAAACGTCGTCGCAATCAGTCACGACTGCATTTGAAAAGCAAATTGCTGAGTGGCAATTCAAGCTGTACGCAGAGGCGAAACGCTCTCTGCTGATCTGCCTTCAGGCTCCCGATGCCGGTGGCAAAGATGGCGTGGTACGGCACGTTATCGGTGCCATGAATCCTCAGGGTTGCCGAGTCGTTGGCTTCAAAGAACCTTCGAAAGAAGAACTCGCACACGATTTCCTTTGGCGGATTGAACAACAATGTCCCCGCCGCGGGGAAGTATGCATATTCAACCGATCTCACTACGAAGATGTTTTGATCGCGCGAGTGCATAACCTCGTTCCTACGGAGATCTGGTCAAACCGCTACTCGGAGATCAATGACTTTGAACGGCGGTTGCTTGCAAATGGCACCCACATCCTGAAGTTCTTCCTGCATATTAGTAAGGAAGAACAGTTAAAGCGTTTCGAGCGGCGCCTGGACGATCCGAGCCGAAATTGGAAAATCAGTGAGGCCGATTACTCAGAAAGAAATTATCGGGACCAATATGGCGCGGCCTATGAAGCTGCCTTAACCCAGTGCAGCACGTCCGCAGCACCGTGGTTCATCATTCCTTCAGATCACAAGTGGTTCCGGGACCTGGCCATTTCACAAATCATCGCGGAAACGCTGCAAGGGCTCGGTATTAAGCTTCCCGAACCAACCGTTGATCTGAAGGACATCCGGGAAAAGTATCACCGCGCGGCAAAGGGTGAGAAAGAGAAGAAGGAATAGTTCGGAGTTGCCGCAGAGTAAAACCAGAAAATTTAGCATCACGTTCGAACCGAGGAATTTACCAACCATGACAACCAAACCCAATCAGAATAAGCCTATCGAGCCGAATAAGCCCGAGCCGAAGGACGACTTAAAAACGTTGCCCATGGCGGAAGTGGAGAAGAAATTGGAATCTTCAAGCGAGGGCCTTACCCAAGCTGAAGCAGAAAAGCGGCTGACCCAATACGGTCCCAATGAGATTGAAGAAAAGAAAAGCAATCTCCTTCTCAAGTTTCTGAGCTATTTCTGGGGGCCTATTCCGTGGATGATCGAAGCAGCGGTCATTCTCTCGGGCGTGGTCCAGCATTGGCCCGATTTTTTCATCATTCTATTTTTGCTCGTTTCCAACGCCTGCGTGGGATTCTGGGAAGAACGCGAGGCAGGCAATGCCATTGCTGCCCTCAAGAGCAGTCTGGCGATCAAGGCTCGGGTCAAGCGCGATGGCAAGTGGATCAATCCGGCCGCGCGAGAATTAGTGCCCGGCGATGTCATTCGCTTGAGGCTCGGCGACATAGTACCGGCGGATGCTCGCCTGCTCGACGGCGACGAGATTGAGGTGGATCAATCCGCTTTAACCGGCGAATCCCTGCCCGCCACACGCAAACCAAGCGAAGCCGTATTTTCAGGGTCGATCGTTCGCCAGGGTGAAATCGGCGCGTTAGTCTACGCCACCGGGACCAAAACCTACTTCGGAAAAACCGCAGAACTCGTACAGGGCGCTCACACCGTTAGCCATTTTCAAAAAGCAGTGCTCAAGATAGGTAATTACCTGATCATCTTCGCGGTAGCGATTGTGGCATTGATTATTACCGTCGCTACCTTTCGTGGCGACCCGATCCTAACCACGTTGCAGTTCGCCTTGGTGCTGACCGTGGCCGCGATACCCGTGGCCATGCCCACGGTCTTGTCGGTGACAATGGCAGTCGGAGCACGGCAGCTGGCCAAGAAAAAGGCCATTGTCAGCAAGCTGGTGGCCATCGAGGAGTTAGCGGGTGTGGACGTGCTCTGCGCGGATAAGACCGGCACCCTAACGCAAAACAAGTTAACCTTGGGTGATCCTTTCACCCTCGGTAGTGTGTCAGCAGAGCAAGTGATCCTTTACGGCGCATTGGCGTCTCGTTCGGATAATAACGATACGATTGATTTAGCGGTCCTGGCTGGCTTGAAAGACCCTGAAGCCGTAAAGGCGTTTGAAGTAACTCACTTTACGCCGTTCGACCCTGTCCATAAGCGGACCGAGGCCACCGTTAAAGGCAAAGACGGCAATATCTTTAAGGTGACGAAGGGCGCACCACAGGTCATCTTGGCTCTAGCTGTCAATGCAGGACAGTTAAACGAAGTGGTCACAAAGGCAGTCGACGAGTTTGCTGCCCGAGGGTTTAGAGCTTTAGGGGTGGCCTTTGCTGGCGATGACGGCCAATGGCAATTTGTTGGAGTGTTGCCCCTGTTCGATCCTCCCCGGGAAGATGCCGAGGCTACCATCGCCATGGCGCTTAAGATGGGCGTAAAGATCAAGATGGTGACAGGTGATGCGCTCGCCATCGCCAAGGAGACAGCCAACAAACTTAAGATGGGTGTCAATATTCTGGATGCCGCCCGTTTGGGCGATTCTAAAAAAGAAGAAACCGCCGAGGTATCCCAGTCGATCGAAAAGGCAGACGGTTTTGCCCAAGTCTTTCCAGAACACAAATTCCATATCGTGGATGTCCTACAGAAGCTGGGACATATCGTCGGCATGACTGGCGATGGAGTAAACGATGCTCCTGCGCTGAAGCAGGCGGATTGTGGAATCGCCGTTTCTGGTGCGACCGATGCGGCACGAGCTGCTGCGGCTATCGTTCTGACGACTCCCGGTCTCGACGTCATTATTGAGGCAATCAAGGAGAGCCGACGCATCTTCCAGCGGATGAACAGTTACGCGATCTATCGCATTGCTGAGACACTGCGCGTGCTCTTATTCATGACGGCGGCCATCCTTGTCTTTAATTTTTACCCTTTAACGGCGGTCATGATCGTGATGCTGGCGTTGCTCAATGACGGCGCGATTCTCTCCATTGCCTATGATAACGTCCGCTATAAAAATCAGCCTGAGTCCTGGAACATGCGCACCGTCCTCGGAATCGCTACCGTTTTGGGTGTCCTGGGACCCATCGCCTCATTTGGCCTTTTTTACCTGGGAGACCGGGTGTTCCATCTGGATCGTCCGCACCTCCAGCCCATGATGTATCTGATGCTATCCGTAGCTGGACACCTGACCATTTTCCTCACCCGCACGCGAGGCCCCTTCTGGTCCATTCCGCCCGCCCGGATTCTATTAGTGGCTGTCGTCGGCACTCAAATCCTGGCCACCTTCATCGCCGTCTACGGATTTCTGATGCCACCCCTGGGATGGGGATGGGCCGGATTCGTCTGGGTATACGCACTGATCTGGGCCCTTATTAGCGACCAGGTGAAGTTGTTCGCCTATCAGATCCTCGATCCGATCAAGAAGGTAAAATGAAAACAATCGAATCCACCAGTTCCGATCCGTCTATCTCCTCAAAGGCACCGGCACCTAATGGAGTGAGCTCGATGCGTCTTGGAATCGCCACCGACCATGGAGGCTTTGAGCTGAAAGAAAAGCTTGTCGTTCAATTGCGGAACATTGGGCCTCCCTTTTGTTTTCGTTTTAGGGAGAGAATCAATTCAGTTTTCAATGTCTGCCTTGAAATAGCTTTCCCATAACGCGGTAGTCTGGGGAATTTATATACTTAATTGTCGTTAATAGTTAATTTAAAAGTGAATCCTAATTCATGCCTCCACGTTGCATAACACGACTCCACGGACGCATAGCAGTCGGTTGCCAAAATCTACCGAAATCTACTTTTTTGCTCTGGACTTAGCGACCATAAACCGTTAACCTGTAACTAGTTAGGTAAACAACGGTCGGATTACTGCCTCCTTACAGCCCGCAATCGCTTTGCGATGAGACCCAGGCCTTCGGCCGTCTTACCAGACGGTCTACGACCTGGGCTGTACATGAGGCCGTCCCTTCGGGCAATGTGAAGGCAATGTGAAGGCGAAAGGCGCTACTGGGTCCAGCGTCACGCTGGCTTCGGGCCTAGAGACAGGGAGGCATTGTGAAGGCCAAAGGTGCTCGTCACCGATAATTGATGGGTCCAGCGTCACACTACAAATAGTCTAATCTACGGACGGCAACTGCGCCAAAATAGCCGTCGATGTGGGACGATTTGTCGCAGGAATCGTGCTGATCGAGATGAGAGACTTGCCGTTAAAAGAGCATAAGTCATTGTGAACTAAGAGTTTATATCGAAAACAGAGTCAGCGGCCCAGTTCTTGCCGATAGCGAGTATGTCAAAAATTTTAGGGATCGACTTAGGGACCACGAATTCGTGTATGGCTGTTATGGAAGACGGCCAGCCTGTCGTTTTGGAGAATTCTGAGGGCGCGCGGACCACTCCGTCCGTTGTTGCGTTTACCAAGACCGGCGAGCGATTGGTGGGACAAGCTGCCAAACGCCAGGCAGTGACGAATGCCAAAAACACAGTTTTCTCCGTGAAGCGCTTTATCGGGCGCAAGTATGAAGAGGTGAAGGGCGAGCTGGGCCGCGTGCCTTATAAAGTGGTGGCTGCCAAGAATGGCGATGCCCATATTGAGGTGAATCTCGGCGGCGAGACGAAGGTTTATTCGCCGGAAGAAGTCTCCTCGTTCATTCTCGCGAAACTCAAGGCCGATGCGGAATCGAAGCTCGGCGAAAAGATCACTCAAGCCGTCATTACCGTTCCTGCCTATTTCAACGATAGCCAACGTCAAGCGACGAAAGATGCCGGCCGAATCGCCGGCTTGGAAGTGCTGCGTATTATCAACGAACCGACTGCCGCATCGCTCGCCTATGGTCTGGATAAGAAGGGCGATGAAAAGATCGCCGTGTACGATTTAGGTGGTGGTACGTTCGACATTTCCGTTTTGGAAATCACGCGCGACCCCTCCGCACCCGGCGGCGAGAGCAGCCTCTTTGAAGTGCGCGCCACAAACGGTGATACGCACCTGGGTGGTGACGACTGGGATAACAAGATCATGGACTGGCTCTTGGCCGAGTTTAAAGTCGATACAGGTATCGAACTCAAGGGCCAAGCCGATGCGATTCAGCGTCTGAAAGAAGAGTCTGAGAAGGCGAAGATCGCGCTTTCGTCTGCGCAGACCTACGAAATCAGTTTGCCATTCATTACGGCCGACGCGTCGGGTCCCAAGCACATCGCCAAGACCTTAACTCGCTCGAAGCTGGAGCAGCTCACCGATGACCTGACAGAAAAGACAATCGGGCCGGTGAACGCCTGTTTGCGCGATGCGAAGATCAATGCCGCTGATATCGATGAGCTGGTGCTCGTCGGTGGTATGACGCGTATGCCGAAGATTGTTGAGACCGCGCGTCGTCTCGTGAATAAGGAACCACACAAGGGTGTGAACCCGGATGAAGTGGTGGCTGTGGGTGCTGCGATCCAAGGCGGTGTGATCAAGGGCGGCGTTAGCAATGTGTTGTTGCTGGACGTGACTCCGTTGACCCTGGCGATCGAAACGGCCGGTGCTGTGGCGACGGCGATGATCCCGCGTAATACGACGATTCCCACCCGGAAATCGCAAGTGTTTTCGACCTATTCCGACAGCCAACCGAGCGTAGAGATCAAGGTGCTTCAAGGCGAGCGCCCCCTCTCTCGCGATAATAAACAACTCGGGACGTTCCACCTGGATGGAATTCCGCCCGCACCTCGCGGCGTGCCCCAAATTGAAGTGACTTTCGATATCGATAAAGACGGTATCTTACACGTCTCCGCCAAGGATCTCGGTACAGGCAAGGAACAGCGGATCTCCATCACCGGTTCGTCTGGTCTCTCGAAGGACGAGATCGAAAAGATGCGTCAGGAAGCAGAGAAATTCGCTGAGCAGGACAAGAAAGAAAAGGATCGCATTGAGCTGCGCAATCAAGCCGACACAGCCGCTTACGCCGCTGAAAAGATGATGCGCGATATGGGCGATAAGATTGATCCGGCGAAGAAGGCCGAAATCGAAACCGAAATCAAGAACCTGCGCGACGTGCTGAATGCGAATAAAGACAGCCAAAACACCGATGCGATCAAGACGGCAATGGACGCCCTGAATGTAAAGGTGAACGCGGCGTCTATGGAGATGTACCAAAAGGCCGCAGCCGAGCATTCCGCTAAGGGCGCAGCTAATTCCGACGAGGGCTCGAACGCATCCACCGGTGGCTCTGGCAAGAAAGATGAGCCGGACGTGGTCGACGCCGAAATTGTCGATGATAACGACGGCAAGAAGAGCAAGTAATTTTAAACCAATTTAACGAGCAATCCGGTTTTTATATCCCTGCGTTCCACGGCTGCGACTTGTCGCGGGTGCGTGAGAGTCTGAGGAATAGAGAAAACCGGATTCGTTAAGAACCAACAAACAAACCCAAGGAGAAAGTACAACATGTCAACAGTTAATTTCCGTCCCCTCGGAGATCGCGTTCTTGTACAACCGATCGAAGAGAAGGAAACACAACGCGGCGGGATCATTATTCCTGATACCGCAAAGGAAAAACCCCAAGAAGCGAAAGTTATCGCGATTGGAACCGGCAAAACCGATGATAAAGGCAAGAAAGTGCCTTTTGAAGTTTCCGTGGGCGACCGCGTGCTGATCAGCAAGTATGGCGGAACGGAAATCAAGATCGACGGAGCGCAGTATCAAGTGCTTCGTGAAGACGACATCCTCGGAATCCTGTAAGTAAGTACAACACACAAAAGGAGAAAATAGATTATGGCAGCTAAACAATTACAATTCGATGAGCACGCGCGTCAGGCCCTCCTGCGCGGCGTGGAAAAACTGAGCCGTGCGGTTAAGGCTACCCTTGGGCCCCGCGGACGTAACGTGGTGATCGACAAGAAATTCGGTTCCCCCACAATCACCAAAGACGGTGTCTCTGTGGCGAAGGAAATCGAGCTCGAAGATCCGTATGAAAACATCGGTGCTCAACTGGTCCGCGAAGTGGCCAGCAAGACGAGCGATATCGCCGGTGATGGTACAACGACAGCCACTGTTCTGGCAGAAGCGATCTATCGCGAAGGCCTCAAGAACGTGACCGCTGGTGCCAATCCGACTGCTCTGCAGCGCGGTATCGATAAAGCGGTGGAAGCGATCGTGGAAGAACTGAAGCGGATCTCCAAGAACGTGAAGAACAAGGAAGAGATCCAACAGGTCGCAACGGTCTCCGCCAACTGGGACCACACGATCGGCGAAATCATCGCTGACGCGTTGGAAAAGGTCGGCAAGGACGGAACGGTCACTGTCGAAGAAGCCAAGACGATCGAAACATCGCTCGATGTGGTGGAAGGTATGCAATTCGATAAGGGCTACCTCTCTCCTTACTTCGTAACGAATGCGGAAGACTCAGAAGCGGTTCTGGAAAACGCCTACATCTTGATCCATGAGAAGAAGATCAGCAGCTTGAAAGATCTGCTGCCGCTCCTGGAAAAGACGGCCAAAGCCGGTCGCCCGCTCCTCATCATCGCAGAAGAAGTCGAAGGTGAAGCACTCGCCACTCTAGTGGTGAACAAGCTCCGTGGCACGCTGCAAGTCTGTGCCGTTAAGGCCCCCGGCTTCGGAGATCGTCGTAAGGCGATGCTCGAAGATATCGCGGTCCTGACCGGTGGTAAGATGCTCAGCGAAGACCTCGGCATCAAGCTCGAGAACGTCGTTCTGGAAGATCTCGGCCGCGCCAAGCGCATCGTTATCGACAAGGAAAACACGACCGTTATCGAAGGCGAAGGCAAGAGCTCCGATATCCAAGGCCGCGTGAGCCTGATCCGTCGTCAAATCGAAGAGACGACCTCAGACTACGACAAGGAAAAGCTGCAAGAACGTCTGGCCAAGCTGGCTGGTGGTGTTGCGGTGATCAATGTCGGCGCAGCGACTGAAACAGCGCTCAAGGAAAAGAAAGCTCGCGTTGAAGACGCCCTGCACGCAACCCGCGCCGCAGTGGAAGAAGGCATCGTGGCTGGTGGTGGTGTGGCCCTGCTCCGCGCCCAGAAGGTTCTGGATACGGTCAAGGCAACTGGTGACGAACTCATCGGTGTGAACATCATCCGTCGCGCGATCGAGCAACCGCTCCGTACGTTGGTCGAAAACGCTGGTGGCGAAGGTTCCGTCGTGGTGAACGAAGTGAAGCTACGCACCGGCAGCGAAGGTTACAATGTCGCCACAGGCGAATACGTCGACCTGATCAAGGCCGGCGTTGTCGATCCGACCAAGGTGACCCGCACGGCACTGCAAAACGCAGCTTCCATCAGCGGTCTCTTGCTGACGACTGAAGTCGTCATCACTGAGCTCCCTGAAAAGGAAAAAGCTCCTGCAGGCGGCGGACATGGTCACGGCGGCGGCATGGGCGGCATGGACTACTAAGCCTGACTCCTCGAGGGGTTCTTACTCCTCAGAACAATCAAGCCAAGGCCAGACTCGAAAGGGTCTGGCCTTTCCGCTTTTAGAGCGTTGACGGCGAAAATCAATAGACGCCTGTAGCAAAGGCTTCTTGCCCAGCTTCCGTCACGCTCAGGTAATAAGCCGTCTTGCCTTTTCTAGGTGGCCCAAAGTAAGCCTCAGGGCTGGCCGGAAGCTCATCTGCCGAAGCGTCTTCAAGCTCGCCGTCCGGGTGTTTAGCCTTGAGCACCGTAACGTACTCTTTGGAAACAAGTGCTTCTGCGACTTTCTTGCAGTATGCCAGAGCTTCGGCTCGAAATTTTTTGTCTTTTACAAACGCTTTTGCAACTTCTTTTGCCTCGAGAATTTCGACTCGGTCGATCTGCTCGAGGTACAAAAAGTCTCTAATTTCCCAGATGGCTACATCTCGGTCGTTGCAGCGGCTTAATACTTCTTCAAGTCTCAATGGTTCTCTCATAACGAATTCTTAAACCAATCGAATCGGCTTTCGCCATTTAATGTCTCCAAAGTTCTTCTTCCATAGTTGGTAAAAACGTTGGCTACAAACGCTCGGCATAAGCGGCGTTGTTGTGACCGAGGCGAGATCAAACGGGCTCAAGTTCTCTTTGGACTGTCGCTCGTAAACCCTCATGCCATCAGAATATGCAATCGCATGGAGCTGTAACGGAGCACCCAATGCGTACACACCCTCGATAAGCTTACCCTTGATAGCATCTTCGGAAGTCCTTGGAAGTTTTTTCAGTTGCTTTAGAGGAAGAAGAGCTACAACAATTCCGTTCGATTTAAGAAAGTCTCCAACTCGCTGGGTAACCAGAGTGATTGAATCTTGAGTGTAAATATATTTGAACTTAGTAGGCACGTGTGACGTGAATGCAATGCTATCTACTATTGTACTATATATGTCGACATTGGTTGTTTCCTTTGATGGCAAGAACTCGATAAATTCTGCCTTCTCTAAATCAGCTTCATCAAAAATATATCTATCCAAAAGCCTATATTATTTTGAGAGGTCCTTAGGGTTCCTGTTCGGCTTGTATCCAAGATTTTTCTCTAAGTATTTTCGAATTGCGATCAAACGTGGATCATCAGACGGCATTGTAATATCAAAAGAAGTTAAGGGACGGCTGTTTTGATAGCCTTTAATGAAATGCGCTCCAAAAGGAAATCGTTTTGCCAAGTCTTGCATGAGATCCTCTTGATCAGAATCGATACGGATTTGTTCAAGTTGCTTCATTTCAGTGTTCAATGTAAGTTGCCAAAGTATTCAAGTCAAGCGAATCGGGTCTCGCCATTCAATATCTCCAAAGTTCTTCTTCCATAGTTGGTAAAGACGTTGGCTATAATTGAGTACAGAGTGAGCGATTCAAGGTTCAAAATGGTTTTAGAAAAGCTCCGTCCAAGTACCCTTGATTGGGTCGTACAATTCGCATGAACGATCCGCTGAATTACCTCCCGACTTACCTCCCGAAAGTAGGACTCGACCATCGTGAAGCAGGGTGGAGGTAGAATAGAGTCGGTTTTGACGGGTAGATCCAGTCAGTGACCAAGAATTCGTTTGGGGATCAAAGAGCTCGCAATTTTTAGTACCTCCTCCAGTCACCAATGCTTTCCCTGATTTGAGTAGCATCAAAGATGAACCGGAAGATCGACGCTCATTCATTTTCGCCAGTGGTATCCACCTCTTTGACTGAACATCGAAAGTATAGGACTCACTTCCTTCGAATTGCACACCGAGTAACCTACCATCATTTAACTGAGTCACCTGCGACAGTAATTCTGTGCTAATGGGTGACCATGCTCTCTTTTGTGGATCAAAAACCTCCCCCGTTTCCGACGTAGTTTCAACGATCTCTCCTGTGGGCAGAGTAAAGAACCAGGGCGGAGAAATATCTTGGAAATCCAGATCGTATTCTGGCCTCCGGGCCCACTGACACCTAAAACAGTCATAAACCCAGCATTGGCCACCTTGTAGTTTGAATACTTGGCCATCCACGATTTTCATAAGCCAACAGTCACCTTCGTCATGGGGAGACAGGCAGGGTGTCCAGTTTTCAGCAACTGGATCGAAAAGTTCGCAAGGGTTCTCTCTTCTGAGTCCCAGCTCTACTGGAAGTAGCCCAGAGCTCACCATTACTTTGCCACTAGGAAGCATGACTGCGTTCATTACGGCAGAGGGGAAACAAGTCCTAGGGAAATCTGCCGTTCGTTTCCATGTCAAAGTCTGGGGGTCAAAGAGTTCGCATTCCGAGGTAGTAAACATTCTTAGTTCCGTGCTAGGCCTGATCCAAGCTGGAAGCCATGAAATGTCATTTGCCCATCGTGCCCAAGGTGAAGGTGCGCTGATGTATATTCCTCCCGCGACCAACACCCTACCATCCATCAAAACAATAGAAGCATGACCATAACGGCCCAGATGGAGACGGCCAGTGTTTTGGTCAGAGAAAAGGTAAATAAGAAGAATTGAAACGAGGGCTGCGGCCAGACCGACAATGAGTACCCTCCTCAACATGATGACATTTCGATTAGGCGCTGAACGGAAATCGTTTTGCCAAGTCTTGCATCAGATCCTCTTGATCAGAATGCTTCATTGAACTGTTTCAATACGAGGGTTTCGCGCAAATCGATAACAAAGAACCGAAGTGAGAAAGCTGAACGGTATGACCAACGCTAAACCCAGCAACAACCAGGCGTGTTGAACGGCCATGCCCAGCGTTAGGGCGAAAATCGAGGAGAACGTGAGCGCGCCCATCAGAGCCTCTTTTCGGCAGAGCGAGAGCCGGGCGAGCGGATCCACGAGCAGGAAGAAATCGCCCAGGCTCTTGGCGAATAACAGCGATAGGTAGATGGATGCGGTGAAGAACATCCAGCCAACCGGTTGATCCGTAAATGAGATCGAGAGCAGGTAGGTCATGTAGAGGCCGAGCAGCAGGGTAAAGCGAAAGAGAAAGGTGCGCCGGGCCGCGTAGGAGCGGACCTTAAAGTAGAAGCGGTAAAACCAAACGCGCGCGTAGAGGGACTGTAAGAGCCCGAGCCGCGCCTGCTCATTGTGCGGTTGTAACCGCAGCGACTCGCGAAAATGGAGTTCCGCGCGTGGTGCCTGCCCGCGCTCTAAGGCGTTCCAGCCGGCGTTGAAATGGCCACCCGCATCTGAAGGCCGCTGCGTGAGGACTTTATCGGTAATCTCTGTAGCTTCCGTTACGCGGCCATTGAGCCGAAGCGTGCAAGCCAGCAAGTTGAGAGAAAGCGAATCATTCGGGGCGATGGCGACGGCATGTCGTGCGCTGTTGTACGCTTGCGGCCATTGTCGCAAATCGATCCAAGCCCGGGTGCGCGCATTAATGGCCAGGAGATTCGAGGGGTTCAACGCGAGAGCCTCTTCAGCCGCTTTTACAGCAGCGCGGTGATCCGAGAGCGAGCTGAAAATGAGCGCTTTTAGGGCCAGGGCAAAGTCGTTTCGAGGATCGAGCCCGATCGCGTGATTGAGGGCCTGCAATGCCAACTCCGGCCGGTTCGTGTTTGAAAAGCAGACAGCGAGCTCGCAGTAGGGCTCTGGGTCCAGAGGATGCGCCTCCACGGCTTGTCGGAAAAAGGACTCGGCATCGCGAAATCGACCTTGTTCGCGCAGCGCTCTGCCGCGGCGAAGGCTGGCCGAATAGCCGACATCCGGGGTGCTCATTTTTTCAGGCCAAGGAAGGAGAGAACGTCGTTGTAAAAGCCCGTCTGGTTCGCGTAGAGGGCGTAGTTTTTCGCGTGTTCGAACCACGCTTTGGTCGAAGGTTGAATCGATTTAGCGGCCCGCAAGAGATCATCCGTGGTGATCGGAATCACGCGGTTTTCTTGCAGCGCTTGGGCAAATTTCTCTTCCGTGGCGATATCGAAAACAGCTTTCAAATCGGCACCGGAAAAATCTTTTGTACGCTTGGCTACGGCGCGTGCATCGAGGCGTTGGATCGGTTTGTCTTTCGCCATGATCTCGATGATGGAGACGCGTGCCTCTTCATCCGGCGGCGGAACGAAGACGGTGCGGTCAAATCGTCCGGGGCGACGGAACGCCGGGTCAACCTGCCAAGGCGCATTGGTGGCACCCAGGATTAAAATGCCGTCGTTGTTACCCAGGCTGCCGTCCATTTCGGCCAGGAACTGATTGATGACATTCCGACCGGCTCCGGCGTTGTTAAACGTGGCGCGGTCTGAGGCGAGCGCATCGACTTCGTCAAAGAAGAGAATGGAGGGCTTATTCTGTCGCGCGAGTTCGAAGATTTTATGGAGGTTCTTCTCGCTATTCCCCAGCCACATATCGAGCACTTGATGAATGCCGATGCTTAGAAACGTGGCATCGATTTCACCTGCGGTGGCGCGGCTTAACAACGTCTTGCCGCAACCGGGAGGACCGTAGAGCAACACACCACCACCCACCTTTTTTCCATATTGCTTAAACAGCTCCGGATTCTTCAGCGGGTGGATGAGTTTGATCTCGATGTCCTTCTTCACCTGGGACATGCCGCCGATGTGCGCGAACGAGATGTCAGGCCGTTCAAATTCGGTGGGCAGATCGCCGCCTTGAATCGATTCCGGCCGAACGTTGGGACGCGGCGGTTGTGCAGACTCGTCGGACTCCTCGTCATCCGAACCGGGCGCGGGGCCGGCCGCTGGAATCGGCTGCTGAGGCAGGGGCGGGAGCTGTTTAGCTTCCGGTGGATGCCCCGAAAAGAGATCCTTCTCCAGGCCACCATCTTTAATGTGGGGATCCAGCGAGCGCGCTTGGTCGAAATGCTTCCGGGCATCTGCCTTTTTTCCTTCGACAAAATAGAGGCGACTCAGCAGCAGCCATCCATCGGCACGACGCGGATGGGATTCCAAAATCGATTCCGTTCGGACAATCGCTTGGGAGATATTTCCCTCCATGTAAGCGGAGCGCGCTAGGCCGAACTGCGCATCGGTATTGCCCGGCTCTTTGGCGAGGGCACGTTGATAGAATTGCCGACTCTCCTCGAACTGGAATTGTTCTAAAGACGCCTCCGCGATCATGAGGAGGAGCGGAACATTTTCAGGGGAACAGGAGAGGGCTTGCTTAAGGGCTTCGAGATTGGAGCTCATGGTGACGGAACAGCGAATATATCAGCGGATCTGGCCAGCCACAAGGTAAGAGGGACAGGGTTAACGTCGTGCAACCACAATTCCCAGCAAGAGTCCGAACGCACCGGCAAAAGCGATCGCTGACCAAGGATTATTTTGAATGTAATCCTCCAAGTTGTAGCGCGTGGAGGAAGCGGCATCGCGAACATAATTCGCTTTGTCGTTAATGGTCTCCGTCAATTTACGCGCTACTTCTTTGGCTTCTTCCGGTACATCAAAAGTATTCATACCAGGAGTATAAACCATCACCGGTTGAGCGACAAAATGAAACGACTTACAGCTTTGAAAGTGCCGATTTTACGGCTTCGAAGTCCGGTAAATCTTTAGGGGTCGGTGTTACTTCGACGTAGACAATCTTTCCCTCTTTATCGATCACGAATGCAGCGCGGGCTGCTGTGTCGCCAATATCGGCCAAGCCGGGGAACAGCACATCGTAGGCCTTCGTCACTTCTTTGTTCAAATCGCTCAGCAAGGTCACATTGATGCCCTCTTTCTTCGCCCACACTTCATGAGTGAACGGGCTATCAATGCTGATTCCATAAACGACCGCATTTTGGAAATCGGCCATGCCCCCGGAGACACTGCACATTTCGCTGGTGCAGACGCCCGTGAAGGCCAGAGGGAAGAAAAGGAGAACGGTATTCTTCTTGCCGAAATTGTCGCTGAGTTTGACAGCTTTCAGACCGTCGTCGGTTTTGGTTTTGAGGGTAAAATCAGGAGCAGAGGTACCGATTGCTAAAGGCATAATTTGTATTTTTTTGGTTTAAGGGACTAACCCGAAACTTTAGCCGTGAAACGCGCCGTGTCTACGAATTAATGCAGCACCTTCTTACCTAAGCCATTGGCGCTTACGTGTTCTTAGTAGCAATATGCCTTGATGATTCTCTAGCTCCATTCTACTCTCTCCACCCAGAATGAAACCTTATTGGAGCGGACTGCTCCTTATCTTTTGCCCCGTTTTTTGTGCTTCGGCCACCTCACTCTCCATCAGTAATGACGCTCTGAAAGTCTCCTACGACGATGCGAGTAACCAGTTCTCGATCGATTGCAAGAACCCAGTCGTCCACATTACGGGTACTTTACCCATTACCGGCACGGTCTCGCTCTCCACGGAACACGACCCCAGTTTCGGCAGCGGTCAAGCGCTGAAGATTCAATCGAGCAAAACGGAGTCGGCGCGAATTATCCTTTTCCCAAACACGCCGTTTGCCGTTTTCCGCCGGACCATCGCCAATTCCACTACAGATCCGCAAACGCTCAATCAGGTTCCTTTCATCACATTCTCGCCTGATCTCGGACTGCCCCTTACGGATCTCAAAGTGCGCGCCTACTCCGGGCTCACCACGGCCGATAAAGTGAATCCAGGCGATTACGAATGGCTGGCCCTGGGTGATCCCAAAACACGCGCGGGGGTAGTAGCGGGTTTCATTTCCCAATGGCGCTCTACAGGCATTCTCGTTCGCTCAGTCGATAGCGGGAAACTCACGGTAACTGCCCGTTCGGAATATGGTCGACTGTTGCTTGATCCGGGGCAATCGACCGATGGCGAAGTCTTCGCGATTGGAATTTTTCCCGATGTTCGGCTCGGTCTGGAGTCGTACGCGGATCAGTTGGTAAAGACCTACCACATCCAGCTTCATCCGGAACCGGCGGGATATTGCACATGGTACTCTGATAAGCATGGTCGGGCCGGCGACGAAAGGAGCCTGGCGGAGCTGGGTAGTTTCGTCAGTGAGAAGCTGAAGCCGTTCGGAATGAGTTTTGTGCAAATTGACGATGGTTGGCAAATGGGCAATAGCCACGGGAATGGCCCGAACAAGAATTTCACGCAGTTTAACCCAAAGGGACCCTATTCCTCTGGAATGAAAGCGACAGCCGACACCTTGAAGAAACTGGGTCTGACGCCGGGCATTTGGTTCATGCCGTTTGCGGGGAGTTATAAGGATGACTGGTTTGCCGACAAACAGGATCTCTTTGTGAAAAAAGCCGATGGCACTCCGTTCGATACATCCTGGGGCGGCACCTGTCTCGATATGACGAACCCGGCCACCCAAGAGTACCTGAAGAATGAGGTCTCTCAACTCGCGCACGACTGGGGTTATACGTACTTCAAGATGGACGGTTTCTCCACCGGGGCGGCTGATCAACCGTGCTATGTGAACGTGAGCTATAAGGACACGAAGTTCGGTTCTGCGGTGTTCCACGATCCCCATCGCACGAACGTGGAGGCACTCCGCATGGGGATTAACGTCGTTCGCGAATCGGCGGGTCCGGACGTCTTTTTTCTCGGCTGTTGTGTTGCACAGAACATGCGCTCGTACGGCGGTTCGTTTGGCACTCTCGACGCCATGCGCGTCGGGCCCGATAACAACGGCTCGTGGGGCGGTTGGTCCGGCGATAGTCCCTTATTTGGAGGGCGAAATTACTTCTTAAACGGTCGCGTTTGGTACAACGATCCCGACCCCTGCTACGTCCGCAGTGAACTCAGTCTCGACCAAGCTCGCACCGCTTCCTCATGGGTCGCCATTTCCGGCCAGCTCTACACGAACAGTGATTGGATGCCCGATTTGCCTGCCGAGCGGCTCGATATCATCAAACGCACGGTTGAGCCCCATGGCAAAACGGCTCGTCCGGTAGACTTCTTGGAAAACGATCCGCCGACTATTTGGCAGGTGACCGATACGCAATCACCGACGCGACGTGATGTGATTGCGCTCTATAACTTCACCAAGGAACCGAAGACCTTTTCGATTCCCATTTCACAATTGGACCTCCCGAAATCGGCGAGCTACGCGGCGTTCGATTTCTGGGGCAAGGCTGAGCTGGGTGACGTGACCGACACATTGACGGCCACATTGCCGCCGACCAGTTGCCAAATCATCGCCATCCGCCCGATGCTTGATCACCCATTTGTCATCAGCACCTCACGTCACGTGACGCAGGGGATGATTGATCTCTCGGATGAAACATGGGACGCCGCAACCAAGACGCTCTCGGGAAAAAGTCAGGTAATTGCAGGCGATGCGTATGAGCTGCGCCTGGTCAAAACGCCGCAATCGGCGACGTGGACCGCCAAAGCGAGCGTCGATTCTGCCGATGCGACGATTACCACAACGGCAACTGAAAAGAATTTCCTCGCGACGATCGCCTCAAAGAGCACTGGCACCGTGACGTGGCACATTCAGTTTGCTGCACCGTAAAGCATTCTAGAGCGTGTTCACAAATAGTGTAGCCGATTTACGATATCGAAGTGGTGAGTTAATTTCGGCAGACGTGCGAACGGCTCCAGGTCTGAACCACCCTGCCAAGGGTGGTAATCGCCCAAGCCCACCCCGGGTTAGCGCGTACCGGGGGACCGACCCCGTAGGAGGTCGATTCACTCGTTTGACATGAAACGACCACTTTCAGGGTCGATGGCTTCGGCGTCATAACCCAGGGTGTCGTCGCTTCGCTCCTCAACCCTGGGCTTGGGCTATTACTGCCCTTGCAGGGCAGTTCCAGCATTCATGCGAACCTGCAGCCGGATCGTTGTAAAATGGCTATGTGCTTAGGTAAAATGCTCTGGCAAATTACGTAGGCTTTTTAGAGTTTCACCTCGGTCTTTAGCCGTTAGGGGCGACAGGACCATAGCCCTGGGTGGAACCCGGGGTAGAATCAAAAAAGGTCGCTCGTGCCTTTATGGTACGAGCACGATCATTTTGCGCGTACCATAAAGGCACGCGCAATGCAGGGGGGCGGGATACCCCGGGTTTCACCCGGGGCTATGGTCCTGTCGCCCCTAACGGGGCTAAAGGATGCCACCAGCAGATCATCGGGCTCATCGAGTGTGTCCTTTTCGGTCCTTCCCTATCTAGGGCAACGCAGAGTGTAGTGTATCCACCGATTTACGTCGGAATCAGAAGCGCGCCCAGATCACCCGGCAGCGGCAACTCGAACTTCATTCGCTTTTGCGTGGTGGGGTGCGTGAACACAATCGACTTGGCATGGAGGGCGAGTCGTTTGATCGGATTCGAGGTCGCGCCGTAGCGTTTATCGCCGACGATCGGATGGCCCAATTCGGAGAGATGCACGCGAATTTGGTGGCGTCGCCCGGTGATGAGATCGAGCTCGAGCCACGTCCGCTTTGCGGTGCGCTTGATCGTGCGATAATGCGTGATGGCGTGACGCGTGATCTCGCTCTCAGGCGCACTTCGCACGCGGTAGGGATCGGCTTCATCCAGGTGGTTTTTGATGCTCCCGGATTCACTATCCGGATGACCTTCCACAATCGCGTCGTACTTCTTATCGACGATGTTCCAGTTCTCTTGCAGCGCTAGTTTCACCTTCTCGGACTTCGCTAAAATCATCACGCCGGAGGTCTCTTGATCGAGACGATGCACGATCCACACACGATAACTGGAGCCTTCGTTTTTCCGCACGTGCTCCATCAGATACGAGTAGACGGTGCGCTCGGATTCCCTGTCGCTGGCGATCGAAAGAAGCCCCGCCGGTTTATCGATCACGATCACATCATGGTCCTCGTGCAGGATACGAATGCCGATCGTCAATTTTGTGTTCGGAAGGGCATGCCTCTCCGTGCGCAGAGCAATCTCATCGCCTATCTTCAGCGGGTGATCGAATTGCCCGGTCGGTTTTCCATTCACGGTAACGGAACGGAACTTGAGCCACACGCGAACCTGCTTTTTCTTCACCTCCGGCCACGCGGTGAAAAGCGCTTCGAGAAGTGGGCCGGGGGATTGAACGGTGAACGATTTCATTCCAGGTATTATTCGTCGGCCGGCCCACCGTGCTCGGGCGGCAGTTCTTTCGAGCGTGAGGTGAGGTAGGTATCCAGCGTCTTCTGAACGAGCGTAGCGATTGTGGGGATATCGGCCTCTTCGATCTTCGTCCATCGCATGATTTCCTTGCCGTTTCCATCAAACAAAACGGCGCGTAGATGGCCATCGTTCGGTTTCCAGCCGACGAGCGGGCAAACCGTGTTGTTGAAATCGGGCACCACATGCAGGCCCTTTCGCGGATTCTCAAAGTTCTTGTTCTTTTCGTAAAAGGGCTTCAGCTCGGTCGCCTCGGTATCGAGGTTTTCGCGCATTTTTGAGACGGCTAAATTGGGCACCCACGTGGCGATAGAACCGCCGAGATCGACAATCACGGTCATCTGAAAATCACGGCGACCCTGGAACGGATACATCGCCACACCGGCTTTGCGCGCGAGATCTTGCGAATCAGAATCGGTGCCGAAAACGACGCAAACCCGGCCCTTGCGATTGATCGTGAAGGTGCGTCCATCGACATCCTTAAGCTTGATCGGCTTGGAGCCCAGAGGTGTGGTCGCCATTGCGGGTGGACCGGAGGGCGTCGGTGTTGGCGTTGGAGTCGGGGTGA
>CAVURW010000085.1:0-22047 GCA_963743595.1 uncultured Verrucomicrobiae bacterium
TGAAAGAAGCCCGCAGTAAAGCACGGCGTTTTCGGCGACTCGCGATGGCCTTTGCGAGCCTCTTGCTTCTCGCCACGGTTGCTGGTGGAGTCGCATTTACTGAGTATCTTTCCGCTGAGGCGCATCTGAGGGACGCGCAACATCGACTTGCCGAGATCTATCTACAACGGGCAACCACCGCATACAGCGACGGAGATATTTCTCAGCAAGCCCTGTTTCTGGCCCATGCCCATGAGCTGGATCTCGAATGCGTTAGCAGCGAAGTGGTCCAGGATTTGATCACACGAACGGCCCATATTTTCTGGATGCACGACCTCAACACGCCGCTCAATGCCCTGGCGATTATGCCGGACAAACGTAATTTATGGGTTGTCGGGGACAATGGGATGATCTTCGAAATTGCTTCCGCCTCAGGTAAAATCGTCAAAACAATCGATACGGGCAAAGCCCCCCTGATGGGTGTGGCGGTGACGAGCGATGGCAAAAGAGTCGTTGTTTGCGGGGATCTGAAAGCTCGCGTTTTTGATTGTGAGACCTCAAGCGAAGTTACGGAGCTCTCCGGCCCCAAACGTTTAATCACCGACGTGGCTTTTTCCGCTGACAATACACTGGTTTACGGCAGCAGCGACGACGGCACCGTGTGGGTATGGAATCTTCAAAAGGGAACTGTAACGGACCGATTCACTGGACATCAGGGCGGGGTCAATTCATTGGATATTCACGGTGAAACGCTGGTAACTGCGTCGGATGATCGAACGATCCGAATTTGGAAAAAGAATCGGACGCCCGTTCTTCTTTCCGGAAATTTGGAAGACGTCAATCGAGCTATTTTTACGAGAGACGGCGCCCAATTGCTCAGTGCGGGCGGAGACGGCTACATACGGATTTGGGATGTCGCTACCGGGATGAATACGCAAAGCTGGAAAGCACACGAAGGCTCGATCAGTGCATTGCGGTTGTCCCAGTCAGGAGACGAGGTCCTTTCCGCAGGAGCAGACCAGCAAATACGAATTTGGGACCGAAGCACCGGCGAAAGACGGGCTACGCTAACGGGCCACATCGGCTGGATCAAAGACGTCATCATCGCTGGTGAGAGCTTAGTGGTTTCATGCGGTCAGGACGGACGACTATTTATGTGGGGCGTTCCAAAGGATGAGGATGCCATCGAAATGAAAACCGCAGAGAGCCTAGTCATTCGTCGGGCTGCATTTGGAGGCACCGGCAACATCCTAGTAACGACAGGCGATGATAAAAAAATCGAAGAGTGGAGTGTGCCCCAGGGCGGTTTACTCCGATCCTGGGTTGCTGGTGACGGCCCCATCACTTGCTTGAACTGGCGCAGCACCGGCAAGGGAGACGAGCTCTTTACGGCAGGACACGACGGCAGCGTCAGGATTTGGGATCCACTCACGCAGCGACAACTCGTTAAGGTCCAGGGGAATTCTTCGTTAATCTGGTGTGGAGCTGTAAGCTCTAACCTCGATTGGATGGCTGTGGGAGGTGCCGATAATTGTATCTGGATTCTGGATACGCATACGGGAGCCCTAAAACAAAAGCTGATAGGTCATGATGCGGTCGTCAATGCCGTTATTTTCTCGCCCGATGGCGCTCGTCTTTACAGTGGATCCAGCGATCGGACAGTGGGAATCTGGGACCTAAAAACCGGAGCAATAACTGGAAGGCTAAAGGGATTTCGGGGACAGATTTCCAGTCTGGCTTGGAATTCGGCCAATGGATCCTTGGCAGTCGGATCATGGGATGATGATGTCCAGATTTGGGACTCAAAAGAGGGAAGATGGGAATTGCTCAGCAGGTATGATTGTGGGAAAAGCGGCAGCGACGGAGTCCTCTTTTCTCCGGACGGAGCTCAATTGCTCGCGGCAGGTTTGGACGGCACGCTACGCGTTTGGGACGCTCGCACGGGACGAGAACTGCGGCGAATTCCCGCAGACTCCGGCCGCATTTACGGAATCGCCGTCTCGCCCGATGGCAGATTCACCGCAAGTTGCGGCAAGAGCGGGCGAATCCGTTTATGGAAGGGATTATTCGAACTACCCGCAAGCGCAGTTCAAAATATCGTGGAAATTACCGAGCAGAAGACGGGTCTGGCTCTTGTCGATGGAAACGTAGTTGTCAAAGCACCATCCGAGCGCCAAGGAGAAGAATCCCCATTGACCTCGCAAGAATCTCAGCTCGCGGAGCTCAACCACCTTCGGTAATCCCAGGTTCACCGTCGCGACAGCGGGAAGATCACGACTCGATTAAAAGCTATCCTTTACGGTCTCTACAGGGCACTTCGGAATCACGGCTAAAAAGGCTTTGCCGTATTGTTTGGTGAGCACGCGTGAATCGAGAATCACGACGATCCCTTTGTCGGTGCCGGTTCGGATGAGTCGTCCGACGCCTTGTCGAAATTTGAGCAGGGCCTCCGGGAGTGAGTACTCGCGAAACGCGTCGCCGCCGCGCGCGGTGATTTGTTCGCAGCGCGCTTGCGTCAGGGGGTGATCGGGCACGGCGAAGGGCAGGCGCGTGATGATCACGTTGCTCAGCGCATCGCCGGGGACATCCACGCCTTGCCAAAACGAGTCGGTTCCGAACAGCACCGAGTCACGGTCTTCCTTGAACTTCTGCAACATGCGATGCCGGGGTAAATCGCCGCCTTGCACCAGGCAGGTGATGCGTTCGGAGCGAAAAAAAGGCTGCAACAGGTCCGATTGCCGTTTCAAGGTTTGGTAGCTCGTGAAAAGAACGAACGCCTTACCATGGGTCATCGAGACAAAGTGCTTAATCCATTTTGCGAGAGCCTGGTCATACTCCTCGCGAGCCAGCGGTTCTGGCATGGTCTTCGGGATGTAGACCTTCATATTTTTCCGATAATCGAAAGGCGAATCGACCTGCAAAGTCGCCGCTGTTTCGGCACCGAGACGCGACGTGAAATACTTCAGGCCTTCACCGGTCGAGAGCGTGGCACTCGTCATGATGGAAGTGTTTTCCGGGCGGAAAATGAGCTGCCTCATTTGCTCAGCTAGATCGACCGGCGCGGCCGTTAACCCGAGCGCAGCCGATTGCACGTCCCGCTTCTCGATCCAGTAGACGTGGTCTTCTCGGGATTGATTCAAAAACTCCTCCAGCGTCACGCGCATCGCTTCCACGCGCCGGGCCGCATCTTGCACCTCCACCTTCAAAATCTCGTCCTCAATATCCCGCGATTCATCTGCGAGAAACCGGTAAAGCCTAGCTAAAGGCAGATTCAGCGAGTGCTCAACAAAGCCCGGCTCGCGTAGACGGAATTCCTTCGTCTTACGGAAATCGATCGAGCGTTCCATCTTATCGAAAAAGAGATCCATCGCCTCTTGCGCCTCTTTTACCAATTGTCCGCCTGCAGGATTCGGCAAGAGCGTGACGATTCCCTTAGATGTTCGGGGATGAAACAGCCGGTGAAGCAAATAACGGATGCTACCATGGGAGAGATCGAGTCCAAGGTGCCGCGCGGCCACACTCTCCAGGGTATGGGCTTCATCGAAAATCACGAAATCGTTCGGCAATAGATACCCGACCTGATCGCCACCCACGCTGGCCCCCGCCAGAAAGTTGAAAAAGAGCGAGTGATTCAGCACCAACACGGTCGCTTTCTCTGCCTCCCGCCGTGCTTTTTGGTAGAAGCACTGGGGGCCACCCCCGCAGGTTCTTGCCGTGCAGACGTGAGGCTCGCTGCAGACCTGGGACCAGACGTTCGGTTCTGGCGCAGGATTTAAATCGGTCAATGTGCCGTCCGTGGTGGTTTGGCTCCACTTCCAGATGCGCTGCAATTCCTCCTGCTCCCGACTGATGAAAAGCTCCGCGGAACTCCTCATGGCGCGTTCCAATCGCCGTGGGCAAAGGTAATTTTGCCGACCCTTCAGCAGCACTGCTTTGAACTCAAACGGCAGGAGTTTCTGCACCAGCGGGATGTCTTTGTGAAAAAGCTGCTCTTGCAGATTAATGGTGTGCGTGGAAACCAGCGCCTTCCGGTTTCGCGAGGCCGCGTGCAGCACCGCAGGAATGAGATAAGCCAGGCTCTTGCCAACACCCGTGCCTGCCTCAACAACAAGATGCGTTTTCTCAGAACAGGCCTTCGCCACAGCTACCGCCATATCGCGCTGCTGCGGTCGGAATTCGAACGAACTCGCTTTACTCAGCAGCCCGTTATCGGAAAACGCGTCGAAAACCTGTTTTTCCAGCGGTGAGGCGAAAGATTCGTCTGGAAGAGGCATCATGGGAACAATTTCGGCAAACCATTAAAATAGATGATTCTCAGCGACTTACGAATCAAATAATCGACTTAATGGCCCAGCAAGCCCCGGCGCATCAACTCGATCGGCGGGGTGTAGCCAGTCCACAGGCAAAACGCCTCCGCGCCCTGGTGCAGAAGCATTCCCAGCCCATCGCACCAGCGACAGCCGACCGCTTCGCACTCGATCCGCAATTTCTCCGCACCTGCCCCGTAAACGCTATCGAAGACCATCTGATGTGGATGCAATTGCGTCCGGTTCAAAATGGACGGCGTGGTGGGATCGAGCCCGGCGGAAGTTCCGTTCACAATCAGTGTCGCTTCACCCAGGGCGCGAGACAATTCTGCGCCGTCTCCGAGCGCCACAGAAGTGAGAGTTGCCTCAACGGGGGAACTCGTCCTTTCGCGAAGTTCTTCGATCAAAACGCGCGCTTTGATTTCATCGCGATTGGCTACGGCAAGCCACGCGCAACCTTCCGCCAGCGCCTGAATGGCAATCGCACGACTTGCGCCTCCGGCACCTAAAATCAACATACGACAATCAGCCGGGTGCACCTGAAAACTCTCGTGCAAACTGCGACTCCAGCCGATCCCATCCGTGTTATGGCCGATAAGCACCCCAGTACGGTTCACCACGGTATTGACCGAGCCAAAGCATCGGCCCGATTCACTCAATTCATCACACAGCCCGACCATCGTCATCTTGTGCGGAAGCGTGCAATTCCAGCCGCGAAAGGGCAGCTCACGCAACCGCTGAACACCTGCGCTGAAGTCAGTGGGCGAAATTCGTAATCGATGATATCGCGCTGAAACCTTAAAATGATCAAACGCCGCTTGCTGCATCAGAGGCGATTTACTGTGCGCAATCGGATCACCCAGGACGGCGTAGTGATCCGGCGGGACACGAAGCGCAGCCAAGTCTTGGAGTTCCACGACGTCCGAAGAATCGGTTTGCATGTCGCGCCTAATAAGCCACATTCTTTGTAGGACTGGCAAGATCGCGTTAGGCCGAGATGTGCTTATGACTTGGTTACGAGCAATGGGCTGGCAGTTGATTCGCAGATGGCCGCTTGTGCTGGTCTTTCTGGTCGCATTTCCGTTTCTTTTGCTGCACCTGCTCGTCTTTTTAATCGAGATCTCCGACAACCCAATCCCCGACACAACGAAAGTGGTGCTGAAACAGCCGGACGGCACACCACTGGTCGCGTACGAAAAGCTATTGCCTCCCGGCCAAACACCGCAATTCACGATCGTGTTTGTTCACGGCACTCCAGCCACAGCGAGCGCGTTTAAAGATCAGATGTCGGGCGCGTTTCCCGGTTGCGATTTGCTGGTCTACGACCGCCCTGGCTTCGGTGAATCGCCCGGCGGCGATGGGAAGACGAATCTCCCGTATCAAACCGCCGCGCTGTTGAAAGTCTTGGAACATGTGCGCACCCCGAAAGTCATTTTAGTGGGGCATTCCTACGGAGCACCGGTAAGTGTGGAGGCGGCTGCAGAAGACCCCGGTAAAATCGCCGGAGTCGTGCTCATCGGCGGTTGTCTCTCGCCCGCAGAAGAGCACCCGCTTGGCATTCAATATTTCGGTGACTGGCCGATCATTCGCGATTTGATTCCGGAGCCAGTGCGTGCGACCAACGAAGAATTACTGAACTTGAAACGAGATTTGGTGCAGTTGGACACGAAACTGCAGGCGTTCAGTTGTCCGCTGCTCATGCTCCACGGCACGGCTGATGACCAGGTTCCCGTCATCAATGTTAGCTACACGGAGGCGCGGTTTCAGGCCCTCCGCAAGGGTGCGCTTTTCTGTTCGAAGATCATTCCTGACTACAACCATTTCATGATGTGGGAGCATCCCACGGTGGTGAATCCGACGATCCTGAGTTTTATTGATAAATATTGTCACGTTCGACCGTAACTTTGCCCCCGCTGACGTGTCTTAATTGATATGATCCGAGTAAAATGGTTAGGTGGAGCGGCGTTGGCGGCAGTGATCTTTTTTGGATTTCTCGTATTCTTGCGCGGGCAAAATCCTGCACTTGCAGATTATGTCATTCAGAAAGATGTGCAGTACACGAAGGGCGATGGCGAACCGCAATTGCTCGATCTGGCGGTGCCGAAGGACGGGCCTGGGCCATATCCGCTTGTGGTGTGGATTCATGGGGGCGGTTGGCGCAAGGGCAGTAAGGAACACTCGTCGCTCTTTCATGTGCTTGCGGGTAAAGGTTTTGCCATGGCTTCGATCAACTATCGGATGACTGGTGTGGCGTTTCCGGGTGAGATCCAGGATTGTAAATCGGCGATTCGCTGGTTGCGTGCCCACGCAGCGGAAAACCGGATCGATCCGAACCGAATCGGGATCTGGGGCGGCTCAGCGGGCGGACATTTGGTCGCGCTGATGGGCCTCACCAATGGCAACAAGATTTTCGATGCTGGAGAGAATCTCGATCAATCGAGCGATGTGCAAGCCGTATGCGATTGGTACGGCCCAACCGATTTCATCTCGATGAGCGCAGTTAAGCCGATCATGTCCTCGATGCTGCATGGACTGCTTGGCCCCGGCGACGACGCCGAGCTGGAGAAGAAGTACAGCCCGATCACTTACGTCTCTGCCAGCGCCCCACCGTTTCTGATCATGCACGGGACCCAAGATCCCACGGTGCCGATCGCCCAGAGCCAGGAACTCTATGATGCGCTCAAAGCAAAGGGGACAGATGTAACGTACCATCCTGTCGAAGGCGCGGGCCACGGCGGGCCTCAATTTGGAGCACCCGATTCCTCGGCCTTGGTGTTGGATTTCTTTACCCGGACGCTCAAGCCGAACGTCGCGCCAGCCGCTGCGACGCCCGCTCCTGCGCCCGTGCACCCGTAGATCAATCACTTCACCGATTCCACGATCTCAATCGGATTTTCGCGGTCATGCGACATCGGGAGGGGAATCGAATCCTCGTCGTCGTCATCCGGTTCGTTCGGTTCGAAATTCGCTAAAATGCTGTACGAGCACGGCACGACGAAGAGCGTGAAGAGAGTGGAAACGAAAACACCACCGATGACGGCAATGGCCATCGGCACACGCGTTTCCGAGCCCGGCCCCAGCCCCAGTGCGGAAGGAATTGCGGAGGAAATTGTTGCTACGGAGGTCATCATGATCGGGCGCAGGCGAATGGGGCATGCATCCAGGAGCGCCTCGCGTAACGGTCGCTTATCTTGGGCTCGGACGTGGTTGGTAAATTCGACTAACAAAATCGAGTTTTTCTTAGCAATACCCATCAACAAAATGAGGCCGATCATGCTGAACAAATTGAGGGATTGATTGGTCATCCAGAGCGCTAAAACGGCTCCGGTTAAAGAGAACGGCAAGGCCATCAGCACGGAGATGGGGTGCACATAGCTATTGAATTGCGCCGCCAGAACCATGTAGGCCACGGCCACACCCAAAATCAGCGCGAACCAGAGCCCCGAGAACGTATCGCGATAGGATTGCCCACTGCCCTCGAAATTAAACTGACAAGTGGAGGGACAAAGCTCACGACTTACCTTTTCGGCGAGTGCCAGCGCATCCCCTTGCGACACGCCATCCGCGATGTTAGCCGTGACGCTGATGACCCGGAGACGGTTGATGCGCGACTCATTTAAGACGCTCTTTACCTCATGCATGGTGGTCACGGCCGTCATCGGAATGAGTTCACCATAATTATTGCGCACTTTCAGTCGGCGAATGTCGTCAAATGAATCGCGTTGATCCACGTCGGATTGAACCAGGACATCGTAGCGATGCCCGCCGCTGGTAAATTTGCCGACCGGGCTGCCGCCGATCGCAATGCTAATGGTGTTTGCAATCGAATCGACGGAGACGCCACGTGCCGCTGCTTCCGCGCGATTCGGGATAATCTCCTCCTCCGGCACGCCCTCGCGATAATCGGTATAGAGATCGATGATCTTGCCCGAATCTTCCAGGCGCTTCACGACGGCATCGGTCACCTTGGAAATCGTCTCGTAATCCGGCCCGGTGATATTGAAAGCCACCGGCGCTGTTCCACCTCCAGAAAGCCCGCGGCCAGAGAGATCGCCGAACCAAAATTTTAACGGCATAAACCGCGTGCTCGTCGTGAGAATCTGGCGGCATTTCTGAACGATATCGGCCTGGCTCAGCGTGCGTTTTCGCTTCGGCATAAGGACCACATCCACATTCCCGTAATGGCCGATGGTGCTGGAGAGATAATGATCCACTTCTGGAATGGTCTTCAGATAATCTTCCACGAGTTTTACCTTTTCGTCCGTGTAATAAATGGAAGCGTTCAGCGGTGCTTCAAACGAGATGTGGAAAAAATTCTGATCCTGCGGCGGGACAAATTCGTGACGTAAAAGGCCTAGCCCGTGATAGGAAAGTCCAAAGAATACGGCCGACGCGAACAACACCAGAAACCGACGGCGCAACGCCCAGCCGAGCGCCAACCGATAAACCCGCGTGAGCCAGCCGAACGAATGCTCCACTATCCACACGAGAAGATTGGCGCGATTGGCCGGTGAAATCATTCGTGAACAGCGCATCGGCGTGAGCGTGATCGCCTCCAGCAACGAGAATAAAACCGCCACCGTAATGGTGATCCCGAATTGAAAGAAGAAGTAGCCGATCACCCCCTGCATGAACGCCACGGGAAGGAAGATCGCCACCACGGCCACGGTCGCAGCGACGGCGGCGGGAGTGATTTCGCGCGAGCCATCGAGTGCGGCGCGTCGTCGTTTCTTACCCATCTCGTAGTGCCGAAAAATGTTTTCCAGAACCATGATGGCGTCGTCAACGACGATACCGATGGCCAGAGCGAGCGCCAAAAGTGTGAACAGATTCAGCGTGAAATGGAGCTCGTACAAAACAAGAAATGCACCGGCCATGGAGGTGGGAATGGCGATGAGCACGTTGATCGATGAGGTCCAGGTTCCGAGGAACAAGAAACAAACCACCGATGTTAAAATACACGCCACCAGCAACTCATGCTCCGTTTGATCGACCGCTTTTTTCGTGAACCGCGTGTAGTCCACCACCAGCTGCGCCTCCATGCCCGGCGGCATGTTTTTCTGGAGCTGCTCCAGCTTGGCGCGCACGTTATCGGCCACCTGCACCTCATTAAATCCGCGCTGCTTTTTGATATCGAGCGTGACCGCGTCTTTTCCGTCCAGACGCACAATCGAGCGTTGATCCGTCAGACCATCTTCCACACGCGCGACATCGCGAATGTGGATGTGCGAATTATAGATCGCACCGCCGCCCCGGCTCAGGATCAAAATATCGCCCACTTGATCCGGCGAAATTCCTTCACCCATGGTACGCACGGTGTAAAAGTGCTGGCGATTTTCAATATAGCCGCTGGAGGTCTCCAAGTTTTGATTGAGCAGCGCGGTCTCGACATCCTCCGCAGTCAAATCAAGCGCCGTCAGCTTATCGTTATCGATGAAAATGCGCAGCGCCCGTTGGCCAAAACCCTTAATCGCCACTTCACCCACACCGGGCACAACTTGCAGTGGAATCTGCATGTTTTTATCGACGTAATCGGCGATGTCTCGCTTAGAGAAATGCGAGCCGTAGACCGCCACACGCATGATCGGATCATCCTCGGGATTACTCTTATGAATGACCGGCGGCTGCACATTCTGCGGCAGCCGAATCTGTTGCAAATACGATTCCACCTCTTGCAACGAGTTGTTGATGTTGGTGCCGGAATCGAATGTTAGCGTGATGTTTGCAGTCGCCGGGCCAATGTTCGAATGCACCTCGCGCACGCCCTCCGTCATCACGACACGCTCTTCGATCGGATCCACAATCTCCTGCTCCATAACCTCGGGAGCCGCACCGGACCAGCCCACGGAAATGTTCAGGACTGGGTAGTCAACGTCGGGCAGATAACTCACGCCAAGCCGCTGGAACGCAATCGCGCCGAACAGCATGATCCCCGCCATCATCATCCAGGCGAAAACAGGCCGTTTAATGGAAAGTTCAGCGAGCGTCATTGTAGACCTACAGGTCACCCACTTAACCCAAGCGATCTGGGAAAGTTGCGTACAGAATAGTGTAACAAACCAAGAGACGGCCACCTCATTTCAGCAATGGCAGCACAAGAAAATTGCGCGAATCGGCCTTCTAGCGGAAGGTTGGTAAGTGCGTCGCTTCGTACGACTCAACTAGTAACGAAAGCGCTTCGAAGTAATCCTCCTGATCCGGGCTGAGCGGTTGACCGGCCATGAGATCCAGGATCTCCAGCGCGTTCTCGTAGGCGATTTTGTCGCGAATCGGACGAAGCATGTGGAGGGAAAGGAGACTGGAGTAGTCGAGAGGGAGGTTTTTAAACATAAATCAGCTAGGCTTCACTTTGGCGAGGAGAGCGTGACCGGCAGCGCTTTTTTCTTCAGCCTCAGCGAAACGTCCGGTTTTGTCGAGTAGCCGGGAATACGCGATAAATCTGATTCCCAGCTCGCACCACTTTCGCAGTTGGCTGTAGGGGATCGATTCACAAATCGCGATGGAACGCAGGTGAAGTGCCTCGGCTTCCGGGTATTCGCCAATCTCGGTAAGCAGCTTGGCAAGGGCACACGCGGATGTGTAAATCTTTCGAATGCCTTCAGGGTGTTCTTTAAAAATGCTAATCGCGCGGCGGATGCATTTCTCAGCTGATATAAAGTCGCTTTTTTCGTTATAGAGACACCCAAGCTCACGCGAAATGTCTGCGGTTTGTGTGGAGTTGCTGCCATAAACGATTTCGGCAATCGGAAGAGCCTCTTCGAGAAGTGGAATTGCCAGTTCGCGTTTCTCATTCTCTTCGCTAATAGCAAGTGCAAAGTCTTCGTAGACTCGGATGATCCACGGGCCTTCTGGAGCCACGGCTTTCACCAACTTGAGCGTCCGCTCGTAAAGCGCACGTGCTGCGGCGAGGTTTCGTAGACTGAGGTGCGTTTGCTGTGCGAGGCGATCCAGGGCAATCGCGAGGTTGAATTCAGAACCGCTTTCTTCTGCGATTCGGACAGCATATTCGTAAGCGTTCGCCGTGGCAGGGTAATCTTCCAGTTGTTCTAAAACGGCAGCAAGTTTCATCACAAAGGGATAAAGCGCCGGGTTAAGTTCCCCGGTCTCGTGTTTTGCCATTTCCACAGCCTCTTCGTAAAACGCCCGAGATCGTGGGTAATCCTTCATTTCACGGAACGCTTCCCCCTGCTCAAAGAGCGAATGGGTCTTCGGTGAAAAGCGGTTCTCGGCCATTTCTCGAATGTACCGAAAACCCCGATCTTCTTCAAACTCGCGCAACGCCCGTCGGGGCGCGTGTCCCTTCGGGCCTAAAGGTGACAGCGGTTATTGATGCAATGTCACGTTTCGTTATTTGCTCGCCGGCTCGTTGGCCAAGGCAGCGATTTCGTCTGAGTTTAGCACGCGATTGTACATGCGAATCTCCGAGATCTCACCGCTGAAGCCTTGAAGGAATTCGAGCGAGTCATTGACGCATTTAAACGGCACATCTTTCGAAGCTTGCAGTTTGCCATCCACGTAGACTTGCACGCTGTCTCTGAACGAGACGGCGACGTGATGCCATGTCTGATCATCGATCAATTTATTCGGTGTCGAGACGACTTTCCAGAAGCCCGCCCCACCGATATACACCGCCCCATCCCCGCCCACATAAACGCCTAATCCACTCGGCCCGTAGCCGTAATGCACCAGCGTCCCGTTTCCTTTCGACTTGATCCAGAACGCGAATGTCAGCTCGTTTTGCAGGATGTTGAGGTTATCGATTTCCAGTTTCGGGCATTGATCGAGTTGCAGCACTTTTCCGCGCACTGGATCATCCACAACGGCTGTGCCTGCGGGAACGTCCAGATCCCCGGCACCACCGGCTTTACCCTGATTTTTAATGGCGGAGCCAGAGAACTGCGACACCTGCCACAGCCCCATCAGGCTGCGCGTCGGCTCTTTCGAAATGGTGAATGTGGCCTGCGCGATTTCGCCCAGTTTTTTCGTGCCATCGAATGCAGCTGCTTTGAGCACGCAATCGTGATCAATCGTTAGGCTCGTATTGGAGTACTCGGGCGATGAAGCCGCTGGCTCAAGACCATCCAGTGTGTAATGGATCTTTCCGTTAGTCAGAGCCGCCGGAAGCAGCAGATCGACCTTCTGCGAGCTCGCCACTTCATAGGTGGTTTGCCCCGTCTCGCGGCCATCCACAGAGATGTGCGGAGTCGTGGGACGCATCCAATCGCGAACCTGAATCGGTTGCCAATCCATGCCCGGACCACTCCATTGAATCAGACCATCACCACGAGCGAGCTTCACCGTAATCGGGACACAGCCTTGATCTAGTTTGATGGGCAACGAAACGTTTGCTTCGTCGATTCCCACACGTTCCACGACCGTATCGCCCAGCGTGATTTCGCCCAAACCGCTGGAGGGCAGTTCGAATCGATAGACGCCGGGATGCGGAACATTCACGTAACCGTGATACACGTGCAGCAGCTTCGGCGAAGAGCTGGGCGTTTCGATAAACAGCGCTGTGCCATCGCCAATCGCCTTGGCTCCAGAGACATCGAAGAACGCGGGTGTACCGGCTTTATCGGCCTGATCATAATCGCCGAAAACCAGACCGGGCTCGAAGACCATGTCCGTCGCAGCAGCTACCTTCGGCGGTTCCGCTTTCATGACCGCACCTGCGGCATCTTGGGAGAGGGCCGAGTCGGGTATTGCGGCCAAGCCACCGGCAAGCGGCGGAGCCCACATCACCTCAAACGCCCAGCAGCCGTCGCCTTTACCCTTGCCGTGGGGCAGCGCGTTATCGCAATTCTCCACCGTAATGTGATGCAATCCGGCATTGAGCGCGATTTGGCCGGTCGTTGTCGTTACGACGTGCGGTCCGTCCGCGTTCACGACTTCCTTGTCATCGATCCACAATTTACCGGCGTCGTCGCACTTCAGCGCGAAGGTGTAGACACCCGCGAGCGGCACTTGCACGCATCCCGTGATGCGCACGCCGAACCCCTTCACCGGAGTTTCCGGCGGCAATTGGAAGTTGTCGACCGCGGTCTGGACAATAGGCTTTTCCTGGGAGAAATCGGGCAGGTTATCCCAAAACCCGGTGTACACGGCGGCCTTAAGACCCGGCTTCACGTCCTGAGCAGGCAGAGCTGCCAGTGGAGCTTGCTGAGTCAACGTAGCCTCCACGACGGCGCTCTCGTTTTTCGAGCCAAACGGCCAATCGCGAGCAAAAGTGGCGGCCTTCACGGTCGTCGTCTCTTTGACATCAAACGGTTCGCTGTAAAACGGTGAGCCCATGGTCGGCTCACTGCCATCCACCGTGTAGTGAATCTCTTCACCAGCATCCGGATTCGCAAATTCCACATGACCCTGCTCAATAAATACCGGCGTCACCGACTTCACCATGGGTGCAGCGGGAGGCGCTTGCAACGTGGCGAGCGTCTTGTCGCCGCGATCGAGTTGGTAAACGGTGCGCCCTTCAGCAGCCGTCGCAAAGGTGTACTTATCGGACTGATCCTTCCACTTAAGCGTGCACTGATCGTGCGCCTGATTCCAAATCACCTCAGGCATCTCCGCGCCTTCCATAAACGGGTAGAGCAGCACTTTATAATGCGGATTCACGCCGCGCGCCGGGATCGTCAGGCGCTTCTTAATCGGCCCCATCGCGTAGCCGGTATTCGGATCTGAAACGAAGTCCTCCAGGCGAAATGCCATGGCGGCGCTATGATCGCTGGAATCGACATCAATCAACTGGACAAGCAAGCGGCGATTATCCGGAACTTGTTTCGCACTCGCGCTCGTATCCTTGGGATCTGCGGGCATGGTCTTGGCACCGAGCACCGCCCAATCGCCGCCTGTCTTCAGCATTTCTACATCATCCGGCATTTGCTGAATCCATTCATACAAATGGGATGCGTCATCCTTCTGAATGTCGTCCACGATAAACACGTAAGGATGCTCGCCACGAACCAGCGATGCTGTGCGGAAGGCCCGCTCAACGGGGTTCCAAACCGAGCGAAGCAAGAAGGGCGACCAGTGATCGAAAATCCCGGTGGTGGTGCGATGTTCCTGTCCTTCGTAAAAAGCGACAACGGAAGGCTCGGTCTCCTTCTCCCATTTTTCTTTGTCCGAGGGTGGGTTATTGTCCTTGGTGTAGCCGGTGTTGGACCAGTGATGATCGTACGCGTTCTTTCCATTGCTCACGCCGATGACCACGTCATCCGTATCGATCAAATCGACCCACTTACCACCGGGACAAGGCCATGGCGACTCAGGCACACCATCGATCATCACTTCATTGTGTTGATTGCCACCTGCACCGTGGTAGCCCGTGTCCACGACCCACTTCCGACCCAGCGCATCCAGGTTAAAATTGTTCGGGTCCGCGTGATTATGCCCAGCGATGGGGTAGTCCGATTTCGATTCAAAATCGAGCTTTAACGCATCCGGTTTCCAGCTGGTCCGGGTAACCAAATAGCCGCGCTCCGGCACGAAATAGGTGAGCGGTTGCTTCAAATCTTCTGCTGCCATCGGCTCAGAAAAGTGGTTCGTTCCAAACAGCGGCACCGCCCAACTGCGAATGCCTTCGTCGTTTCCTGCACCGCCGTTCGAGTAATCCTCACCCACGCGATTCCGCCAGGTGTAATCGATGATCGGGTCCTTAGGGTACATGTACTTCCAGATAGCGAAGCTGGTGTAGAAACCGGAGCCAACACCATCCGCGTGGCTCTGAAATTCACCGCCCCAAGGATAGAGCTGAGCCAACAAATGATGCTTCAATTGGGAGATGTTGCTGGTATCCCAGACGTCTTGATCGCCGCGTTTAGCCATCGCGACCATCGCGCAACCGGTGCCTTCAAAGCCGAGCGTGAAATAGGTTAAGTCTTCCGTCAAACCACCGCTGGGGTGGACGTTGTACTTGCCGATATCGCGCACCACCATCTTCGTTTCGTCCCAAAGATTCGATGTGTACCCCGGCTCACCTTCAATCGCGAGCGAACCCGTCCCTTTGAAAACGTGGAGAGCCGCCCAGTTCCACATGCGCCAGCGCGCCGGCATGTTCCACGTGTAAACGTGAATGCCTGTCATCATTTTCACGATCATTCTCCGCACAGGATCGCGCTGTTCCTCGCCCATCCAAGGAGCGATGAAATCGTAGGCCAGGCAGAACTCGTAGTCGAAGCTATTGCTCAAGCCCACGGGATCGGGTTTACGTACCCAATGCACCAATTGATATTGGCCCCAAGCGGTTAAAACCGTGGCGAGTTGCTTGCCTCGCACGTCGTTGTTTTCGACAGTGCATTCAATACCCGCGAGCAGAAGCCAATAGCTCATGTGCTCGCTCACTGCGGCGAACTCGGCGTCGCTCGGTGTCTTGCCAGAAGCGAGCTCGGCCATCACTTTACCGGCAGACGTGTTCGGATTATCCAGGTTATCCGCCACGGTCTTGCACAGCTTCGCGTAATAGGCTTTTCGCGCATCGCTCTTAATATCTTCGCGGAATTTTGGTAGATCCTCGGGCGACAAGAAAACGCGCGGGTGCATCCCAGGAGCTGGTGCTGGCGAAAGAATGCGAACGCCCGTGCCATCCGGGTACATCTTCACGGGAATATCATCATCGGCAAAGAGGGAGGAGGGAGCGGTCAAGCCCAGCGCGCAAACAGCTGCGATGGATCTAAAAAAGAGGGAAGCATTGGGAATGTTCATTGGAGCTTATGAATGGAAACGCTCAATAACAAAATTAGTTGCGCCTAAAGTTGGGGGCCATGGAAAATACTGAAATCAGCTAACTCGGGAACAGGTGGAGGCCGTCTTCTGAAATGGCGCAGTCGAGCCGTTGATCGTGCGGTTCTCGGGGCAATTCCGGGACGAGCTGCAGCTCGAAAAGGAGAGCGGGGTGGGGAATCGGTTTTATGGCCGATTTGATTTGTGCGAGCGTGTGATCGTAATAGCCGCCACCGCGTCCGAGACGCCAACCGGCGGGATCGAGCGCCAGTGCCGGTACAAAGAGGCAATCAATTTCAGTGAGGGGTATGGGGGCACAGAGCTTGGGGTCCGGTTCGAGCAAATTGGGGTTATCTGGGTTTCGTAGAAGCGCGTCTTCAATCGAATCGGATGGCGGGATGGCGTACCAGTCCAGCGCGGGAACGTTGTCGTCAGAGGGGAGGATGCGAGGGAGAACGATCTGTTTCTTGGCGCTCCAGGCTTCTTCGATTAATGGGGCAAGATCGGGTTCGGTCGGCAGGGAGAGAAAGAGGCCGACTGTTTTCGCGCTGCGAAAGGCGGGAAGATGCGCCGCCAGTTGGCAGATGAAGAGCGACGCCAGAGCCCGCTGGTCTGGATCGAGCTGCCGGAGCTTCGCACGGATTCGTTTCCGTACAGCGTCCTTTTTTACAGCGGGCATTGGGTCCCTTTAAAATTGGCCTGGGACAATCGGAGCCAGACTGCCGGAGTGGACCCAACCCGCTTTCTTATCGCGTCCGAAAACCTGAAAGTAATCGCCATGCTTCTGCGCGATGGTAACCACTTCACCCTCCGGAAGAACATCCACTTTCTCGGCGTCGTCGGTGGGGGATATGGCCAGCGGCGCGTCTTTAGAGATAACCACCGCCTCCAGGGTATCGCGCAGGGTGGAGGCGTAGGCGAAGGTGGCAAAGAGCGCGATGAAAATGAAGAGCGGCGTGCCGAAAAAAGCGATGATTCGGGTGGCCAATTTCGCGGCGGCTTGAGTGGGACCGCTGAGCTGGGAGATGTAAAATGTGTTCAGGAGAATCGTGATGCTGAAGAGAATCAAAAGCGCTTCGACTGCGTAGAACCACAGGGAAACCGGAATGGCGCGGATGACGAGCTGCCACCAGGTGTAGCTATCTGAATCGAGCGTGGCCTGTTTGCGGGCGAATTGCAGGTTCTGATCGATATTCGCGTTCGTGGGATCGAGGTAACGCGCGCGTTCGTAATGGAGGATCGCTTTGCCGACGAGCCCCGCCTTGAGTTCGGCGTTGCCCAAGTTAAAACAGAGTGGTGCGGAATAGCCGTTTTTATCGATAAGCTCTTCCAGAATTTTGATCGAGAGTGCGAAGTCTTTTTGTTTAAAGGCGACATTGGCAGCGGAGAGATCGTAGGAGAGGTGGAGCTGCTCGGAGGTGACATTCGGTGCCGGGGCAGTCACGACCGAGGCTGCGTCTGGTGCTTCCGTCGGAATCGGTGCAGGGGCAGGAGTTGTCGCAGCGGCGGGAGGCGGCGTTACCACCGGGCCGGGGTCGATTGCGGGAGCCGAGGGCGCTGGCGTTGCGGTTGAATCGGTGGGCGCTGGGGTGGGATCGGCGAGGAGTCGGGTGGAGACGATGGCCAGGGCTGCGAGAATGGAGAGCGCAAATCGGAGGGCCGGGAGTGCAGGGTTCATCTAATCTTTAAGCGAATGGGTGACCAAGTTAGCGAGTTTGCCGAGCTCTTCTCTGGGGGCGGAATCGGGCAAACGTCCGGAATATTTCTGCTGGTCGATCAGGTCGAGAACCGGGGCGAGTTTGATCGCGAGCTCGGGGGCTTTTCGTTCGATTTCAAATCGAGTTACGGACTCGACGGGAAGTTTCCACTTATGCGCCAAGTGGGACGAAATGGAAAGCTGTGCCGCTTCGACAAGCGCGGGCTGGTCGTTATTCGCTAAGGCAGCCTGAAGTTCCGCAAGATGCTTCTGAGTTTCCAAGCGCCCGGCTCGACCCGATTGCCAGGCGGAGAACCATCCCGAGCCATGGACATGGGAGTAGACGGAACAGCCGCAGAACACGATCGTAAACAGAAACGCGCTCAGAGCGAATTCGATCTTAAACGCTGTGCTTTGATAGATCGGGATGATCGAAGCCACGGGCGTGCCCATCGTGTCCTCATTCGGTAGGAAGGTCGGCTCAACTGGCTTCACCGCCTCGGGAACCGGATCGGTATCGGGTAGAGTGGAGGCCGATGCTTGGGCGAGAGGCGAGTTCGAAGGCGTGACGTTGATGTGCGGAAGGGTGATCGGGACGGTGTAATACCGGTGTTCCTTTGGGTTAAAATAGGAGAAGGAGGGTTGCGGCAAATTTACATCTCCGGTAGAGCGGGGAATCATCGAGATTTGAAAGGATTTAACGCCGGAGGTGTGGGTGTTGTCCTCGTACTTCACCAGCTCTTTTGGTGGGAACGACTTCCATTGCGTCGATTCAGGAATAGAGGGGCAAGTGACCAGACCCAGGTTGCCCTGGCCGCTGATATTCACCTGCAACTGCACTGGTTCACCGAGCGTGACGCTGGTGGGTGTGGCCGTGCCGCTGACTTGGAAGTCGCCGATCGCGCCATTGAAGTCGGCCGGTTTACCTTGCTCGGGAAGTGGAAAGATGTGGAAGACCAGGGGTGGCTTATTCGACACAGTCTCGCGGTTGGTGGGAACGCGATGCATCGGGTTCAATAAGATCGAGAAAGCGCTGGCTTGCTGTGGCGGTGCCCAGTTGGTTTCTCTCGAAATAAGGACGGGCAGGTCACCGACCTTGAGCGGGGTAAGGCTGGTGTACCAACGCTCCACGGAGTAGGAATAATCACCGGCAGAGACGGTACCGACATCGGGTCGGACGGCGATCGATTCCATGAGGAAATCGCTTCCTTGAAGGGACGGTAACGAGTCTTGGTTGGCCTGCACATCCTCACGAATATAGAACGAAATGATGAGCGGAATCGCCTGACCGACGAAGCCCTCTTTGGTCTGCGGAATCACGCGGCAAAAGAGCTTTACCGGTTCACCGGTGGCGCGGTCGATCGGGGCGGTGTCGGGGTCTCCACTATCGGCAATGCCCTCACCTGCAGGCGCGTTCGATTTTGGCTGGTTCAATTGATTGACGGTCGCGTTTTGCGGCGCGGAAACGCCAGCAGGCAAGATGTGAATGGGGAATGGCTTGAGTTGCAGCGTTTGGCCGTCGCTCGTAGAAACCAGGATGGAGGGAACGGTGAAAACGCCTGCCTTCTTGGCAATAAAGAGAACGGTATGGGTGACGAGAATTTTATCCACGCCGCCGATGTTTATGGTCGATCCCTCGTCGGTGTGACTCACCTCTTCGATATAGTCCAGTTCTGGCAATTCGAAATTGGCTGAAGGAGTATTCAGAACATTCAGCGTCAGTGTAAAACTATCTCCCACACGCATCGTGTCCGCGCTGATTTTGGCCGATAACACCGGCTGATCAGCCAGAGCGAATTGCCCGGCGAGCGCAAGCAGGAAGCCAAGTGCAACGAGTGCTTTTGGGATCGATTTCCAGGTCATTACCAGTCCTTTCCTGAAGCGGTTGGTGGCGGTTGGTCATCGCCGAACATCTGGTGCGCAGTAATCCGGCGTTCTTCACCCTTCTGAGAATTCAAAAGCATGATGGCCTGCTCCTTCGTATCGGCCCCGGAATCGACCGTGTCTTGTTGCCGACCCGTGGAGAGCCCCATAGGCGTGGTTTGGCCATTCTGACCGGTTTGACCGGTTTGGCCATTGCCCTGCTGGTTTTGCGCGGTTTGTTGTCCTTGTTGATTTTGTCCCTGCTGATCTTGGTCCTTACCGGTCTGACCCTGGCCTTGCTGGTTTTGAGAATCCTTCGTGCCGCCACCGTTCTTGGCCTGGTTTTGATTCGGGTCGGGTTTGCCCGGATCTTTGTCGCCCTGGCCCTGGTTTCCCGAGCCCTGCTGCTGATCCTTACCGGAGCCTCCGCCTTGATTTTGATTGTTACCGGAGGAGGAGCCACTTTTCTGATCTTCTTTCCCAGTCTTGCCACCGTTTCCCTGGTTTTGATCTTTACCGGAGGATTGCTGCTGTTGATCGCTCTTACCGTTTTGAGGCGGGGGCTGCTGTTTTTTCAGCTCATCCAGACGCTTTTTAACGTAGTCATAATTCTCTTTGGCGGTCGTGTTATCGGGATCAATTTGAAGCGAGCTCTTGTAGTAGAGCAGCGATTTTTCCCAAGCGGTAATCGTCCGCGTGGTATCCGAGTTCTTCAGATAGCCTTCTCCAATTCGGAACTGGGAGTTTCCGAGATTGTAATAGGCCCGCATCTGAAGATTCAGATCTGAAGTGCGCAGGGATTTGCTATAGTTCGATTCGGCCAGTGAGAATTGATTATCCCGGTAGGCAGCATCGCCGGCGTTGAAATAGAGCTGACTTTCCAGCGGCGTATCACGGGATTCTTGCGCAGCATTTTGGTAGCCTTTGGCAGCATCGCCGTAGTGTTGGCGCTGGTAATTGAACTCGGCCTGCTGGGAAGAGGAGCGAAAGAAAGTGCTTAAACCCGAGTCCTCGGCATCTGGAGAAGGGGCAGCATCGGTGGGGGCGGTGGCGGGAGCGGGAGGAGCAGGCTTGGGATCATCCGGGTTCGCCGCCACCAGCGGAAGGGGAAGAATCAGCACCAGTGCCAGGAGAAGGCTGCTGACTGTGCCCAAGGGCACGCGACCGGGGCTGGTGCGCTGTTCTCGTTTCGAAGTTACTTTGCGGGGGGATTGGGTTTTCATAGGGGTGTACCTACCTGCGCGTTCGTTTAAAAGGACCTCGAGTGTTAATAGAATTATAGCCAGAGATAGCGGCCAGACAAACTGCTCCATCGGGATTTTTTCAACAGGGGATTTGAGGTCGTTACCGGGAAATTTACTGATGTACTTGGCGTACAAGTCCAAGAGCCCCTCACCTTGTTGTCCTAACGGAGCATAGGCCCCACCGGTAAGGCTGGCGATGTTTTTGAGCCGCGACTCATCCAGTCTCGAGACGACATCCTGGCCCGAGCTGTCCTGGAGATAGGAGCTATGACCGAATCGATCTGTAATGGGAATGCGCTGGCCGCCGGAAGTTCCGACTCCGACACAAAAGATCTTGAGCCCTTGGGTAGCGGCGTACTTGGCGGCGTCGATTGATTGATCTTCCAAGTCTTCACCGTCTGTCACCAGCACTAAGACCTTTCGATTCTTCGGCTGATTTTGCAGCGCCAGAACGGCCTGGTTTAAGGCGGTGGCTATATCGGTGCCCGGTCGGGGAATTGCGTCGGTATCCAGATCCAGAAGCGAGTTTTGAAACGCTTCCCCATCCATGGTCAGGGGACATTCCAGGAACGCGTCGCCAGCAAACGCGATCAGGCCCAGTCGACACCCGCCCAATCGATCCGCCAGCTCCGAGATGGCCAGCTTGGCGCGTTCCAGTCGTGAGGGGAGCACATCGGGCGTGAGCATGCTCCTCGAGCAATCGACCGCGAAGAGGATGTCGGTGCCGCCGCTCGATCTCTCACGAAGCTCATAGAACAGATGAGGGCGACTCAGCGCGAGGAGAATGCAAATGGTGCCGAGCAGCACAAGCGTCCGTTTCAGAATGCGTTTCGGTAGCGAGACGGCCTCGAGCAAGGTTTTGAGCAACTGTGATCCCGCAAAGAGTCGAAGCGCGGCGGCCCTGTAGCGATGGCTCGCCCATTCCAGGAAAATGTAGATGATCGCAAACGGCGGAATGAGGTAGAGCCAAATCGGCTCCAAAAACCCCGGATCTGTTTGATCCCAAAAAAGGCTGAAGAAGTTCATGGCAGTTTACGGAAGCGTCGTGTGTGGGAGAGAGCGATTTCCAGGCCCAGCAGGAAAAGTCCGGGGTAAACGAGATAGAAGAAGTACTCGGAGACATGATCGTACTTCTTCGAACCGATCTTGGACTGTTCCAGCTTATTAATGACCTGGTACACATTCGCCATCGAATCCGTGTCGGCAGCTCGAAAGAACTTGCCGTTACCGATTTCCGAAC
>CAVURW010000086.1:0-4887 GCA_963743595.1 uncultured Verrucomicrobiae bacterium
CCGGAAGATTGCGACTTCGCGCGACGGCGGTTGCCCTGTTGATCTTAACTGCACTCCTCGGCTCTGTTTTTCTTTGCATTAAAGGATACGAGTGGTACGCGGCTGCGCACGACGGCTTTTGGCCTGGAGAGATGGGAATTGTTTCCGGCGAAAACCCCGGCGGCGTAAGACTTTTCTTTTCCCTCTATTACATCATGACCGGTGTTCACGGGCTTCACTTGATAATTGGAATTTTACTCGTTAGCGGCCTCTCTGTTCATTATTCAATGCTTCGAAACTTCTCCCCAAATCAAAACGTGCTAAGAAATATCGGCCTGTATTGGCATTTTGTGGACGTTGTTTGGGTATTCCTATTTCCAATTCTTTACTTTATCGGGAGGGCTCACGGATGATCGCGCTTAAGGGCCATCTCTATCCATTTCTAGGTCTTATTGGTCTACTCGCATTGACCGTCCTTTCTGCGTTTCTACCGCTCGGGCCGGCAAATATCTGGGTTTCGACGGTAATCAGTGTTTGTAAAGCATGGATCATCTACACGTTCTTTATGGAGCTTCGAGAAGCGGGTACAATCATCCGCGTGTTTGCCCTACTGGGCGTCATCTGGCTCGTCGTGATGCTCTCGTTAGCGGGAACGGACTATCTCAGTCGCTGGCCAGGAACGCTTCAAAGAGGGTGATTGCGAACGTGCCGAAATTCAGTCGGGTCGGGGGTAGCGTTCGTTTTTGTAATCCTCTTTTTCGTATTCTGATGCGCGATGACTAGGCGGTTTACTTTGGACCGCCCTTGTTCCCATTTTGCGAGATGCGGCAGCGCGTTCCCCCGATTCCTTTCGCGCCACTCTTTTCGCTTCTTCAGATGTTGTCTTGCCACTACCCGACTTTTCGCCGCCACCACTTTGCTTATTAACGGTTTGCCATGCACGTGTCTCGGCTGTTTCTGAGCTTAGTCCCTTCTTCTCATAGCTTTCGGCGATGTGTTCGGCTTGTCGCTTTTGCTTATCCGTATATTTAGTTTTTGAACCTCTAGGCATAATTTATCGCTGCATGGGTCGGACCAGGGGTAAGCCCGTTAGAAAAACGACCTAATCTCATCGAAAGTAGCTGTTGCTTACAATGGTTTCGCATATCGACTGCCGGTCATTTTGCAATGGTGGAATGTTCGGTGAACGCAAATTGCAATAGTTAGGAAAACGTGAAATCAAAAGTGCTCATCGTCGCCAGAGACGGCAGCGTCATCCAGAGTTTGGCATGCCTCCTGCCGTAACGGTTTGATAAAAATGGAGGTATTCAATGAGCCAACTAAGCACCGAAAAGACGATTAAAAAACTGACCGACGATGCGAAGATTCTTCAAGAAAACGCATCTTTCTGCGCCCATGGAATTCGTGAAGACGCGGAGATAATAGGTGAGAATGTTGCCCAAGCATCCCGGAACCTTTACGAAGACGCCACGAAAATGGGCGAACGCGTTCGCCTTATCGGGAAAGATTTGTTTGATGTCGCACGAGCCGAAGCTATGGATGCTAAGGAAATGTGCGTTACAGGCCTCAAGGCCTTCGCTAAGGCGCGTCCACTCGCCATCCTTAGTGCAGCATTTGTGGTCGGCTGCTTTCTGGGTAGCAGACGAAACTGAGTACGTGTACGGATGTTTGGGTTTGCATGCTGCCAGGTTGGTAGCAAATCGTAGTTGATCCGAAAGGAAACACCGTTGGTTCAATTGTCTTGAAATAAGAGTCGTAGTCTAAGTCGCACTCACCCAGTTGCGCCAAAGGCTGTTCGAATTGTCACTAACGAAGCCTTCGTTTACCAGAACATGCCGTTAAATGATTTCTTTCCCCTTGGTCTCTTTTGGCTCCGGGGATTCGGCTCGCAGGTAGTTGTCCGTCAAGCTATTCATGCGCTGCGCGATCGTATCGCGAGGGATCATGGGTCCAGTAGTCCGGCTTGGGCGGAGACTTTTCGGCGGAGGAGAGGACATTGTTCTTGTTGGCATATCAGTAGCGATGGCCATTTCTCATGCATAAGCCATGCCATTGTCACACGAAATCATCATTGCATATTGCAAGAGGAAATTCGCGTTTATCAGTGAGCCTGACAGTAGCAGTCAGCGGCTGTAAAAGCAGCTAACTCCTGCTGAATTTAATCAGACTGGCACTGCAGTTGCGAATTGCTGTGAGAGCGACCAATAATGAAAGCAACGGTAGAACTCTTATGGGAAAGTGTTCGCTCGTCTTTACGGCATCGTGTTCCCCGTATGGGAGCCGCATTAGCCTTTTACGCGGCATTTTCGCTCGCTCCTATCTTCGTCCTTTTGTTATCGCTTCTCAGCCTTTTTATTCAAAGAGATGAGGCATCACAACGGATTGTATCGGAAATTAGCGGGATGGTGGGTGTCGAAGGCAGTTCCGCGATTCAGTCGATCCTCGCAAACGCTCAGAACGCTAGGGAACTCTCATGGCGAACTTTTGTTAGTGTATTACTCCTGACGGTGACGGCTTCGGGAATGTTTGGCGAATTGCAGGATTCGCTCAATACGATCTATGAAGTTCCGCCACAGAAATCGCCTTGGTTTTCGCTGATAAAGGATCGTTTTCTTTCGGTCGTAATGGTGTTTATCATCGGATTCTTTATGGTAGTGTCATTATTGGCTTCAGCCGTTGTCAACGAACTCGCCGCGCACTGGGAGTCGACTGTGGCCCGGATCGGAAGTGACATCTCGAATTCGATCTGTCTTTTTGCAATTGTCGCCTCGCTTTTCGCGACGATCTATAAAGTTCTACCCGACGTGGAGGTGAAGTGGCGGAACGTCATCCCCGGCGCTCTCGTTGGAGCAACGCTCTTCGTGCTCGGGAAATGGATTCTAGCCTGGTACGTCATCGTCGCAGGTTTTTCTTCTCATTTCGGCCCCGCTGCTTCCTTTATGGTTATCCTGTTCTGGGTATTCTATTCAGCACAGATTCTTTATTTTGGTGCTGAATACATCAGCGCCATCAGTCGAAAGGCGAAACGAAGCCTTAGCGAATCCCGACAACGTTAAACAGGAAGTAGAGTGAGCCCGAAAAGAGACAGGCTCCTAGAAAGACACAGGCCGGCAGGGTTAAGACCCAGGCTAGGAGGATATTGATCAGAGTTTGCGTCTGAAGCCCGGAGCGATTCGCCGCCATGGTTCCTGCAATTCCAGAGGACAGCACGTGAGTTGTGCTCACGGGCCAGCCTTGGAGTCCCGCCCCGAGCACCGTGATAAAGGTGATGATCTCAGCGGAACCGCCCTGAGCGTACGTCAGATGCGCCTTGCCAATTTTCTCACCCACTGTGACGACCACCCGTTTCCAGCCGACCATGGTCCCCAATCCTAACGCGAGTGCTACCGCTACCTTAACCCAAACAGGGATGTATTCAGTATAGGTTTTCAGGTCTTTGTCGAAGCTCTTTAAGGTTGCGTCTTGATCGGTATTCTTAATGACTTTCAATTTGATGAGCTTTGAAATTCCATCGGCCAAAAGATAAATATTTCTACGTACCGGTTCTCTCTTGTTTTCGGGCAGGTCGTTAAAGCTCTTGATATTAGACAAATCTTCCTGAACACGTCTGCATTGATCGCTAAAAGCGACATAGGTCTGTGGCGTTATTTTTCCTGTCTTTGTGAACTGGCTCAGGCTCTCCTCGCTCGGGCTTGGAGCCGATGGCTTTAAGATGCTCGCAATGGGTTGCGAACCGTTGGCCGGGGTTGGCGAAGGGGACGGTGTTGGTGATGACGGCGCACCCGCGTCCTGTTTCGACTGGCTCTGTGATTGAAAGATTCCTTGAGCCTTTTGGGAGAGTTGAATGGTCGTTTGAAATTGATCGGGCTTATCGGGGTTTTGAAGCGCAAAGGCCCCGGGCAAAATCCCAATCAAGATCAGCATAATGACGCCCATTCCCTTCTGGCCGTCGTTGTATCCGTGCGCGAAACTGACCCCGGTGCAAGTGCCAATTAGGGTTCCACGAATCCAAGTTGGAGGTGTTTCGTCCTTCTCCGGAGCGCGGAAAAGATCTTCGCGATGGACCATCAATTTACCGGCCAAAAGCAGTAGTGCTGCTCCGGCAAAGCCGACAAGGGGCGAAATCAAAAGTGCGAGGATCACTTTGCGTATTTCTTCCCAATTAAGCCCCTGCGTCCATTCCTGACCACTGAGAATGGCGTGGGCAACACCGACGCCAAGGATGGCACCGACAAGCGAATGCGTACTGGAGACCGGCAAACCGAAGTACCAAGTGCCTACATTCCAAATGATGGCAGAAAGAAGTAATGAAAAGATCATCGCAAACCCGACGAACTGGCTGGCGTCATTCCCCGTACCTATGTTCATCACGAGCTCTCTCGGAAGTAATCCGATAATGCTGTAGGCCACCAAGCCCGATGAGGTCAGTACGCCGATCAAATTCCAGATCCCCGACCAAACAACGGCATAAATCGGCCTCAAACTGTGTGTGTAAATAACTGTGGCAACGGCGTTAGCAGTGTCGTGAAATCCGTTAACGCATTCAAAACCCAGGGCTAACCCCAAGGCCATAAATAAAAGAAAGGCATCCCCGTACGAAATTGCTTCACCCCATAAGTGCATATTTAGTCTCCTATTTTTTGCTACTCGATCCGGCAAATCCCGGACCAAAAAATCTAAATGGGTGTAAGTTACTAGACGTCAACAGGTTGCATTGAGATTGTCGTTTTTAAACGCACTGCGAAACCTGCATTTCGCCTCTTTTGCGAACGCTGTCTCGGCAGCTTACAAGCTCTGAATGTGTTCAGGACGAACGCCCATTCCGACGAAGCGCGCGGGATATCTTTGAAGCCACGGAAGTGTTTTTAGCGCTCGTAAATAGATGGGGACGTGAACTGGATTATCGCT
>CAVURW010000087.1:0-5200 GCA_963743595.1 uncultured Verrucomicrobiae bacterium
GGCGGCATGTTGAATCAGATCGGTGGATCGATCGTAAACGAGGAGTCGAGCTCCGTCCCGTTCCTTAGCCGGTTGCGTGGCGATTAACTCGGGAGGCAATTGAAACTCGTACTCGGACAATCGATCATCGGGCATAAAAGGAGGAGGGTACGTCAGGGGAGACTCGGAATCGAGACAACAAAAAACCCGAGCCATTTGGCCCGGGTTTTTCGATCGGTCAGCTGTTAGAGCTGAGGTTCCGATTTAGAACTTCCACATCAAGTCGCCTTGGACGATGCGGTAGTGAGCGATTGTGCCGACGTTCAAGTCCTGTTCGATACCAGGAGTTGAGAGGTCCTTGTCAGCGCGACCGGCTTCGCCGTACTGGAGCGTGAAGGTAAGGTCATCCGTCAGGTTGTAGTTACCTTGGATCACATAACCCTCAAGGTTGGTCCGACCGTCGAAGATATCGGAATCAACCAGGTTAGGATCGAGTGAGTAATACTCGCGATCGAGCCAGTAGGCCTTTGCCAACCAGTCGCCCTTCTTCTTGAGTTCGCCCGCTTGGAAACCAGCTTCGAAGGCCATGTCTTGGCCGCCGTTGCCACGTTTCAAGTTCAGGATGTAGGGGCTCTTGTAGTCAGCAGCGGGGATAGCGCCAGGGGCAGCACCGGGATAGGTGGTCCCAGCGGTCCCAGGGGCTGACAGCTCAGTGCCACTTCCAATAACTGCAGCTGTCTGATGGGAGCGTCCGTCTGCGCTCAAGTTCCATGCGAAGTCACCGAATACTTTCATCGGGATGTTCCACGCCTTGAAGTTGAACTCTGCAGGAACGTCCAGGATGAACAGGTTGTTCACACCGTAGTCGTTCGTGTAGGTGTCAGGATACGCGCCGACGAACGGACCAGCGAAGTCGGTTGGCTGTTGGTTCTGGCCGTTGAGAACTAAAGGAGCTGCAGAGAACGCAGCTGTCTGCGTTTGGGAAGCACCGTTGTTCGTCGTCGTTGTCCGAGTGCCGGTGTAATTCGTCACACCAACCGCACCCTTGAAGTTCATGTCCTTGCTGATCTTCCATTTAATGCCGATCTGCTCTTCCAGCATCCAGATATCGGTGAGATTCCGTCCGCCCAAGGCTGAGGAGTCATCGAATGAGGTGGCACCGTAGATCATCTGTCCGAAGTTACCGAAGATGTTCACCGGACCTACGTCCTTTTGGAACTGTTCGAAGAAACCGGTCGGGTTGATGTTCGGATCCCATGTCAGATTCGTGCAGTAGAAGGGATTATCGACTTGGCCCGCTTCCACCGTCAGGTAATCAGTCGGTTTCCAGCCCAGGAAAATCCGGTTGATGGCAATAACGCCCTTTGCTTTACCGAAAGGTCCTGCACTGCCTTGGTCACCAAAGGTGACGTTACCCGACTTGTCGTTTGTGTAGCCAGAAGCCACACCTAAACCGAAGAACACGTTATCGTTCAGCTCGCCGTTCAAGCCGAAACGGAAACGATAGCGCAAACGGTCGCGTCCATCGCTGCCTGCACTCGGGTAGAGTGTGCCGGTGTTCGCGTTCAAGCTGTTGATCGCGTATTTACCATCACGAATTTCAGCGCGGAGGCGGATATCGCCGTAGAGGCTGAGGCTTTTGATTGCTTTGTTGAAGCTGATGACCTGCGTCGGAGCTGTGTTGAGGTCCGTCATCGCTTTATCGCGAATCTGGGCAGCTTCCTTAGCGGAAATCACTCCCTTTTGTACCAATGCGTCGATCAACGCATCATCCTGGCCCGCTTGCGAGGGCATAATGCTAAGTGCTGTTGCGAGGACCGCAGCCAGACCAGCTTTGATAAAATTGCTCTTCATTATTCTCCTGTTTTTAGATTTGTTTGCCCGTACAGCTCCCCGCTGCTCGGTCCACGAAAGCTGGCAGTAGCCCGTGACAAACACAAGAACAGATTCTGAAGAACTTGTGAAATTATCGACTATTTCTTAAAAATGTGTAACTTCCTTTAGGAGTCGGAATTCCGCACCAGATTAATGGTTCATTACAAGAAATGCGGTAAGCACGGGCCATGCCGATTGCTCAATCCAACTCGGAATCCGCTACACTTCCCAGGGAAAATGGAGGCTGTCTCCAGGGTTCCCATAGCTCAGATGCAGTTGGCTCTCCATCACTATCAACGGCACCCTCGCCTTATTCTCGATCAAGTCGAAAATCCCCTCCACGCATGCCTCTTCCACCTGCTTTGGTTCACGTTTCAACAACGTCGCGAGCGTCGAAACTTTCTTCTGCAACCCACCGGAGACTTGTCCGCCATGATGTTTTTCAATGAGTAGAGCGATGGCCGCTCGAACGACGTCCGAGACGGTTTCCCCTTTGGCCCGTTCCGTCCGAATTTTGTCCAGCAATTCCCTCTCCTTGGCGGAGATGCGCACCCGCAATTGGTACCCTTTGTTGTCGTTGTCTAAAATCTCTAAGTCCATGATTTGGTTATCGGTAGAATAGCCTGAAAGCTGATTAACTGCACACGTAACTTAAACTATTAATACGATCTTTTGATTCGTTTGGCCACTAATTTGACTAACTAGTAAATTCCCCGCACTCTAGGCGTGCCTGGATTCAAACCGCAACCTTAATCAATCACAAAATGAAAATTTCTCGCCGTTCCTTTGTAACAACCCTCTTTGCAGCCTCTCAAGCATCTCTCCTGGGAATCAAAAGCATCCAGGGTCAGACGCCTCCCCCAGATGCCCTCCGCTTCCTGGTAATCGGTGATTGGGGGCGTCGGGGGCGACCCGATCAACAGCAGGTTGCGGATCAAATGGCCCATCTGGCCGAGTCGTTTCGTCCGCAGTTTATCGTTTCCGTTGGCGATAATTTTTACGATGATGGCGTGGCTTCCATAGACGATTCTCATTGGCAGCAATCGTACGAACGCGTCTACTCGGCGGCTTCGCTTCAGGTCCCGTGGTACATCACTCTGGGGAACCACGATTATGTGGGCAATACCGATGCCCAGTTGGCCTACGCGAAGACGAGTCAGCTCTGGACCTTGCCGAGTCGCTACTATGCAGTCTCCCGGAAAGTCGGCGATCAAGCGGTGGATCTCTTTTTTACCGATACATGCCCGGCCATCAAGGCCTATCACGACCCCATTCATGTGGAGCACCCCGCCTTACACGAACACGTTCTGCAACAAGATTGGGGCGCGCAATTGACCTGGTTGGAACAGGCACTCGCCCAGTCCATTGCGCCTTGGAAATTGGTTTTTGGGCATCATCCCATCTACTCCGGTGGTATTCATGGCGATCAACAGGAGCTTATTGAGCAGTTCCTGCCGCTCTTCCAAAAACATGGGGTGCAGGCCTACTTCTGTGGCCACGACCACGACCTCCAACATTTGGCTGCAGATCAAGTCCAGCTTTTCGTCTCTGGTGGCGGATCGGAACATCGTGTAAATCACATGACGCCGCATGCGGTATTCAGCGAGTCGATATCCGGATTTATGTCCGTTTTTTTGGACAAATCGTCTATGGCGGTTCAAGTCATCGATAACAACGGCACCGTTTTGTACTCGGCATCGGTTCCGATCAAACCGACCGTTTAACCCGCGTTACTTCGCCCCGCCATGCCGGATATCGACAGCTTGGTAGAGGTAATAGACCTCCTCAGCTGTGTTCTTGGCGTAATCCGCCACGCGTTCGATGCACTTGACCACAAAGAGCCAGTGAATGGCCCTTTCCACGACGTAGGAATCCTCCACCATCCGTTGTGTAAGATCTTTGGCAAGAACCTTATACATCGAATCGACCATCTTATCGCGACCCACCACGTGCTGAGCCAAATCGTTCTTTTGTTCAACCAATGCTGAGATGCTGTCCCGGCACATATTTTGAGCCACGTGAGCCATTTGAGTTACCACCACCGGGACTTCCAAGGGCGGCATCGCATTTAACTTTCGCGCACGCCGGGCAATGCTCACCGCCTGATCCGCGATTCGTTCCAAATTGCTTGAAATTTTGGAAGCCACTAACATGAATCGGCAGTCGGTCGCCACTGGAGCTTGAGTTGCCATATAGGCCACCACCTGCTCATCTACGCTCATCTCGAGTTCGTCGAGTTGCGAATCTTCAGATTCGACTGTCGCGGCAAGCTGGTCGTTTCGTTCTGACAAGCCACGAATCGCAATCGAAAAATTTCGATCCGTTAGACTCGCCATCATGAGAAGCGTTTCACGCAACCGCATCATCGGCTCAGGAGCCGAGCGGCCAAAAAATAGATGCGACTCGGGCATTGCCTCGTATTAAGTTTAGCCGAACCGACCGCTGATGTAGTCCTCTGTCTGCTTTTGGGCAGGACTGCTGAAGATCTTCTTGGTTTTATCAAATTCGATCAGTTTTCCGAGATAGAAAAAGGCCGTTAAATCCGAGCAACGTCCCGCCTGTTGCATGCTGTGCGTGACGATGATGATGGTGAACGACTTCTTCAGCTCGTGAATCAGCTCTTCCACTTTCAGTGTCGCGATTGGGTCCAAAGCGGAACAGGGCTCATCCATCAAAATAATGTCCGGTTGAACCGCCACCGTGCGGGCGATGCATAACCGCTGCTGTTGACCGCCGGAGAGGCCTAGAGCGCTCGCATTCAGGCGATCCTTCACTTCATCCCACAGCGCGGCACCCTTAAGGCTTCGTTCGACAGCTTCATCGAGAACCGATTTCCCCGAGATCCCCTGGAGGCGCAAGCCATAGACCACGTTTTCGTAAATCGAAATAGGAAAGGGGTTCGATTTTTGGAACACCATGCCGACTCGTTTACGAAGCTCGATCACATCCACTTTGGGACCGCCTTGCGTGCCCGGCTCATCAAAAATCTTTTCGCCAAACACACTGATGTTCCCCGACCGGACGCGTGTTCCCTCGATCAAGTCGTTCATCCGGTTGATGCAGCGAAGGAGGGTCGATTTCCCGCAGCCAGACGGTCCGATAAACGCTGTCACCTTCTGTTCGGGAATAACCAGATCGATTCCAAACAGCGCCTGTTTCTTCCCGTAGTAAAAATCGAGCTTTTCTACCTCGACAGCTGCGGTCTCAGCCACCATGACGTCCACGGACGGTTCCGGGGTCGCCTGCACATGGCTCGCCCCTTTCGTTTTCTTCGGCTCAGAAACGGTCGATTCTTCCATTTCCGTAAACGCTACCGCAGCCGAGACGAAAGTGAAGTCTTATTCTT
>CAVURW010000088.1:0-14676 GCA_963743595.1 uncultured Verrucomicrobiae bacterium
GAAAGGTCATGCCGATCTCCGAAAGCATTTTTTGATATGTACATTCCCAGCGCATTCCAAGTTACCGATCCAGTCAAGATTGCGGAGGTAATCTCGTCGAATAGCTTCGGGACCCTTATTTCCAACGACGGCGACTCCCTTTTCGCCAGCCATTTGCCTTTTCTTTATAAACCGGAGCAGGGCGCAAAAGGAAAGCTCGTCAGTCATATGGCCAAGGCCAATCGGCATTGGTAATTGTTTATTGGAAAGGAAGAAGCTTTGGTTATTTTTAACGGACCTCATGCTTACATATCTCCCACTTGGTATGTGACGGATGTAGCTGTGCCGACCTGGAATTATGTAACGGTTCACGTCTATGGTCTTCCAAAAATTATGGAAACGGAGGAGGAATTGAATGCCGTGTTGGACGAGACGGTGAAAGCGCATGAATCGGGATTCCCAAATCCGTGGACCACTTCACGTCTGCCAGACGAAGTGCGGGCCAAGCTAAATCAAGCCATTGTTGGTTTTGAAATTGAGATCACCCGAGTTGAGGCAAAATTGAAGCTGGGACAGAATCGCTCTCAAGAGGACCAGGCAAAAATGCTGCAAACACTGCAAAATAGCGGGGACGCGGAATCGATTCGCTTGGCCGAATTGATGAAACGGGATTTTCAAAACCAGACATTCATGATCGATTATAATGCAGCCTCTAAAAGTTATGATAATACCCGCAATGCTTCGGAAGCATTGATCGCTCTGTTTCATAAAGCGGTTCGATTTTCCGGTGCGAGCGTGGTGTTGGACTTTGGTTGTGGAACGGGAAATTATCTTCATCTGATTCAGACCCTTTACGGCTGTCAGTGCCATGGAGTTGAACCCTCAGATGGCATGCGAATTAAGGTAAATGAAAAGAATCCGGTGCTCATTATCGAGCAAGGCAATCATTCCCATATTCCCTATCCGGATAGCTTTTTCGATTTCGCTTACATGACGGATGTCATTCATCATGTGCCTGATCTGGGCCAGATGTTTCAGACGATAAGAAGAGTTCTTAAACCCCAAGGAAAGCTTTGCATTGTTACCGAGTCGCACCCGCAAATCGAAGCCCGTTTTTATAATCGATATTTTCCCTCCCTGGCAAAAAATGAAAAGCAGAGATATCCAGACGTGCAAGATATTGTCCATGTGGCGGAAGATACCGGATTTCAGCTAAACTTCGTGGAGATCAGGCCTGCGTCTATATCCGCTGCTGTATCTGCTTCTCTCATTAGAACCGTGGAAGAAAAGAATTTCTCCATGTTTCGGCTGCTTAGCAATGAGGAGCATTCGAGCGGATTGGATCGGTTAAAGAATGATTTGGGTGCAGTTTATGAAACCGATGGGGCTGGTGATTCCTTAATCTGATTGGAAAAGGTATAAATTTAGCAAAAAATGAACACAGAAGAACATGTTGTGGAGAGTTCATCCAGTAAATACTCTCGGAAAGTATGGCTTTTGAATGCCGGTGCTCCTGAAAAAGTGGGCATCTTTTTGGATGGCGAATTTTACGTTAATCAGATGGATGCCCCGTCCCTCCTTATTCATCTACAAAGTACAGGCGTCATCCCTTCCATGCTCTGTGCATTTGTCTCCCATGTTAACGGTGCAGCCAGACACCAGGATTTAATTTGTAATCCTGAATATTCTGACTTTATTGCAACTGATCTTGTCGACTGGCTCAGAAAGAAAAGTAGTACTGTTTCTGATCGCAATCATCTTATTGCAGGAACCAGCCTAGGCGGCCTTGCTTCGACCTATTTATCTCTCATCCGGCCCGAGTTATTTCCTAATTGCCTGAGCCATTCCGGTTCCTTTTGGTGGAACAATGAATGGCTGATGAATAATCTTGGTCAAATGCCGGTGAGTAAGAATAAATTCTGGTTAAGCGTGGGCGACAAGGAGACCGGATCGGGTGTTGCTCATCCTCCCACGGGATTACGCCAGGAAGTTACCCAAATTTCTGCATGTGAACGCTTCTCGGCAGCATTAATAACCAAAGGGCACACTGTGCATTATAATTTATACGCGGGAGGTCATGAGACGAGGTGTTGGAAGGACGAACTCCCTCATGCTTTAAGTTGGCTTTTAGGATAGCCTCGGGCTCGAAATTTATCCCGATCTGAAAACACCCCTAAAGGGCATTGAGCGTCGCTCATAACTCTTTTACCTTTTCCATTAAATGGCCACTCACCGCGGACTCCTTCACCACATGATCATCAATGTATCGAACGTGGCCCGCTCGTCTCCGTTCTATAGCGGAATGTTTCGTTATTTTGGCTATACTTTGGCCGACAGCTCATATGGTGAGGATTATGGATACGAAGATTGGCGCCGATTGGATTTGGAGACGCCGCATGAGATCAGTATTTGCCAGGTTCGAGCCGCACATCAATCGGTCCCGCATCGGCGGGGCGCACTCGGACATCATGACCACATCGCTTTTTGTGCAGCGAGCCGGGAAGATATTGACCGTTTTTATGCTGAAATTCTCGATCCTCTTGAGAAAGAAGGATTATGCCGCGTTGAAAATCCGCCCTGCAATTGTCCCGAATATGGCGAAGGCTATTACGCCACTTTTTCTTTGATCCTGATGGGCTTAAATATGAATTTGTGTACAAGCCCAGAGCAAAATGAAATATCCAGAATTCAAACAATTGGTTCATAACAAATTGCTGGATCAGCCATCTGGAATAACCTGGAAACAGTTAAAGGACGAATTGCATTTGCCCTATTATCGACCCTGTCCGGAATGGACACGCTGCCTTGAAAAGGAAATAGGTTTGGTCCGCTGCAAAGGAGTTGGTAAAGCATTGATATGGTCATTGTCACCTCGGAGGAGAAGGACTTGATTTCCACGGCATGAAAACAGAAAATCTAGACCACGGAATTCGACCAATATCTTTCTGCACGAGGTAAATCAAAGAGATATTGACCATAAGTATGATTTTTCGCACCGAAGCCCAAAAGAAAGACCAAGCTCTCAGCTGGAAACGTGGGGACCGCTCCTTCTTTGCCTCCGGTGCCTGTCATATCCTGACCCATGTCTTTTTGCAGGACCCTGGCGCCGGGAAATACCGTCCCTACGTCATCCAGCCTCGAGACGGATTGCGGGGAAGTCATATTTATGCCGCTACCGATGATACGGTTTTCGACTACAATGGCTTCTCTCAAAAAGAGCGCTTTCTGGAACACTATTTTTGCAAGATAAAGCGCTTTTTCCCAGGATGGGATGCAACCATTATCGAGTTAAGTGATTTCATGACGCCCGCTTTTTTTAGCAAATTCAATTACCGGGCACCCCACCAATATTTTGCTGATCCTCTGCCAAGGGCCAAAACTTTTATCCAGAGGAAATGCATTCACCGACATTTTGGAACCCGAGAAGAGGCATGTGGAGGGTTTTTGATCAGCAGCCAGCAGAAGAATGGTTGAATTATTTATGTGCGGATCGTCAGCTCTGCAGGAGAAACCTGTCCGCTGGCCAACCCATGGCCTGGTGCCTCAGTGCGAGTCTCCGGCACTGCAGGTCCAATTACCGGCCCTGTCTTCCGTCTGCCCACCCGGCGCGGAGACGTGCTCGTCCTAACGCCCGTTCGTGAAAGGCCTTCGATCAATTGATCCGAGGCCCATTATCGCTGCTAACCGCCAGACTAGCGGGGAATGTCAATCGGCACTGGAGCAACTGTGACATGACTTGAACAGAGTGTAATGCTGACAGTCCTTTCCACGAGACCTGCTAATAGAATTCTGTTTCCGGAATTTTGTTCAGTTATGGGGATCGGAAAGAGGCAATGCGGTGGCAACGGTCATTGTGGCCGAGGGAAAGATTTTAACCGAGGGGAAACCTTCGAAAAGCGATTTGCCGTCTCGCGTCAGAGCGACCTGGGTGTATTTCTCGGCTGTCTGGGTGAAGGTAAGGGAATCTTTTTGATCGGGCCAATCGATGGAGGTCTTGTCGGCCTCATTTCCGAGGATAGGAGGATTTTCTTTCGACCCCAAGGGGATAAACACGATCTTAAAGTTTGGGCTCACCGTATTCGTCGCGACCACGACGCGGCGATGGGGGACGACCTTTTCCGAGCGGCCGGGCAAGGTGTAATCCTCCGTCGTAATTTTGACCTCTGCGGGACTTAGAACCTGGTAATAGATCCTGCCCGTCACAGACGGATCCTGTGAGGTGAGAAACCCTTCGCTGGCTGTGGAAGGCACCAGGTCAATGTCGGGGGAGATTTCGAGATTCGAAGCATAGTTGTGCTGACTCCCGTCTTTCTGAATATCGTCCACGATCAGGACATAGGGATGAGCTCCACGCGCCATGGCACAGGTGCGGAACGCATATCGGACCGGGTTGGAAGGTTTGCGCCAGTAGTTCATACCAAGGAAGCCATAGGCCGGATTTTGTGCGTCGTCTGCCCCATAAAGCGCCTTGGGCAGCGCGCCGCTCGGCCACGTCCACCCAAGTTCTGCCGGAGAGGTCGTTTCGGGTTCGCAACCTGCGCCAGGATTTTTGAACGTATTAAGCCAAGTCCAATCGTAACAGCGTTTCAGGTCCATGCAGCCAATGGCAAAGAGGGGGCTATCGAAATGAGCGATCATGTTCCCGTTAGGAACTTTGCCGCCTTCGTCTTTGGTCATCTCCGCCTTGCCGTCGATATTGACCAGCGAATCGGTTTCGGATCCGGTGTTGTTGTTCCATTTTCCTCCGATCCACTGGCGTCCCAAACCGCAGAGGACGAAGCGGCCTCGATCGGCCCCTTCATGGCGATTTTGCCAGGCATCCTGCCGGCACTCAAAATTGAGGGAGAGAGCCTCGTCTGACCAATCGCTGCGCACCGTCATCAAGCCAAGTTCCGGAAAATAATCGGTGAGGGGCAACCCCAACTTGGCGGGATCCAATGGCGTCGCAGGGGTGTCTTCCCAGTTGGAGGCAAATAGCATGGTCACAGACCCGTACTCCCAGCTTTTCTTCCCCTCATAATTCTTTCCCTTGTAGCGGTAGAAATAGTAATTCACTAAAGGATCACCCGGCATCGCCCAGCGGCTTAAGGTAGGCATGGCCTCATACGGAGTAGCGGAGTTGCACGCGTAGGGAACTCCCCTGGCCCCTTCCGGTGCGGGTACCAGGGATTGAATCATCCAGCGCCAGTAGGCTCGATAGGCGGGCATTCGAAACAGGTTATTGCCGCGGCGGGCCCACCCGATCATGGCCATGGTGCCCTCACGTAGGCTGGTGTTTGCGATATAGCCGTCCTCGTTACCTCCGCCCCCGGCATAAAAACAATTGTTGAACCAAGCCTGTAAAGCGGTGAGAAAGGAATTGAGATCCTTCTCGTCATAGCCTTTTTCCCCCTCTATCGACCAATGCATGAGCGCCAACACGGAATGATAGGATACCCAGTTGCTGCAGCAGCGTCCCGGTGGCATGCCCATGCCCCAGGTCTTTAGATCCTTAACAGAAAGGGCGATCGCCGAGCGGCAGATGTCGCGCTGGTCGGGGGTCATATCGTTGAAAAGATAGTCATACGAAAGGGCCAGGCTTTCCCCGCCGCGGTCATCAATCTCACCCAGACCGCTATCGACTCCATTTTTGCCCCACCGGGGATCGTTCGTGCTGCGAGCGATGACGACGCGCGCGAAATTGGCCACCGCCCGACAGACTTTGGCTGAGGTCTCCTTGTCTTCAGGGTGGTACATGACATCCAAGGCCGCGTAGAGCACGTCATTGCCGCCGCCGTTACCGCCGCCCAGTTTTTGGAATTGATCACAGAGATCCTTCCCCGTGACGGATTCGCCGACGGTCGCCAACTGGTCCACCAGCGTCGATTGGAACCGTTTGCTGAAGAACTCTTTTCCCCGGCTGGTCAAACCAACACTCTTGCGCCAAGGATCAATGTCTTCCGGGCTCATCAGCACGCGGGGGTGCACGCCGGGCGGCGGGACTTTCGAGAAAATCCGCACGCCCATGTCGTCGGTCGGGATCGTCACGCCCGGCGCGGGATTTAGCCGTCGTCGGCCCTGCCGAACTGGATGGCGGAAACTATGAAACTGAGGCTCAGAGAGAAAATAGTGGCTTTACGAAGAAGGAGCATAGTTGGTCACTTGGTGAGATGAAAAGTTTGCGTTACAGGATTGGCCGAGGAGATCCCAGGGGTTGCAGCGGAGCCCCACTGATAAGCGGTTACTTTGATTTCAAGTGGAAATTTGGCCCGCTCAGGAACATCAACGATTTTGAGCATATTACCTTCCACTACGGCCGGTCCCCAGGAAACGAAGTAGTCCGGCTTTCGGCCGGTGTCGACGGTAGCCTTCAAGGGCACGGAAATGGTCGAGGCGGGAAGGTCGTCGATCATTGGGAAGGTGATTGTCTGCGGAGTTCCAGTGTTGTGGTAGGGAACATCCAAGGTCGCGACCGCGACGGTCTCGCGGTACTTATCGTCGCCGGGATGAATTGCTCCGATGAGCACATGGACCGTGCGCCCATTAACGCCTTCCCGATCAAAGTGGACCCGGAAGGTATTTGGCCCCGTTTGCAGCATGTTGCCGGCCCAGCCCAGGACCTGATATGTAATTCCCCCCGTCGAAGCGTGGCCTAGTTTTGTTCCGGCGGTGGATAAAGGAGCAGGAACCTCGTCGCGAAACTTGGCTTCCACTTTGAAGCTTTCACCATCGGGTTGCGGTTCGAATTTGAGCGCCTGGACAATCCAGCCGTTCCAGATCGGGGCCACGGCTCCGTCCTGAACGAACGCTAGCATCTGATCCTGCTTGCCCCGGTCCTTATCGTAGAGCGGTTGCCACGCCTTTACTTGCTCCTCGTCAAAGAACCAGAAGGCTGCGGACCGATTTCCTTGGTAAGTCTTCACCGGCGCGGATGGATATTTTTCATCCGGGTCGGTCAACCAGCCCTGATCGAACGCGACTGACTTTAAGCGGTTGTCCGTTTCCGGCAGTCGCGCCGCGACGGCCTTGTGCATGAAAAGCGCCACGTACCCAGCCATGTATGGGAACCAATTCAGATGGCCATGGCTGCGATCTTCAATGCCGTTAATCAAGGCTTCCGGCACGGCGGCTTTCGTCGCGGCAAAACGCCTCATTTGCTGGCCCCACCAAAAATCGATGATGCCTTTAGGAGGCGGGACTTCTTCGAACTGTCCTGTTACAAATAAGATGGGAATGCCGACTAAACCCGCCGTCGCGCCAGCTTCCTGGTCAGGTCCAGGGAGGCCTCCCTTGATTACGATATTGGCGAGGGTGCGGTCCGGCTTTGCCCGGGCCAGCGCGGCACAAAATTGGCTGTTACCGGAGTGGCCTACGGGAATCCAGGGCGCAGTCCGGAGTTCATCGTAACCGGAGACATCGGCGAATCGGTCCAGCATCGATTCCACGAAAGGAACCAGATTCGGACCGTCCAAGAACTTGCGGCCCCAGCTTGGCTGAAGGAAAAGGAGCGCAATTCCATCCTGCGCCGCCTCTTGGCGCATGATTTCATCGCTACAAATTCGCCGTTCGATGATGTTGGCCGGACAGATCACGACGGCTTGAATTTTGGGCGCGTGCGGCGGAATCCAGAGGAAGGCATGGGTTTCGCCGGTCAGTTTGGTTTCATCACGCGGTGCGGGAGGGGAAGGCTGGGGATCTGCCGGGATTGTCAACCCGAATTGATAAATAGGATCTTGCGCGAATATTTGACCTGTTCCCAACAACAGGCAGATGGCAAGACAAAAAACAAAATTGAGTCGCTCCCTTACACACAACTTTATCTGAATTCTGTTGTTCATTTATCGGAGCACCTTACTCTTCCGTTCAACCATTCTGTTTGCTGGAAGTTGCGCCATGAACACCTGAAATGCCATTTTCTTTTTTCCCCCTGCCGAATCATTATCGCAAATTTTTAGCTGGACGCTTATTTATCCGAATACTCTGTTTATCCCTGTGCGGGAGGATCGTGACGCCGGCCATCTCAAAGCCGCGGAAACAACGAAGCCTCGGGGCCTGCTCCTCCACGGTGGCGAGAGGTTACTGCCGTGAAGGCTCGATGAAGCTGCTCGCTCAGTTCTACGGTTTTTTCGCACTGGGATGGCTGATGTTCTCGGTCGCCAGGGCTGATGACGCGCCGCCTGACCCTGCAGTGATCGGCCCGGCTCTCGCGGCGAGGGTCGTTGGAACTTATCATGACCCTCCACGCCAGATCGTCTCTCAAAGAATCGGCGATGGCGCGGTGCTGGGAAACGGAGACCTTGGTGTGATGGCCGGCGGCCCTCCGGACAAGCTGAGGTTTTATTTCGGTAAGGCCGATTTTTGGTCGATTCAAGCTTCCATACGGATTAACGTGACCATAAACGAGCGAAGCGTCGCAAAATGTCTTCCGTGTCGGCGGTACGGGTCGAGTTGGTTCTGTATGTTGATCCGCACTTGATTACGAATGAGAAAACTTCCTTGGCTGTAATTGTAGTGGGGCTTCTGCCGGAGGGTAGCCGAATAGCATGGAAGTCGCCGTCCCTATAGCTTTGATGATCGTTATGAACTTTCGATCTAGTCTAACACTTCTGTGGGTTCTTTTTGCCTCGGGAATTTACTGTCGAGCGGATGCTCTACCTCTGAGCTTAAGCGTTTCTACTGAAAAAGGTCCGCCTTCAATTCGGGTTCCCGCCAACCCGGTCCCTTTTTCACAACGCGATTGGAGCTTCGGGAATCAGAAGAGTGAGAATTCTTTCACAGTTGTACTTCATAATCAGACGACCAAGATACTGAGATTGTCTCAAGCATCGTCACAATGGTACGGTTGCTTATCGTTCGACTTAGTGATCGAAAATAGCAAGTTATATCACATCATCAGAAGTCCCAGGATGTGGCACGCTAATGCTATCGAAGCCATTGAACTTCCCGCCAACGGGGATTATCGGGTTTCCATCGATTTTACCCAAGGGGATTGGGAGGGTCTACCCGCTGCATTTGCTGTTTCGGGGAAGAACGGCGGGACGCTTACCATCCACTTTGCCTATGATGGCGCAGATTACAAGCGAGGCGAGACTCTTAACCTTAAAACAAGGAAGGCTGAATATGTTTCTGATCCGATCGCGGTTTACGTGAGTCCTGTCTCAGCTTCGAATTAGGTAGAGCCGTACTTTTTTGGAGTCGATAGATCATATATCTTGGTGTATTGGCTTTCTTTTTACGGGTGGATAGACCCAAGCCTTTCGAGACTACGTTGCTTATTTAACACCGTCCTTGCTAGATGGAGAATTACACCTTGTCGTTTGCAATTTTGCCTAGCTTTCCTAATTACCAGGTGCAACGCGCGTTGGCCTTGCTGACCACCCAGCAATGAAACCATCCACCAGTGATTTTAGGAGACCCTGGCTTGTGCCCCCTGCAAGCACGAAAATCACTCTAGGTTCTGGATTCTCGATTCTCGCGAGTGATCAGTTCTATTTTCGAGCCATTTTGACTATACCGACTGGAAGGGCAACCGCTTTTTGGAAGTGCGTGCTGTACGACAAGTATAACGCCCCCCATCTAAGAATGAGAAAACTCGCAAGGGATTTCCCCAGTCGAGGCATTTTCCATCGCCGAAATCAGGGAACTGAGGTCGGACTGAGCCGAGTCTTTCCTCTAAAAGACAGCTCCGCTCTAATCTGTTCTCCTGCTGTTACTGGAAACTCCGTTTCAAATTCGCCAGAGCTGCCAGGAATTGTAACGGAGTAGAGCGCCCGATTCCCCCCGTCCACCGCGTGAAATGTGAGCACAGGATGAACCCGCAGGTGCCCTTCAAGATCGAGCGTTTGCGTGACTCGAATCCACTTCGCGTTCAGCCGTTCCAAAATAAGGCAGGTGTTGTCGCCCAGCTCTGGAGTTTCCCAGATTACGCGGCGATAGTTCGGCTTAGGCAGTTCCGGCAACGAGGAGCCATCCGAGAAAACGTAGTGGTTCTGGCTTGCGTCCCAATGGATATGCAGATCCGCCACAGCCTTGACAATGGCGTTCCAGCGTCTTTGGTCGAAATGCCCCCCAGTATAAAAATCGCTGCATTCGCCATCCGGATTCAGCTCTGCCCGATAGACCGTCGCCACCAGACGCAGCAATTGATTGGCAATGTAGCCCTTCCCGCGATCGTTCTCCATCGGATCAAATCCGTAGAGCCAACCCGGCGACGCCTCCAGTTTCGGCAAGACGCCCAGGGGATCATCGGTGGGCCGCAGCGGTCTCGTACGCAGAACACCATTTTTCCGAAAGTAATCGATGTGGAACTCAACGGGCTCAGCTTGTCCCGCCAGAACATATCCATACACTAAGTAAATGGGCACTTCATCAATCAGGGCTGCCGGAAAAAGTGGCAATATTGTCTTGTCCTTGGGCCCTTCTGGCTCCGGTCCACCAACGCGCATTTCTGGCATATAGCCGGGCGGGCTGGGCACCTGAAACAGCAGGCGTAGCAGCAGGAAAGATTCGTATCCATCGAACCCGGACAAGCTGGAAACCCGTTCGTGTTCACTTAAGGCAGCGAGAATTTTCTCCTTGCCCATAGGGAGTAGTCGGTTTACCACCCGGATCATTGAAAGCGGATTCGATTCGTCCGCGGCGTGAATCTGCCGGAGTGCCGTTCGCAGCTCCGCTTCGCTGATGACGTTGCCCGCCGGAGGTGCGCCCCGATCGCCCCTGATATAGTTCACCTTCCCCTTAACCAACCTAACTACACCCAGTGTGGGGAATGACAAATGTCCATCGGCCCCGTAGCCCCACAATTCCCAATCATCGCCGTAGTTATCCCCAGGATCATACGGCGTCACGATGTCGTCGGGTTTGCCAAGAATCGCAGTTACCTGTTCTGCAGACATGCCCTGATGAACCAATTCCATTTTTTTTACAAAATCGGCTCGGCTCTCCTCGGCGGATGCCTGAGAAAGGAAAAGTAGGCTCAAAAAGGCAGAAACCACTAAAACTTGGGATGTTTTAACGTGATTGAGCATGGGAGACGCGTAGCTTGCCGGATCCTCTATTAGAAAGCAATTATCAAACACAATTACGTTCGCGCCTTATTCAACTTTGGGTCTAGTCTGAAGCATGGACGCCCGAATGATGCCCGGTTTGGTTTTCGCACTCCTGTTTATGTTTATTTTAGTCGGCACTGTCCGAGCGCAACGCGTCGACCCCTATCCGAAACCACCCACTCAATTTCTTCCTGGTCCCTCGACTGCTCAATCAGATGCCGTTTCAAATGGAGTAGGGAAGCTTTGCGAGCTGGGGTACGCAAATCCTCAAGGCTGTGAGTATCGTGAAATAGAAGTTAGGACCGACTCCTGGGGCGACTGGACAAATCTCAAAACACGGATGGGTGATTCCCAGCGCCGGAACCGAAAAGTTTGGAATCTGCTGGAACGGGCTTGTTTATCCCCTCCTCTCTGTGGGAGGTCCGGCCAATTTCCGGGTAGATGTTCAAGCGATGATGGATTCTGATAAAGCGGAGGAGGCTAAGTATATTGCTCGTACTGGACTAAAGGATTTTGGTCCCTTTCGATGGGTCAAAGCAGTGGGGGCGGAACAGGATGCCATGTCATTCGACAATCTCCTACCCATCAAAATACCGATGGTTTATCAATTGGGCGAAGCAGATTTGGATCGGCAAATGTGATATTCGTGGAAGGGGACCGATTTACCGTAAAGTACTTGAGAATTGACGGCACTAAAGCTCAAGAATATTCTATAAATCAATCTGCCCTTACCAAAGTCGGGCAAGTACTTGTCTTTTATAATTGGAATGCGACGGCACAAGGCAGTATACCGCACGACTTGATCCGAGACATAGCTTGTATCGGTTCAAATAAATTTGAAGGGACTTATATTCGGACGCGATATCCTAGAGTCGCAACCGTGAAGTTTTATTTACGCCTAACCGTTCGGCCTCCTAATATATCATCTGTATTTTCAATTGAGAACGAGTATATCCTCAATAATCTAATTTTCAAAACAACGGCAACAACTAAAGTCAAGTAACTAATCACGGAATATCATCATAGTGTAGATCATTTAGTTAATTCTATCTGCTAAGATCCGAACCTGCTTTTCTCCCAGTGATTCCTAGTGAATCTCGAAAGCCTTTTGAAGCCCTAATGACACGTTGCGAAATGCTTTCGCAACTTCCCGACACCTTTTTGCAACCTTCCGGTTATTCCAATAACGTTGTTGAAGGCATCCAAAGCTTCCACCTGATATGTGTAACTCGTACTTGGCGGCAGCTGAACATCTTCAAACGTCACCACAGGACTCGTCCCCATCTGCTGCCCGTCCCGGACCTTACCAAGAGAGCAGAAATTGCAGAGAAATTCCAGTTTAGATACGTCAGAAGTGACAGGAATATGCAATCCTGTACACCACGACAATCCAAGGTTGTTTCGCGGTGTTAGTTGTTTTACATGGTTAATGACCACGGATTATCGATATTCCCAATTCACTGAGGCGGGACTGTAGGTTTTTAGCATGAGCGCCAGTTAAGAAATGGCCGCATCGTTCACTGGGAGATGAGCCGCAATTCGCTCCCGCCGACGCTCGTACCGTGCCCCACGAGTTGCATGATGACAAATTGGCCTAGGCGATTATGAACGAAAGGATAGATTCGCAACCTGGAATCTGCATGCCATTTGATCAAGATCGTTTCATCAGGACCATGCTTGATTTTCGGATCTGGAAGGGCAGGGCCGCCACCGGGATCGGCGGTAAAGAACCACAGATTGATCGTCGTCACGTTATTTGCGTCGGGTGGTGAGCACGGCGGTTGCGCAAAGGCCACGCCTCTCGCTTTGATCGCTGTGCCGTAGTCGGTCCAGATCAAAGGAGCTTTATCGTTTGGCGCTGCCAGGTAGGCGCCGCCCAGATTAGCCGCTTTTCCGACGGAATCGGGTGAGAGATTGCCATCAAACAAGTGCGCGATCTCTCCGTTGGGACTCTCGCTCGACGCCAGCGCCTTCACGGGTGGAGGCACGAATAGGGCCGATGGAAATGGTGCCGCCGTTACATTGACCGATCCTTGCGTTGCGGCGAGATCCGAGGAGCCCACATTGACCTTGTGATCTCCTGGAACCAAGTCGTCAAACGAAACCGTTTGAAAGGTTTCCTTTTGCCCGCTGACATCGATATGGGCATAGCGCACGACCTTGCCGTCCACTGAGACTGCAATTGGCCATGAGGTATATCGCTGTCCTGAGGTGCCAGCATTGGCGTAGGTCAGCTTCACGTTGGGGTTGCCGTTGCGAGGAGGTGCGGCCTCACAGGCGACCAGCTTGATGGAGAGCGGAACTATTTTTCCATCGGCGATATTGATTTCGCGCGGCATCACGTTGAACCCCTCGATGATCAGATGCGGTTCTGCTGCGGCCAGCAAAGCCGTGCGGTAACGAACAGTTACTTCGCGCTTTTCGTGCGGCATGAGGATCAGCGCGTTATCGGTCCAGAAGCTGGGCAGGACTTCATCGCCCTCTGGGCCAGAAAGGATCTCAGACCGGACATCGCATGCCGGAAGATCCGAGGTGTTTTCGATTCCGATCGTATCCACAGTTTCGGCACCGTCGACATGGGTCTCCTTTACCGTGCCAACTACATTCGCGGGAGCCAGCGCCTGCAATTCCCAGATAACATCGTCGTCAGCCACCCAGCGGACATCGTGATCGAGGATTTTGCCATCTGCCGTGGTCAAGGTGAGCGCGAGGAAATGGGCATGACAATCCCCGAGTTTATCGGCGAGGCTGCCGACAGGGGTGGTCGCGTCCGCAGCCGCATCGACGGTGAAGTCAGCCGTTGATTCAGGAACGCCCTGAAGGCTAACGATCTCCGCGTGCACCCGCGCCCCCTTCAATGCGTCTGGCAATGTACTGACGACCTGGATGCCGCCATCGTCGATACTGAACTGAACGTGGATCGGTTGGAGGGCCTCCTTCATCTGGTAATAGCCGGAGTTGGGGTGAAGGTACCAGTCGAAGAGTTCCCACACCATGGACGGCCAGGAGGCGTTCACCTTCCAAAGATGGGTGCCCGCATTGCGTGGACGCGCCTTGTTGGCCGCTTCATACACGCCCCTGTAAAACTCCCCGTCATAAAGATCGCCGATCCAAAGATACTCCATCAAATCCGGCATTGGTCCGAACTGCTGGGCGATTGCGCGATGAGTGACGTCGTAGTATCCGTCGGTGGCATCGTGAAAACCGAAACCACGGTGCCCGCCGGATCGCGTTCCTTGACGACGACGAATTCCTGTTTTCTGCCCAATCGGGTGATGTCCGCGCAATCTGCGGAATTACCGGCAGCACCCAGCCGTTGCGGTCCATTGGCTCGTGTTCGGTTCATCGGGGCACACTGAGCGCCCACCGGGCCTGGTCACGGAAAGCTACCTCATGCGCCAGGCACGGGTTAGCCCGGTCATCAAGAGCATCGTGAATCCCCGCCGCATCGCCGCATCGAAAAGCACCCATTACTGGCTCTACAAGGATGGTGACATCGCCGTGGATGAGAAAAAGTGCCCCGTAAAATCGAGCACGTCCGAGCCCGGCACGGCGGACATCATCCGAATCAATCACTATTGGTCCAAGTCCCTTGAAGAGGGAATCCTGAAAGTCGGCAAGGGTTCCGTCGATCAATGGGGTGTCGAAAACCCGCGATCCATGGAGTTTT
>CAVURW010000089.1:0-3344 GCA_963743595.1 uncultured Verrucomicrobiae bacterium
GAACCTACGACCAATCGGTTAACAGCCGACCGCTCTACCACTGAGCTACTTCGGAATAAAGATCTGAGTGGAAGGTGCAGTAAAGCAAGTCGCGCGGAAGGATGCAAGTCGATTTCGTGTGCTTCTCGTGGTTTCTGCCTACCGCTCTCACGTGGGAACGGTAGGCATCGGCGGCGGGAACGGACTTGCACGAATCGCGCGCTTTTAGATGCGGGCGAGGAGGTGTTCCCCCACGCGGAGCGCCATGGCGATGATGGTTAAGGCCGGGTTTACCGCGCCACTGGAGGGGAAGAAGCTTCCATCGACGACGTAGAGGTTGTCGATTTCGTGCGCTTTGCAGTAGGGATCGAGGGCGCTGGTTTTGGGGTCGGCGCCGAAGCGAATGGTGCCGTTTTGATGGGCTACACCGGCTAGGGGGATTCGTTGGCCGAGGAAGAGATTCCGGGCGAATAATCCCTCAAAGTGGTGGCCGTGAGTGCTTTGCTCTTGCATGATCGCTTCCAGCTTGCTGATGAGGCGTTTATGCCCCTCTTCGTTATTGGGTTTGTAAGCCAGGACGATATGCCCTTCTTTATCCAGCGTGACTCGGTTTTCGGGGTCGGGCAGATCTTCTGACGTGAGCCAGAAATCGAGCGAGTGTTGTCCCATGAGATCGAGTGTCCATTTCGGCGCGACTGCTGGGGCGCCCGCTTTCAGGGTGTCGCCATCCAGTTTGCCCACAAACGAGATGTGGCCCATGGGAAATTCCGATTCCGGAGATGCCAGGTAATAGTCGTTTACCGAAAGTGTCTTTTGAAAGACGGTGGGGTTCGGAAGGGCGGAGAGCGCCAGTAGCACGGAGTTGACGTGGCCCATGTAATGGCGTCCGACGACGTCCGAGCCGTTGGCCAAGCCGTTCGGGTGTTTGTCGTTGGCCGATCTCAGCAAGATGGCCGAAGAGTTAATCGCCCCAGCTGAGACCACGACGATGCCAGCAGAAAAGACCTCCGTTAATCCGCCGTCGCGTTCCACATGAACCCCGGTGATTTCTCGGCCGGAAGCGCTTGTTTCGAGTCGAGTGACCTTTGAGTTGGTCATTAAGGTGACGTTGGAGTGTTCTAGGGCTGGATCGACGCAGCAGACTTGCGCGTCGGCCTTCGCATTGACCAAGCAGGGAAATCCATCGCAGGTATTGCAGCGGATGCAGGGCGATTTATGCCGATTCGATTCATCCAGCATGACGCCCAGTGGCGTGTGGAACGGTTTTAGTCCCACGCGTTTGAACTCGTCGCTGAGGTGTTGAATGCGTGGCTCGTGGCTGATTGCTGGGAAGGGATATGCTGCGCTGCGCCGGGGCTCGGTGGGATCTTCCCCCGCATTACCGTGCACGTGGAATAAGTGCTCCGCAGCCGAATAGTAGGGCTCCATTTCGTCGTAGGTCACCGGCCAAGCTGGCGAAACCCCGCCGAAGTGCTTGAGTTCACCGTAGTCCTCCTTGCGTAGGCGAAAGAGCGCGGCACCGTAGAACTTGGTATTGCCACCGACGTAGTAATTCGTGTGCGGGTGAAGCTCCGCGCCCTTAACGTCGCGCCACGTTTCCTTCGTGTTGTACTTGCCTTCGAAATTAACCGCTCGGGCACTCCAGTTATCTTTCTCGCGAGGGACATAGGAGCCTCGTTCGATTAAGAGGATACGTTTGCCGCTGGGTGCCAGTTTCCAGGCCAAGGTGCCGCCGCCTGCACCTGTCCCGATGATGATGATGTCGAAGTGATTGTTGCTCATTACTGATGATAGTCGAGCAGTCGGCGGAAAGCTTACAGAAGATTCTCCTCAAAAAAATCTGTAGAAGCGAACAGCCTGGCCAAGCCTTCGAAAACTCGCGAGGAGACTCAACGCTCATTCGATAAACTTGACCCTATCGTGGAGCGCTATTTAGCGTTAGATGGATGGCACAATACTGCCATCTTGAGGCGTCCAAATTTCCGGGGAATCCGAGGCAGGAGGCGTATCCGTTCCGGTAGGTACAGGTAGTTTGGCACCCACCTGGAACAGCGGAAGTTTCGGCGTACCGTCGGGAAGCTTATCGTAGGTCTCACCCTCTTTTTCCAGGAAGAGGAAAAAGCCGGTTTGACCGCCCCAATCACCGATTGCTATATCTAAATTTACCGATTGCCCCTGATCCACATTGAACCAGGTTCCTTGCCGGAGCAAACAACTGCTTCCTAGCGAACTAGTCCACACGAAAGGGTAGGTATGATGTAAATCTTCGCGATTTGTCATAAACTGCCAGCCACCGTCAAAAACGTATGTTCCATCTTTCTTAATCACCAACATATCATCCCCGAATCCGACAAATCGATAACGTCCTGCCGATGGGGCGACAACGACCGCATGGTAGACGATACACCAAAGATTCGGCTTCACCTTGCCCTCAAGGCCGAATGCTTTGGGAGCGTTTTCGGAGGCTTGCTCAGGAATAGAAAAGCCGCTCGTGCTCCGTTGATCCGGGCTTTTAAAATACTTACTCAAAACGCTTTCGTGCATATCTTGAGCGATCAAACTCACCATCACAGTCCTCCAATCCGGACGAGAAATATTTGTGGGCTTTGGTGGGTCTTCATTTGTCTGCTTAAGATCGTAGAATGTTCCGACTAGCGCGGGGGTCGCTCCATCTGTTAGAGACGATCCGAACGAGTTTCCGTTCCCCAGGCCTCCTCCTCCTGAACCAACTGCGCCCATTCCTTGTCCCATCACGCCATCAACGCCACTCATCGCAGTCGGCAACACTTCAGAAGTTTGAGACATTTCAGGAACATCGGGAAGCGAGATCGGCGAAATGGAGGTCGTGGTAATGCGCTTCAAGTCTGGTGGCGCGCTTTCCACGTTACTCCGCTTGGCTACCTCTACTTTATGCTCTATCTCGTCATTCTGCGGAGCAGTCGAAGCCTGAAAATTGACCTGTCTCGTTTGGAATCGCTCAACAATCAAAAGTGTTGCAACGACCCCGAAGACCACGTGGACCAATATACTCAGGAGCAACGAATTCAGTCCCATTGCGGCTAGCAAAGCTCTGTAGCTACTCTTTTTCTTCGGAAGCGGACCATTTTCATATTTATTTATTGTCATTGATTTTCCTCTGCTACTGTAAACGTCACATTATTTACTTTACACTCCGCCAAAGCATCTAGCACGTTAATTGTTCGTCGATATTTAGCTTGTGGATCGCTAACGATAGTGATTAACAGAGAACCCTTGGCAGCATCTGTGGCTGCTTTCAGTCTCACTAAGGTCGCCTTCAACTGACCAAGCGCAGTGTCCTTAATTCCATCCATCGGCTCATCATTCATGCTGACTTGCCCATCGGA
>CAVURW010000090.1:0-7396 GCA_963743595.1 uncultured Verrucomicrobiae bacterium
AGAGTGATTTGACCCTGGTTGTACGGGTAATTTTTTAAGGCGTTAACCAAATACTCAGCGGCCGCCTGTTTGATTTGATTTCCGACAATGGGGTACTGCTTCAACAGCGTTTCGAGCGACGTGATTTTCATGAGGCCACCCGGATCTTCCATTTTGAGAAGGCCTTCCGAATTCAAAATATCGATCGTCTTTCCCTCCACGAAAAGATTGCCTGTGGCTTTACCTGTAATGACCAGATAGTTTGGCGCCAAACGTTCCGTAATCGGCTCCACATCCACCTTATCGGCCTTCAGGCGGATTAACCACGGAAACCCCTCGTTATACGTAATTCCAAAGTCGCCTTGGAGCTTCCCGGTGTAACAGTTTCCCTCCAAGTGGCCGAAGACTCCGTTTCGATCAAAGATGAGCGTTGCTTTAGAATCGGTGACGGCGATTCCATTCCACGAAAGCTCATCCACTTGCAATGTCTGAACGGCATTTTCCACGAAAGACGTTCCGGGCGGTAGATTGAACTGCAAGAGACCGTGCAGATCCACGATCTTCACTTTATAGGCTGGATATTCCTTATCGAACCGACGAATGGCGATCGCAGTTTTCATCGTCAAATTCGTCATGTCATTGGTCTTGATATTGTCGGCTTCCGCTTCCAGATCGAAGGGAAAGGTTACCGGCGTTTGTCCGAAGGCACTGACGCCCAAGGACCCATATCGAACGAAAACGTGATCAATTGTCCACGGCAGATCGGGCTGGTCTGCCACTTTTGGAATCACCTTACCCGAGGCAGCTTGCAACGTGGAAGCGGGGTGAGATTTGAACCCGTCGGCAAACCAAAATAAATCGGCACCCAGATAGAGAGTGGCGTTTAAGAACGTGACGTCTCTCAGGTGTCGGTGCCAAAGGCCGCCGTAGGTAAACGTAATCTCCGTTAAGGGCAGATCGGCCACCGGCGAAAGCGGGTCGAAGGGTGAAATCAGTGTCACGCCCCGGACGCGTACCACTTGCTCGGCCTGGCCGGTATCTCCTGCATCTAGGTCATTCAAGTGCATATCTCGCAGAATCGTGGGGTGCCCCTCGGCTCCGATTCGAATCGGAACGAACAAATTCTTATCCGGCCCAATATTTTCCAGATAGACGGTTCCATTGCTGATTTGTACCTTCGAGACGACCCAATTGAGTTGGCTCATTAAAAAGCTTTGAGCTTGATCACTCAGACTCGGTCCACCAGCGATCACTTTGCTCTCGAATCGCGCCAAAAAGAGCTGAGGTCCGCGGAATTCGAGACTATCCAAACGCCCATTCTGGAGCCCATCCAGGGAAAACGATAAAATGACCCGGCTCGATTGGAAAAAGATCTTACTTTGTTCACTCGGCAGGTCGGGATGAGCGGTTCCAAAGGCGAGTCCTCGGATTTCTATTTGCTGATCGCCCGTCCACTCCACGGAAGTGACGTGATAGGGAAAGGGAAGCAAATCCAAGATCGGCTTTATGGCGAGTATGGGGTGAAGCCGAACCTGCAAAACGTAGTAGGAGAAACCGAGGAAAAGGATCGCTCCACTGACGATCAGTGTCCATCCATAGATCCGAACGCGCCGCCAAAAGTACCTGCTCCAGAGCACGTAGAGCAGCAGCCGCCAGCCTCTCATAAACAGACTTTTTCTTTGCGGACGATCGACAGGCGCTCCGGGTTCGGGCGCAGGGGGACTCGGTTCCGCTTCGACCTCCGTTGCCACGCTAGTGACCCGTGCTCTCCGGTTTTGCGACCGCCTTGAACAGGGCCAGGGCTTTGTCGCGCTGAACGGCGTGGTCCACTATTGGCTGGGGATAACTCAGCTCATCCCGGTCCAGCACATACTTCCGGACGTACTTACCTTCGGGATCGAATTTCTCGGCCTGGGCCTTGGGGTTAAAGATTCGGAAATAGGGCTGCGCATCTGTACCCGTTCCTGCGCTCCACTGCCACCCACCGTTATTGGCGGCTAAATCACCGTCAAAAAGCTTTTGCATGAAGTACTTCTCACCCCATTGCCAACTCACCAGCAAATCCTTCGTGAGGAACGCGGCGACGACCATTCGCACGCGATTGTGCATCCAACCGGTCGTGTTGAGTTGCCGCATACCGGCATCGACCATCGGGTAGCCGGTCTTTCCTTCGCACCACGCCTGAAAGCGCTTCTCGTCATTCTCCCACTTTAACGCGTTATACTCGGGCTTAAAACAGGACGTAGCCACATGGGGATTGTGCCAAAGAACAGAGCGATAGAAATCGCGCCAAATGATTTCAGAGACAAACACGTCCAGCGAACGACCCGCCTCAGTGGGCCCCACTTTGCGCTTCATCTCTTGAGCGCGATGGGCCACGGTGCGTGCGGAGATGGTCCCGAATCGTAAGTGCGCGGAAAGCCGGGAGGTGCCTTCCAGCGCCGCAAAGTTGCGCTCTGTCTCGTACTTGGGTGCGGGTCCCGCCAAAAACGCGGTGAGAGCGTCTTGAGCCACCTGTTCTCCCACGGGAATCATGGGAACATCCAGGTGGAAACCCAGTTCCTTTAACTCCGGAATTTCTCCCGGCTTCACCGCTGAAATCTCGGGAGTAGATCTATTTTTAAACTCGGGCTTTGCCAGCGGCTTGGAAACGCCCTTCTTTTCCCAAACTCGACGGTAGGGTGAGTAGACGGCGTAAGGCGTTCCGTCCTCTTTTAGTATCTCGTGCGGTTCATGGATCATTCCCTCTTTAAAGGGCCGCGCAGATACACCCATTCCGTCGCACATCTTCGCGACCTCAGCGTCACGCTCCGTCGCGTACGGCTCGTAATCCCGGTTAAAGAACAGAGACTTCGCACTGAGTTCCTGAATCAATAGCTGAAGTTCTTGGGAAACATCGCCTTGTCGCATCACAAAAGTGACTCCACGGTCGGCGAGATTCTTCTTTAGCAACCGGAGCGCCTCCAGGAGGTAAGCCACCCGAGGAGCGCCGATGTCGCTCGATTTCAGGATCTTCGGATCAAGCACGAAACAACAGACCACTACATCGCACTCCGCAACTGCAGCGAACAGCGCAGGGTTATCTTCGATCCGTAAGTCCCGACGAAACCACACCAGTCCCACATTCATGCGCCGACCCTAGCAGGCGTCCGCAAATCACCCAAGACCGCGTTGCCGACTATTTTTGTCATCGCACGCGGAGTGGAATGTGAGCGATTTAGACCGCCCCTTTAGCGGTTACTCGGCTCGGCAGGAACTCCCAGCATCGCCGCTTTCTCGATATCCGGGCTAACTTTAACTGACTTGTCGGTCGCACGGCGGCGAGCACTCGACTGCATCTTTCTGGCGATTTGCGCAGCTTCTGCGAGCGGGTTAACCCCACTGCCCAGGGGGATTGGAGCCGTTACAAAAACAATTGGTGAATTCATTGGTCTAAAAGTCCTTCTAACTGACCGATCAGTCAAATATTTTAATTTAATGCTCGGCACAGATTATCGTGACTATTCCTTAGTTGTATTTAATCTTACGACTGCAGCTGTCCGTCTAGCGTCTATCCCCTTCTGCTGGAGATGGTTGCAGACGACTCCACTAACTTGTACGTGGTTGTAAAGTAGCACAATTAGGGAAAGGTTGTCCTTAAAAAAATTTCGAAATCCAGCTTTTTTAGTGCGATGCACCATTCAGTGAGCCTCGAGAGCTCACCCTCATCCGAACGTTAGCTTGCAATCTTGCAATGTATCGAGAAAAATCTTCCTACCGTTGGAAGCTTTAATGCCTCCCCCGATTTGAACTCCTCGATTCTTTAGTCTCGCTTCACCCAGCTCGGTCCTTATCATCGGAGTTCACCCGCATGCTCTTCCTCCGCATTGTTATCCTCTCTCTCATAGGACTCTCCTGGGGCAACGCTGATCCGCTGCCACCTCCGCCCGATAAACCGACTCCACTTTACCCGAAAGAGGACCTTCGACCGGGGATGATCGGAGAGACTTACACCGTGCTTCAGGGCAACGAGATCGTCCCCGTGAAGACCATCATCCTGGGCGTTCACAAAGGTGCCTTGGGACCGGGGCTGGACCTGATCATTTGCAAGCTCGACGACCCTAAGACGAGCCTCACGGAGGCGGTGCACGGAATGAGCGGCAGTCCCCTCTACATCGACGGCAAGTTGGTCGGCGCGCTCTCCCACAGAATCGCCACGTTTGAAAAGGATGGACACTGCGGCTTCACGCCCATTCAAGACATGCTCTTGGTGAGAGATCTCATGGACGCCCGCTCGCTCTCGCCCTCACAACCTCCGGCTCCTGGTCTGCCCGATCAACTCCCGCTCTCCACCGAATCGGCCATCGATTCCAGCTTTCAACCCCTGGACTCGCCGATTTTTGTCTCGGGAATCTCGCCGAAACTGTTTCGGAAATTCTTACAACGGATTCACCCGGACAGCGCCGCAGAATCCCAGCTGGTGGTGGATGCTGGTGGTGTCTCCGCGCCACCCACGGACCCGACCGCACCCGATGCCGCGACAGTAAAAGCCGGCTCACCGATTGCGCTCCTCTTCATGAGTGGAGATATTCACATGGGCGGGACGGGCACCTGCACGTGGCGGGAGGGCGATAAAGTGCTGGCGTTTGGCCACCCGATGGAGGAGACCGGCAGCTGCGCGTTTCCGATGGCCGAGGCCACTGTCATCACCACCATTCCCAGCTACGAATACCCCTACAAGCTCTCGAACGTAGGGCCCATTGTGGGAACGATCTTTCAAGATCGCGCCAGTGCGATCGCCGGTGTCATCGGCAAACTTCCCGAAATGGCGACGTACGAAGTGACACGCACCAGCAACAACCAGCCCGAGGCGACCCTTAAAGGGCAGTTCATTACCGACCCAAACCGGCTGTTTGAACTCACCGGATCTGCCCTCCTGGCCGGTTTGGAACAATCGGAGCAAAACACCCAAAAGAACACGCTGAGTGTCACGGGACAACTTGTGCTGGCGAATCATCCGCCGCTGAACTTGACCGGCTTTTACAGCGGACAAGGTGGCGAGCCGATTCTTGACCTCGCGTTGCGCGCACTTACGCCTGTCGCAAAAATTGTCGCGCTTAAGCAAGAGACGATCACTGCGCAGTCGCTGACCTTGCATTTGGATCGTTCCGAGGCGATCCACGTCTGGTCGATCGATTCCATTCAAACCGATGCGAAGATTTACGATCCAGGCGCTACCGTAAAGATCTCCGTTCGGCTAAAGAACGATTACAACGCCTTTCAAACTCGGGAAATCTCCCTGCCTCTGCCGCCGAGCCTGCAATCGACCAAATTGATCCTCCGTGTCTCCGGTGCGGAAGACCTCGATCAGGTCGATCTCCAACCACAAATCGACTCGGCCCAGACGGTCGATGACTTGATCAACCTCTACAACAGTCGCCGAGCCACCAACCACCTCTACGCGCAGCTGGTCGCCCCGGCCAAAGGCGTCATCGTTAACGGCGTCGCCCTACCCGATTTGCCCGACTCCGTCAGCTCCCTCCTCACCGACCCGCGTGCCTCCGAGCATCCCTCTCCCATAACTGAACAGATCGTGCTCGAAAAGAGCACGGAGATCCCCGGCTACTTGCGAGATTCAAGCCAGCTCATCGTTCACATCCGCTAATTCATATAAGCAGACGGATCGTACCGAAAAGCGAACACGTTTATTAGCGACGTTTTTGAAGCCATTGTTCACTCTGATTCTTTATGGGACTTTTTTCTCGCAATAAACTTTTAACCCTCCCACTTCTCGCGATGGCAGTGAGTTCCGTCCTAAAAGCGGAGGATGTTCCAGTAACTGTAAATGTGGAAGTGCAGACGAAAAAATGCGTGATCCCTACTGGTTTCCAGGGGCTCAGTTATGAAGAGCCGACGATTGCGGCGGGCGCACAGGGAGTTCACTATTTCGATCCCGATAACGTGTCCCTGGTGAATCTCATGAAAACACTGGGCGTTAAAAGCCTGCGTTTTGGCGGAACAACGGTCGATGGAAACGACTACGTCATCTCCCACGCAGATATCGACAGCCTCTTTGCTTTTGCCAAGGCAATCGATGCCAAGGTTATTTATTGCCTCAGACTGAAAACATATCCGGGTGAAGATAAGGCCCACCAATACGAAACGGAAACTCAGGATGTCTCCTATATCATGAGCAAATACTCCGATTGCGTGGACTGCTTCTGTTTAGGTAACGAGCCGAACGTCTTTTATCCGAACTACGCTAAATTTCAGCCCGATTGGCGGCAATTCACAGGTACAATTACCCAGGCCGTTCCCGGCGCTACTTTCTGCGGGCCCAGTGCCTGGAATTCTACAGAGAAATCGTGGCTTCTGCCTTTTGTTAACGACTTTGGAAAAAGCCCGAATCTTTCCTTCATAACCGAGCATATTTATCAAAGCCAAGCACCGAAGTTCCGCGTGCCGAAAGGAACGGTAGATCCGCAAAAGGAAGCTGAGCTGCAGAGGAAGGCTCGCGAGGAAATGTTGGGCAAAAACGATTTTAGTAATTACTACGACGCCTTTGTGCCGGAGATCGAGCGGGACGGGCTAAAGTATCGAATCGAAGAAACGAACAGTTTCAGCGGCGGTGGCGTTGCCAACGCGAGCGACACCTATTCGGCAACATTGTGGGGGTTGAACTATGAATTGTGGTGGGCTTCCCATGAGGCTCAGGGAATCAACTTCCACACGGGAACTCATCGCGTCGGTTCAAGTTTTTACGCGAATTATTCGGTCTTCAGTTCATAACACAACCGCTTTCACAAAGTGAGAAGTGAAAAGCCCAGGGATCGCGAGGCTGGGCTCGAAGAAGACTTTCGGAACTCGAATTTTATGACTAGGCAATCTATGAACACGAAAAGGCATTCGACCTCATCGCCCTTGGGACTGATCGGCATTGCGGTCTTCACCCTGGGGATTTGCTCTTCGGCTCATGCCGCACTGGGCGGCGGACTGGACTCGGTACAAGGCGGATCAAACGGAACTGAAGGCCCATGTGATCCTCCACCAGGGCCAGACTTACACCGTCCATGAAATGAAAGCCGGAACCGGAACCACCGTGCGGGAGTACGTTTCGTCCGAAGCGACGGTGTCTTTGGCATCGCCTGGGGCAGGGGCCGTTCATTCCCGACATGCGGCAGTTGCTCGGCACTTACTTTGTGCAATTTTCGCTGGCCGCGAAAGCGCAACGCGAAAGCCACGTAGGACGCTGGCCGCTTAACATTCAGCAGCCAGGCTTGGTAGTTCAAACCGCAGGCCACATGCGCGCCTTCTCGGGCCGAGCCTACGATCCTGAATTACTCCCTGCAGGAGTTGGCGTCGATGCCGTACGCTAACGCGAAGGTCTTGCGCGTAGCAGCAGCAATACGTAGTAACTGAACCAGTAGAGGCAACAACA
>CAVURW010000091.1:0-32856 GCA_963743595.1 uncultured Verrucomicrobiae bacterium
GACGCGCAGCTGGCTCGGCCAGATTGGCGAAAGCACGGTTACACTGGTTTGTCTGCTCTTATTGTTCAGTCTTCAATGGGGCTATTTTACCCTCTTTGAATGGCTGTGGAATGGCCAGACTCCTGGTAAACGGATCGTCGGACTCCGCGTCATCCGCACCAATGGCGGCCCCATTACCTGGAGCGAGGCATTTATCCGGAATCTCGTTCGGCCGCTCGATTCGTTCGCCACGCTCGGTCTGCTCGGCCTCTGCACCGTTTTCCTCAATAAAAACGCGCAACGTCTGGGCGACGTGATGTCGCAAACGCTCGTCATCCGCGAGACGTCACTCGATTGGGCACTGATGCGGCATGTCTTTGAATCGAAACAATCTGAGGCCCGGAAAGATCCCGCGCTCGGCGTGCTCCCGTTTATCCCCATCCCACTCCACCTGTGGGAGGTGCTTCACTCGTACGCCGTGCGTAAATCGACCCTTGCCCCAAATGTGCTTCAGCAGCTCGCTCACACGCTGAGAACGGCTTTGAATCCGCACGTCGCCCAGTATCTGAAAAACTATTTTGGCACAATGGACGCCTATCCCGCCTCCAGTCTGCCGCGACTTCTCTCTGAACCGAAGTCCGATGATCAAACGTGGCTCGCACTCGTCACCAGCCACGCCATTGGGTCGCCCGTAGCAGATCGAAAGCAATTCGGCTCACAAGACATCTCGGCTTTCATTCAACGCGGTTACACCGGCTGGAAACGGCTGGAAGAACTGGTGAATTTGATCGAGGTTCAAGTCGCAGTGGGGCTGACGCATCCGGAATTGCAAGAGGTCACTCGCCTCTACCGACTGGCTGCGCGCGATCTCGCCTACACGCAGGCCCATTATCCAGACACGCTTCTTCACCATTTGCTACGCCATTTAGTCGCTCGCGCGCATTACCAGATCTTCCGCCCCGCTTCACTTACCAGCTCGCAATTCCTCCATTTCTTTCGAAACGACGTCCCAATCGCCGTCCGGAAACACCTGCAAGAAGTGACCTGGTCGGCGATCATTTTCGTGTTCGGAATCGTTCTCGGCGCGGCCCTCGTTCGCATTGATGAAAACACCGCCCGACTCGTCCTCCCCACCTGGGTAATCGACGATATTCACTGCCATCAAATGTGGACGGGCGACCTCTTCAGCGCCATCCCAGGCCCGGTCGCTTCCACCGCCATCTTCACGAATAATCTCTCCGTGGCGTTCATCGCGTTTGTGGGCGGGCTCACGCTGGGCATCCTCACCAGCTGGGTGCTCTTCGTCAATGGGTTCACGCTCGGCGTCGTGATCAATCTCTGCGCCAGTTACGGCCTGCTTCCCGCTCTGGCCGAGTTCATCGCCAGCCACGGATTTATCGAGATCAGCTCCATCATCGTCTCCGGTGGGGGCGGTCTCGTTGTGGCCAATTCACTCCTGCGCCCCGGTCAACTCACTCGGGCCAACGCGCTCTACGTGCAAGGGCAAAGCGCCCTGCGGATGGTCCTGGGCGTGGCCCCCGTACTGGTCATCGCCGGGTGCATCGAAGCGTTCATTTCGCCCTCGAATCTCCCCTCGGCATTGAAGGTCGGCCTGGGGATCACCCTGGCCGCCCTCTTTTGGTCCTTTCTCCTGGTGGGCAAACCGTCCACCGTGCCGACTGCCTAAGCAGCCATCAAGTTCTGGCGCTTTACCTTGGCCTTACGGCTCTTCTCGCGAGTTCCTTTCACGAGCTTGCTCTTGCGATGGCGCAGTTGCTCGGCCAGCTTATGCGTCACGATATCGATCGCGGCGTAGAGCTCGTGACCCTTATCTTCCGCATGAATATCAGGCCCGGGCAAAGCCAAGTGCACCTTCACCACAAATGCATGTTTCGGGGCGCGCTTTTCATCATGCCAAATCGCGACGTGCGCACCGATTAAATCCGACTCCAGACTCTCTAAACTATTGATCCGATCTGCCACGTGCGCATGAATCGACGCCGTGAGCTTAATATCCCGAGGACTGATGTGTATTTGCATAGCTTAGAAGTAGCATTGTTACAATCGCGTGTCGATCTCCGAACGCTTTCGTGTCCAATTCTTTCCACCTGTCCGCCAACAACGGGCAATCTAGTGTAGTGTCTCGCAATTACCTTTCATATGGGCGACGCAGTTTTCTCCTCTTGCAAGGCGTGAGGAAGGCGCATACCGGTAGGTCTGTAACGACCGAACAACGCAGCCAGAGGAGAAAAGAGCAAGTCCATATGAAAGGTAATTGCGAGACGCTACACTAGCCGGGCGCGAGGCTTGACACGACCACCCCGCATGCGATTCTTCCCCCCATGGAACCCCATCTCGAGCAATTCCTGGATCAAGCCCAAGCTGCCTACGAAAACGGCCAGATTAAACTCGCCTGCCAGCACATCGCCTCCGCCGTGGAAGACTGCCGCTCTCGGAATGCAGAGGTGCCCGATCAATTTCGCGTGCTCTCCTCGCTGATCATGCTGCGTGATTCCATTGAGCTTCTCGATGCGCCGGAGCATTCCTAATTCCTAGGCGACCAGCCTCGTCACTTTTTTATATTCACGGAATGCCCGACGATATTGAGGTATTATGCGCCGATTATCCCTCCTACTTCTCGCTCTAACTTTTTCCCTTTCGATCGTCCTTGCGACTAACAATTACGAGTATGGGCCTAACGAGTACGTCACCATTTCCAGCGGTGCCTCCCCAGACGGACACTATGCAGTTACGGCTCATGGGGAGGGTGAATATGGCTACGATCACTTCCACATTTTTCTGACCAACGCCGAAACGGGCAAACGGATCGGACCTCTGGAAGAAATCACGGATGTGCTGGACACAGGTGCCGGCTCGTATTGTGCCCGGTGGTCAACGGATTCGAGCCACGTTACGATCATCTATCGGGTGGATCGACACGCACCGTTGAAAGAGGTCTCGTACCGAATTGCAAATAACCGCGCGTATCCTCTGGAAGGCCCAGTCGACGCCGATGATACCGACACAAAATATTGGCAGGACGCCTGTTCGGGAGATCATCCCGCTGGTAGGGCATTTGGAACGCCGGTACAGAAGTAGCTTGTGTTGCGATTCTGATTCCACCGACAGGCGCGAACTCAAAACAAAGGCATCGATAGAAATGCGCAAATGATTACTACTCATAAAACGCTAAAACTTGGCGGTTCTGATATCACGTTTGAAGTAGTATTCTATGAAGGCACGGTTAAGTGTTTTATCCTCCAAGATATCGTGAAAGCAATGTCGGAGAAGTTTAGTACCGTATTCTTATGTGATACAGCCCTTCCTGAATATCAAGCATTCACACCTATTCTTAAGGAAAGTGGGGTCCTTTACCGTTCGGCGATCTGGCGGAGCGAAGCGATGCTGTCCTTTGATAATCTACTGCTGCTTGTAGAAATCCTCGGGTTTCCCGAGGGATTCAGCGAGACGACGAAAAATCAATTCCTAGACGACTTCAAAAAGCTCGTTTTTGAGGAAGAACTCCAGAATGCAATTCTGCTGGATATGTTTACTCCAGAAACCCTACGCTTCAGAGCGAATGGGAAACATAAGAGACGGGTTCACGAACGATTTCTCCTTCTGTCTGAGAAATACTATGAAAAGCTGTCTAAAAGTGATTTTAGTGCTTATGGCACTCCTGGACCATTTTTCTTTCTAGGAAAATTATAACTTTATACTATGCCACCTGTTCGGGAGTTATCGCAACAGTTCGTTTATCCGTTCGAGAACTGAATCGGGGCTTTGTCCGGAAACCTTAGAGTCCGCAAGCACACGACAATTCTTGTCGATCAGAACGAGTGTCGGGATGAACTTGCCCGAGAACTCTCCCAGGCCCAGTCGAGAGCCGAGCCTTTGGTTGAAATCGAACGCTGGCCATTCCATGCCATCGTGATTCATGTAAGCGACCATATCACTCTCCGACTGATCGCAACTGGCCAAGATCACCTCAAATTCGGGATGCCGCTGATGAACACGGTAATAAAAGCTAACCAAACGAGGCGTAAACGCCTGGCAGGGAGGACACCAGCTGGCAGAAAAATAAAGAGCAACGTACTTCACGCCTTGCAGCGGGTTGGATGTCAATGTAGCAGTGCTGCCCCTGCCATTGGGTCGAACCAAGCACCACCCAAAACGAAGCGCCGCGGGGCTTAATTCAGCAATAATTGGCTGCGTCGGTAACGAGCTCGTAATGACTGAAGAAATCGGAGTAGCAGTTGGAATGGCATTCGGGACAACCGGGGATAGCTGAACGTGATGCGTGGGATGCGCTACCATCAAAACTAACATCCCTGCGATAAACGTCCCGAAAACCACCATAAGGAGAGAGGGCAGCGAAGAGTTCATCCTTCTAAAAAACTAGCTGGCAATTCTCGTGAGTCGACTCAATTTGCCCAGAGTAAGCTCACTCGAACTGCACGCCTGAGCACAAGCAGTAATCGCTTGAGTTGAATTATTAGCTAATCTGAGCCATTCTTTCCGATGGTGAAACGGCTACTCTACTTGACCTTAGGAGTCTGGATGTGCAAGGGTAAGTCGAATCGCGCTTGGGGCGTCGTGGAGTGCGCAGTAATTGCAACTAAATGATATGGAACACCTAAGATATATACGGACCGTCATCTGGCTCCTTCTAGCGGCTACCTCTCTCTCCTATGGAGACTTTAAAGAAGATAACCGTTCAATAGAGTATTACAAGCAAATGTTTCATGATGTGACACACTTCGACATAATGCCGCTACTGGATCAAGATAGAACTATCACCTTGAGCCATCTGACCAATGGACAAGCAACATCGGTTCCTGGTGGTTTCCCGGATTTGCTTACAGTTGATATCCAGATCCTGAAACAGTTCGGTGGATTAAAACTGACCGAACACCAGATTTCTCTATCCATTCCAGCACTTACAAGTCAACTTACGAATGACCCTAAGTATTACTCGTTTGCCGAAAGGGATGTTATTGGCATTTGCGAGCTAGAGCCTAAATCGGCAGACTTTAAATCTAAGAAGCCTAAAGTTCTCTATATATTTTAGACGATTTTTGGGCTTCTGCGTTGATATCTGAACCGATTCAAGATCTTAGCAGTCAAATAAAGTCGTTTGATAATTTGAAAATATCAGAATCCGAGATCGTTCCGTATCTTAAGACTATCCAAGGTAATCCATGGCTGACGGTCTTCGTTGTAAAATCGGCTCTTAACAGAGGCTTAATTACCCGCGCAGAGAGACGGTCAAGGGAATTTTGGGTATCTACAGTCAAACTGAGCTTAAGATCGTACTTATGTACTTATTTCTCGGAAAATTTGAGAATTCTTCATTAATTTCTGTAGCGGTATTGGAGGAGCTGGCTCAAAGCTTGTCAGATCCCGCTTTTTCCGGGGACGAAGCAGTTTTAACAGTTATTTGCGTTGACTGCATTCCCTTGGATACTCCTGAAACTGCTAAAGTTATCCAGAAGGCCGCTACATTTGCCAAAACCCATAACGTAGACTATCCAGTTCTAAAACAATTCTCGTCTATTCCATGAATATTTTTCCTATTTCTGCAGTACTCATGCTCCTCTGCGCAGAGGCTGCTTGTGGATTCAGTTTTCGCACCGATTGCCCACAGGGTTACTACAAAGGGATTGACGCTGAAGGGCATGTTCTTGTGGCGGAGAAATTGGGCGAAATTCAGATGCGTAAATTGGAAAGCATCACCGTTTGGGCGGAGTTCAATTCAGCCGAAACCAGAGTTTCTCCTTACCTCGGCAAGGGATGGACGTTGGGATTAGTGGAGTCTCATCTCGAAAAGATTGACGACAATAACATTAGAGCGGTAATGCCAGATGGCTGGAGTGACTTTTTCGTTCGACCAGAGAATTCTCAAAATTTCGTCGCTACAGGGTGGTTCGGACGACTTAACCCACAAAGCGACACATTCACGGCTTGGGGTTCCTCCGCATGGCGGGTCATATTTATTCACGGCAAGGTTGTAAAGATAGCGTCGATAATCTCTTCAAGTGAAGATCTGACGTTCAAGTATCCCGGGGACCTAGTGACAGAAATCGATAGAGGCTCTTCAGCTCTGGTTTCCATAACCATGGCTCCATCCGGGGGAGCTCAAACCATCCAGATTGGAGTTGATAAAGTGGACGTTAAGATGGTCTGTGCGCCGCGCATTGAAGTTGCCGAGGGCCAAGTGAAGCAGACTGGCGATGATCCCGCACTCGGACAATTAACGTTTTCCAAGGGCGGTTCTGTTTCTTTCGATTATGGGACTAATTCCGAGAAGAAGCCGACCCTTACCGTTACTGAAGTATCGCGCACTCCAGAACCCATTGTCTGGAATCCAATGACCAAGCAAATTGAGAAAGATGGAGATTGGAGCCACCAATTGAAACCTGGGGAGGGTCATAATGAAATTCCTGTGACTCGGGTAAATAGCAAAGGGCAAACCGAATATCACTTTAATGATGCTAAAAACGGGATTCTTACGGATCAAACATTGGATGGTGTAAAAACGGAGACCGATTTCTTGGTTCTGGATACGGAAGTTACGGATAAGGTGCAAAAGATCACCAAAACGACAGATGGTGTGACTAATACAGTTTATCAGGAAACGTTTGATGAACACGGCAAGTCGTTGAGTATCCACACCTGGAGTCCCCCAGAGACTCCTGAACAAACAGAAGCAATCTTAACAAAAGCAGTGAATGATGCGCCAAATGCAGAAGCGAAAGACAATGCGCTTGTTTTTCTCGGCTTCTACATGGCCCACAGACAGGAGTATGAAAAGATTCGTATTCTAGCCAAGAGCTTGCCTCCCGATAAAGCGTATCCTTTGCTGCTGTTCATCAATGACCGACAGCCAAGCTTAACGCCTGCAGAAAAAATCAAAGGATATCAAGATTTAGAGAAACAGTATCCTGAACATCACGACGAGCTGGAGAGGGGAATCGCCGAACTCCAGGCACCAAAATAATTTATTCATCCACTGGAAGGCCAGTCGATGCGGAAGCCCGTTCTGGAGTAATCGCTTGAGTTGAATTATTAGCTAATCTGAGCCATTCTTTCCGATGGTGAAACGGCTACTCTACTTGACCTTGGCGATTATCGTTTCAGTGGGAGTCCTTTTGGCGTGGCCGGATACCGATCGTGGGGGGCCGCCTGTCGGAACGGGAGCGGCCTGGGCGGTTGCGACGGAGAGTTACCCGTTTCAAAAGCTCTGGATTCCACCGGCCCTGCACGGCACGGAGTTCAACTTAACTTTAGGCAAATCGACTGCGAGTTTTTGGCCCGGCGCGACGACCGACACGTACACGTTTAATGGCGTTAGTTTCTGGGGCCCGACGCTTATTTTCAAAAAGGGTGACCGCGTGCATTTACACGTGAAAAATGATCTGGACGAGCCGACAACGCTCCACTGGCACGGGCTTCACCTACCGGCAGAGGCTGACGGTGGTCCTCGGCAGATCATCCAGCCCGGCGGCACGTGGGATCCTTCTTTTACAGTGATGAATAACGCGGCGACCTATTGGTATCACCCGCACCCACATCAGGCGACACAGGATCAACTGACCGATGGAGCAGGCGGGCTCATCATCATTCAAGATCCCGCCGAAGAGGCGCTGCCTCTGCCGCGCACGTACGGAGTCGATGACATCCCGCTGGTTTTCACCAGCCGTCGGTTTCTGAAGAATAACCAGTTCAGTCACAAGGGAGATCACGATAAATATGGCGATTACCTTCTGGCAAATGGCACGCTGGACGCAAAGGTGGAGTTGCCCGCGCAATACGTGCGCTTACGTATCCTGAATGCCGAGATCGAGCGCGGGTACAACCTCGGCTTTAGCGATAACCGCACCTTTTACCTCATCGCCACGGACGGCGGTCTGGTCGATAAACCGGTGCCGCTGACCCGCATGAATCTCATGGTGGGTGAGCGGGCCGAACTCCTGGTGAATCTGGGGAGTGACCAACCCGGATCGCATGTGGATCTGGTGGCCTACAACTCGGGACAGACCTTTGGTTTTCCTGGATGCGAGCGGCAGGCCGGTCGTCCGAATGGCAGTTATTTGAACGACATCGATTTTCGACTGCTGCGCGTTCAAATCGGTAAATCGACGCCCGGAGCGATTACTTCGCCGCCGGACCATTTGACAGAAAACCATTTTTGGACCGATGCGGATGTGACGAATCGGCGGGCCCTTCACATCACGCAAGGCACGCCCGGCGGACTGCCCTTTTGTTTTGATGACGAAGCCTACAACATGCGGTCCACAGATCATTTGCAAGTGGTAAAACTCGGCGCAGTGGAGGCGTGGTCGATTACGAATAACCGGGTTTTTGGTCATTCGTTCCACATGCACGATGTGCAATTCAAGATCGCATCACGCAGCCTAGGACCAGTGCGACCGTATGAGCAGGGTTGGAAAGACACCGTATTTATTCAGCGCGATGAAACGGTGACGGTGATCGCCAAGTTCGAAGACTACGCCAGCGAAACGACGCCCTATATGTTCCACTGCCACATGGCGAATCACGAGGATGGCGGCTTGATGGGCGAGTTCGTAGTGGTGAAAGATCCGGCCACGTTTTCGCCGAACGCGCTGATTCTGAATGAACCGCATCCGGTGACCGAACAGATGCTGACGCAATCGCGCGCCCTGGAGCAGCACACAGCGCCAAACTTCGAAACCAATGATATTTCGGGATCAAAACTGACGCTCGCGACGCTCACGGCTACGCGACCAACCGTGCTGCTGTTCATGCAAAAAGATTGTCCCTGCTCTGAGACGGCAGCGCCGCAGTTTGAGCGCCTGCAACAGGAACTCGGCGAGACGTGCACCGTGGTTGGCGTCATCGACGGGACGACGACGGAGGCTCAAAAATGGGCCAAGCGTGTGGGCGTTCATTTTCCATTGGTGGCCGATACCGATCTCTCGATTGTGAAGAGCTACGGCGTGCGCCATAGCCTCTGCACCGTGATGATCCAGCGTGGCGGAATCATCGCCCATGTTTACCCCGGATACAGCGCCTCCATGTTAAGCGGCCTCGCCCAGGAAATCGAGCAACCGTCCGACCGTACGGTCGCGCCCCTGTCGTTTGACGGCGCACCGACGCGATTGACCGCCGGTTGCCCTTATGGACTCGTGCTGGACGGGAATGCGGGTCAGTGACGTCGCATTACCAGCAATTACGCGGCGCATTGGATCAGTTACACGTCAGACGCGACCGGTCGGAGTGGCCGCAGGATCCACCGCCAGGGTTACTTGGGCACTGTACCCCGTACTGGGAAGGAGACGCACCGTCGCCAGCGATTGATCACCGTGCTGCCCTCGGTAAACGTGATCCGTCGTCTTTGTGGTTCGGGGCGTGGCGGAAGTCGAATACGGAATCGTCCGACTCACCGCAACGTTTACCGTGTCTGGGAAAAAGATCTGGCCGGTGTGACAGACATGCCCACCAGAATAGGTGCTCTCCTGCGCCGCACCGGCTAGGTGGACTTTCAGATGAATGTGGATTTCCCTGCCCGCATACCAGCCTGGGTAAATGGTGGTAAAATTCGCAATGCCCTTGGCATCGGTGATCTGCACGCCCCTCAAAAACCGCGATGTATCCGTTGGTCCCATATGAGGCGGGCCACCGGGACCACCGTGGCCACCGTCGGCATGTCCCCCGAAGCCATCGGGAGGAGGCCCCATTGGATGATCGTGGTGATCGTCGTCCGGAAATCCGTCAGGTCCGCCATCAGTTCCTCCAGGAGGCGGACCCATGTGCGCCAGTTTCGCAAAACCAGAATAGACTCCTCCGGCGTCACAGTGCCAGATATCTACGGCGGCTCCGGTAACCGGTTTACCGCTAGTCACCTCCACCAGCGCGATTGAGAGTTCGAGTGGCAAGCCGGGTTTGCTTTCGCGGATGTCTTTGCGGATGTGTTCGTCCGGAATATAGAACGGCCCCTCTTCCTGTTCAGGGGTCAGTACGGAAGGGGCAGTTGAGCTTCCGAAAATGGGAACGCGCGAACCAAAATAGGTCGCGACTGCGCCCGTAAGTACATATAGGGATTGTCGACGAGTGAGCATAACTGCAGAGACACTTCGGGAAAGGAATCGGTAACCAGACTTTTCAAAAATGATTTTGCTCCTTGGCGTCTTTTCATATTGTCCACATCAAAACTGTTTAACACCAAATCATTCCTGAATAGCCTGAACATTGCAGCCCGCTCCTTAGACCGCTTCGAGTTCAGAAGCGAGAATCTGCTCGAAAGCAAACCCTCGCTACAGCCCAAAATGGGCTCGAATCGGCGCGGCCACCCGTTCCAGCACCGGGTCTAACCCCGATTCGTCCGGCGTCTCAGCCAAGATACGTATCTTCGATTCAGTGCCGGAATAGCGAAGCAAGAGTCGCCCTTTTCCGGCGAGTTCCCGCTCCACTTCGGACACCACTTCGCTCAAACCGGGGATCTCTTCGAGTGGAGTCCGCGCCGGAACCTTGAGATTTAAGAGACGTTGCGGGTACTTATGCATCACCTGACGCAGCTCGCTTGCGGGCTTTCCGGTCGCACGCATAATTCGCAGCAGTTCCAAAGCCGCGATCAATCCATCGCCTGTGGTGTTTTCCTCCCACAGAATCAGATGGCCCGATTGCTCTCCGCCCAGGTTCAGGCCCAGGGCCAGCATCTGCTCCAGGACGTAGCGATCTCCCACTGCCGAGCGAACCACCGAACCGCCCGCTTTGGCGATACACTCTTCCAGGCCGAAATTGCTCATCACCGTGGCCACCAGCGTCTTCTCCTTGAGCCGTCCCTCCGCAAGCCACTGGGTGCCAAAAATCGCCAGCAAATCATCACCATCGACGAGTTCACCCGTCTCATCGGCACAAATCAGGCGATCGGCGTCGCCATCATGCGCGATGCCCAGGTGCCCGCCCTGTTTCCTTAAGCAGCGCTGCATCAGCTCCGGATGCGTACTGCCGCAATCGTCGTTGATATTCACGCCGTCCGGCTCACCCTCGTTCACGACAATCACGTCCGCACCGAGCTCTCGCAAAATCGCGGGAGTCGTCACATGCGCCGCTCCAAAGGCGGTATCGACCACCACACGGACGCCGGTTAAATCAAGCCCGTGACGCTTGTACCGCTGCACCATCAAATGAATGTAATCTCCGGCGCCGTCCTTTTGATAAAAAACGCGACCAATCCCGTCGCCCTCCGGCATTTCCTGAATACGATCGGGGTTCCAGATCAGCCCGGCGATCTCGTCCTCCACGGCGTCGTCGCACTTGAGACCGGTGGCTTGAAAAATCTTGAGACCGTTATCTTCGAACGCGTTATGCGAGGCGCTGATGACAATTGCGGGGCTCTTTTGGATATGCGCCATGTAGGCGATCGCCGGGGTCGGCAAAACACCCACCAACTGAACGTCCACGCCCACGGAAGCGATGCCCGCCGCTACCGCCGACTCCAGCATCGAGCCCGAAATGCGCGTGTCTTTCCCGATGACAATCATCCCTCGCTCCCGTCCACTCTGCGCTTTTGCCGCCGCAGCTCTGCGCACGAAAAAGTGGTAGGCGACGGCCCGCCCAAATGCGAGCGCCAGATCGACCGTCAGCGGGTGAGTATTTGCACGGCCACGAATGCCGTCTGTTCCGAACAAGCGTACTGAAACCATGCCGGTAGCGTAGAGCTATGGCGTCAAGGTGCCAGTCAGAAGTTGATCCATAAAGGCAGGATTAATTTGGATCTCCAGAATCACCCAGATGATGGTGCCAATCGCCAGCGACACGAGCTTGGCCTGCCAATGGTTCACAAAGATATTTTGGATCATGGAAGTCTCCGCAGCCTCGAAATTAGCAGGCTGCAGCCAGGAATTGCAATTTGAAGTAAAAAAATCATTTTCCATAAAGCGCTCGCTGCCTTAAGCTTACGCCTTCCACTCATCCTCCGATGCAAGTCCCACAATACAAAGCTTGGCCTGGAGTTTTACGGCATTACCAACGCTTCATGAGTTGGCTGCCGGAAGACGCTCCTGTCGTGACCCTGCACGAAGGTCAGACCCCTCTCATTCCCGCCCCGAACTTGGCCAAGGCAATCGCCGGTAAAGTTCCCGTCGATATCTACCTGAAGTATGAAGCGGTGAACCCGACCGCCTCGTTTAAGGATCGCGGGATGACCGCCGCCATGACCCAGGCTGCGATCAACAAGGCCCAGCTTGTCATTTGTGCCAGCACCGGAAACACCTCCGCCTCTGCCGCCGCTTACGCTGCGCGAGCCAATATCCGTTGCGCGGTTTTGTTGCCGCACGGAAAAATTGCGCAAGGAAAACTAGCCCAAGCACGCATGTACGGAGCGCAGATTGTCGCGATTCAAGGAAACTTTGACGACGCTCTGCGCTTGGTTCGCGAGCTCGGTCGCCAGCCGAAAGTGGAAGTGGTGAATTCGATCAATCCCGTGCGTATTGAAGGGCAAAAAACCGGATCATTCGAGATTTGCGATGCACTCGGGCGCGCGCCGGACTACCATTTTCTTCCGGTCGGAAATGCCGGGAACATCACCGCCTACTGGAAAGGCTTTAAGGAATATCACCAGGCGAATTTAATTAACTCGCTACCGAAAATGATGGGGTGGCAAGCGGCCGGTGCCGCTCCGATTGTGGAGGATCGCATCGTGCTCGACCCGCAGACCGTGGCGACGGCCATCCGCATCGGCAATCCCGCTAGCTGGTCAGGTGCGAAAAATGCCGCGAGCGAATCGGGCGGATCGGTTCAGGCCGTGACGGACGAGGAGATTCTGGCGGCCTACCTCTTAGTGGCCAGGACAGAGGGCATTTTCGTCGAACCCGCCTGCGCAGCGCCGATCGCCGGCCTACAAAAAATGTTCCAAGCGGGTCTTATCCCACCCAATAGCCTCATCACCGTCACTCTCACCGGTCACGGTCTGAAGGACCCGGATATCGCCATGCGCGAAACGGGTGCCGATGCCATCGTGGTGCCGCCACGGTTGGAGGCCGTCTTGGAAGTGCTGGATATGCGGGAAGACTGAGCTTAGGTCTAGCCTATCGGTTATGCTTTGAATTGGAGCCAGTTGTAGTCGCTGGATGAGCAGTTGAGGCTGAAGCCGGTTTGGGATTCGCGGGGGGTGCATCGCCGATAGGGTTGGCCTCGTTTGGATTGGTTTCACCCATCGGAGAAGGCTTATCGTCGTCGCCAGCAGCGGAGGGCGCGACAGGAATATTGGACGTGTCTAATGGAGCAGGGTGACTGGGAGCAGCCGCCGCCGATGTGGACGATTCGATCACCGAAACGCCGTTAAAGTTACCCACAGCGGGCTCCAGATAAGTGAGTTGCACGGGGTTTCCGTTTTCCCAGTTGATAAGTCCTTGGAAGATATCTTTTGCGATTGGCGCAGCGGAAGTACCGCCCCACGTAACGCCCTCTACCATAACGCAAACGACGTAACGCGGACTCTGAAAAGGCCCATAGCAATAGAACCACCCTTTTAAATCGCGCCGCACTTCACCATTGATCCTGATTTTCGCCTGGGCCGTTCCGGTTTTGCCCGCGATCTGGAAACCGGGAATGTGCGCAAGAGTTCCGGTGCCATCTTCTACCACGGCGAGCATCCCGTCTTGAACCGCCTTTAGGTCAGATGGCTTTACGTCCAGGTGGTTATAGACTGTGGCGGGAGGGATGATTCGATTGTCGGGAAGAAAGTTGCCGGTCGTTTCATCGACGATGCGGTTGTAGAGCCGGGGTTGATACACCGTTCCGCCGTTGGCCACAGAACAGAGAAAAGTTGCCATTTGCAGGGGTGTTGCCAAGACATAGCCCTGACCGATAGAGGTATTCGCCGTCTGCGCATCACTCCAGTGCTCCTCGAATCGATGCTCCGGATGTCGCTTTTTCAAATCGATCTGCTGTTGTTTCATCCACGCCGGCCCCGGAAGAATACCCGCGTCTTCGTCTTGATCGCCCAATAAATTCCAACGATGTCCCAGACCCACCCGCTGACCCATGTCATCAATCGCATCGATGCCCGCCTTGATTCCGTATTGATAGAAAAAGACGTCGCTGGAGACCTGAATGGCGTGGGTGAGCGCCATGTAGCCGGCCTCTTTCGAATCCGAATTATGAAAGAGGTGATCTCCAATCTGGATCGCTCCGGGGCAATCAATCTGGGTGTCCGGCGTCACGCGGCCCGACTTTAATCCCGCTAGCGCCACCATGATCTTGTAGGTGGAACCGGGAGCGAGTCCGTGGAGCGCACGGTTAAACATCGGTGCGGTCGGGTCCTCGTTTAGTCCTTTCCATTGCGAGGGACTGATGCTGGGAATGAACTTGTTCGGGTCGTAACTGGGAATGGAGGCGAGCGCGAGAACGTCGCCATTGCGCGGGTCCATCACGACAGCGGCCGCGCGACCGACGCCCGATTTCCGGAGAGCCATCTCCACGATGTACTGAATTTGAGCATCGATCGTTAAGTAGAGCGAGGAACCAACCTGCGGTGGGTGCGGCTTGCCCACTTCCGAGATCAGATAACCGAGTGGCGAGACGCGATTTAGAAGCCATCCGGATTGCCCCTGAAGTTGGTCGTCCCAAAACAGCTCCAGACCATGTCTCCCGATCATGTCATAGGGCACGCCCTCTTCATCCGCCTGGTCAGAATCATTCACCGGTCGCCCGATGTAGCCCATGATGTGCGCTGCAAGTGCGCCGTATGTGTAGGTGCGCACCGGCGCAGGCGAGAGATTCACTCCAATGATCCCGAGATTGCGCTCTTTAAATTGGGCGACTAGGTTCGGCGGAAGATCGGTTAAGAAATGGTAGGGCAGATCGCCTTCGGAACGGAAATGCTCCACAATCTCCTTATCATTGATGGCAGCTTCAATTCCTAGTGAGTCGAGCAGCGGCTGGAGACTTTCCTTTACGATCTCCACGATATCGATCTCCGGCGGACGCACTTTACCATCTTTGCCGGGAGGGAAAGTGATCATCGGTCGACGATGATGCCGGGCAAAATCGCGTTGAAGGTCGTCCAAATTCAGGTCGAGATTGAACGTGAGCCGGTTCTCGGCCAGCGGGATGCCCTTGCGATCAAAAATCTCCCCGCGCATCGGTGCGAGCCGAACCTTCGCCATGCTCTCTTCCTCGCCGCGCTTCGAGAGCTCCTCGGAGTCCGTAATCTGAAGGATCCAGAGTCGATTCAAGAGGACGCACGAGCAGCAAATGACGAAAACCGAGACGATCAGCAACCGGAACGAGTAAATTTGAGGTTTCTGAGGCATGGCTTCAATATATCGCAATAGATTCCACAAAAATTACTTACTTTCCTATGTAGATGAATCCGGACGGGGAACGTTGATGTCGGGGCATTCCAATCTTCGCGCCGATCAACTGAAAAAGAGGGGCGGCAATGAGGATCACCGAGGCATTGAACGCCGATGCCAGGAGAATGCGATTCCACAGGTGCAAGCTCGCCACGGTGGTGAGATGGAGAATTGCGTCCGTGCTATCCACGGCGAGCAGGAGGAACGTGAGGGACGCGGTTGCCAGGCAACGCACCGGGATGGAGAGCTTACCCTGACACGCCATTAGCAAGGAGGCGACCGCGTAAACCACGATGTGAATCCCGAAAACGCCATGGCTGGAGATGTCGATGAGGAACCCGCAGAAAAGACCGATGATCAGCGCTCGCTCGTCCTGGAAACTCGACCCGCTGGAGGTTAACACACACACCAACCAACCTGCCGCAATGCCAGTAGAGCTAACAATGTGAATCACTACCGGCAACGTGAGTTGCAGAAACCAAACCAACACCACAACGACGATGTACCAGAGAAACAACAGCATGGATCGGGGGGTTAGTTGTCTTCAGTATAAGGCAGTTGACGTTTATACATCAGCATGCGCTTGAGGTAATTCGACCTTGCTTGGGGATCGGTCTCCAGATCCATCGCTTTCTGCTCATTCATTTGTGCTTCCACGAATTTGCCCGCAGAGGCATACGCCGCCGCGATCGTATCGAGTCCAGCAGCCGAAGCGTTCAGCCGCTGCTCGGATTGAGCCGCTGCGATCGCCGTATCCGGATCGTGCAATCTCGGATCGGCGGCCGTTGCTAGAACCCACGCGAGATTCCCATGGGCACCCGGATAATTCGGATCTAACCAAATCGCCTTCTCGTAATTGTCGATCGCCTCCTTCGATTTTCTCTCCGCCTGAAACGTGACGCCCATGTTGTAGAAAATTTGTGCCAAGCGCGGATCTTTGTCGCCCAGGGAATGTTTCGCGCTCTTTAAAGCGGTCTTGAAATCGGTCATCGCGTGTTCGTAATCGCCCAGTCGCGCGTAAGCCACGCCCCGATCCTGATAAACGATAAAAGCGTCGGGTCGCGCCTGAATTACTTTCGTAAAATATTGCACCGCAGTAGTGTAGTCTCCCTTGGCTTCCGCCGCCTGAGCCGCTGCATAATCGTCCGCGAAAAGTGGAGTACTGACCGATGCCATTACCCCTAGGAAAGCCGCCAGAAAATAGTGTTTCCGTCTCATGATCAGAGTTCCTTAGCCAATTTCTTGGCCAGCGCCATCGCTTCTTCACGAGTCTGGACAGCATTTTCCAATTGCGCCACTTTTATTGCTTCCAGAATCTCGCCCACCGCCTTGCCCGGCGGAACACCGAGCGCTAATATATCGCGTCCATTAATGAGCTGGGGCGGATTGATATCTTCTGGCGAAAATTCCTGCTGGCGATCCAGTAAAAAGTTGTAGTTATCCAGGTCACCGTGGCTGCTGCTGCAATCGATTCGATGGAGTTCCAATTCCAGGTCGAACGTCGGTCGCTGCATCATCTTTTTAAGCGTGCTCGGGCGCATCCGCTGCACATCTTTAAATTGCATATGATGGCGCACCAGCTCTTGCACCAGCTCGGTCGTTTTATTGTCGTAACGCAGGCCGGTCATGATGTCGCCGGTCATTTCCGCGCCGACCGTCTCGTGCTCACTAAAACGAATCCGCCCGGTCTCGTCGCGCTTCGCTGTCGGCTTCTTTCCCACGTCATGAAAGAGAATACCCAGAGCCAGATTTAAGTCGGCCTTTCTCACCTTCGTTAGCATCAACCGGACGTGTTCAAACACATCGCCTTCCGGGTGAAACTGCGGCGGTTGTTCCACGCCATGGAGTGCAGCGATATCCGGCAAGACGTGGATCAGTAATCCGCTGGCATCGAGCAAGTCCAGCCCCACTTCCGGCCGATCCGCGGCGAAAATCTTGTTCAGCTCATCGCGAATCCGTTCCGGCTTGGTTGTGCGAATCGCCGCAGCGCCATCCTGAATCGCTTTCCACGTTACGGGCTCAATCTGAAACCGCAGCGTCGTGGCGAATCGAATGCCGCGCAACAACCGCAAATGATCTTCCGCAAAGCGATGTGCCGGTTCTCCGATCGCACGAATCACCCGCGCTTTCAGATCGTGCTCGCCTCCCACGTAATCAATTAATTTCTCCCCTACCGGATCGTAGAACATCCCGTTCACGGTAAAATCGCGGCGCTGTGCGTCCACTTCCGCCGATGAAAAGGTCACCGCATCCGGTCGACGACCATCCGTGTACTCACCATCTTTACGGAAAGTCGCCACTTCAAAAACGCCGACAGGATCGGCGACGCGAATGACGCCGTAGCACTTTCCGAGCAGATCCGACGCGCGCGGAAAAAGGTCCTGCACCTGATCTGGAAGCGCACTCGTGGCGATATCAAAGTCCTTGGCCGTGCGCCCCAGCAGCCGGTCGCGCACGCACCCTCCCGCCCAATACGCGACATGTCCATTCTTCTGGAGTCGATAAACGATATCATGAGCAGCGCGCTCCAGCGCCCGCAGCTCGTCGGGGCTTAACGGTTGAGTGTTCAAGGTGACTCTGAACTATAGCGAATGGCCGACAGATTTCAATCTTGGCGATTCGAATGTCCTTATTCGCGAATCTGGCCGGTGCCGCGAATCTGGTACTTATAGGAGGTTAGTTCTTCCAACCCCATCGGCCCCCGTGCATGGAGTTTATCGGTGCTAATGCCGATCTCCGCACCAAAGCCGAACTCGGCTCCATCCGTAAACCGCGTGGAGGCGTTCCAATAAACGGTGGCGGAATCGACTGCGTTCAGATACGCCTCCGCCGTCTCGCCGTTTTCCGTAATGATCGCGTCCGAATGCTTCGAGCTGAATTGCTTCAGATGCGCAAGTGCCCCTGCCAAACCATCGACCACCCGGACGGCCACAATCAAATCCAAATACTCGGTGGCGTAATCGACTTCGGTCGCCACTTTTACGCGATCCGACTCGGCCAAACGAAGCACCGTTTCGTCGCCACGCACTTCCACTTTTGCATCGCAAAGAGCCTTCACGAGTTGCGGCACATACGTCTCAGCAATCGCTCGATCCACCAAGATCGTCTCGACGGCGTTACAGACTGAGGGCTTCTGCACTTTGGCGTTGAGAATAATGGAAGTGGCCATCTCGAATTGAGCGGCTTGATCGACGTAGACGGTGCAAATCCCATCGGCATGTTTGATCACGGGTACTCGAGCCTCGCGCACCACGGTCTTGATCAGGCCAGCTCCACCACGCGGGATGAGCAGGTCGATCAACCCACTTTGTTGACATAAAATGGTCACCAGTTCGCGGTCTGTATCGGTGATGAGTTGCACCGAATCTTTCGGCACCAGCTTCGAATTCGCCAAGGCCGTAACGAGCGCGGCATTCGTGTGCATCGCCTCCTTGCCGCCACGTAATACGACTGCATTGCCCGTCTTCAAGCAGAGAACAGCTGCGTCGATCGTCACATTAGGCCGCGATTCATAGATGATGCCAATAACGCCGATCGGCACGCGCACCTTGGAGATCGCGATTCCATTCGGACGCTCCCAGCGCTTGAGCACTTCACCCAGCGGCTGCTGCAAGTCGCGCACGTCACGCACGCCCTGGATCACCTTCTTGAGTCCGGCATCGTCCAGGACGAGGCGCTTCACCATCGGGCCGGTCATGCCCTCACGTTCAGCGGCTGCTAAATCGAGACGATTCGCCTCAACAATTGCGGCACTGGCCGACTCTAACTGGACGGCGATATCCTCCAGCATCGCGTTCAGTTCCGGGCCCGTGAGCAGAGCCAAGGCTCGCGAGGCCTCTTGAGCGCGCACGCAATACCCACGCACCATCGCCCGCTTCGTATCTTCAGTGATTTCCATTTGCATAAAATGTCGTTCCTATCGTCGCACCTTTACAGATCGAGACCAGGACCTCTTTTTCCCGGCCATTCGCGATTTGCATGACAATTCCGGCCTCAGTGGCCACACGGGCAGCTTTGAGTTTAGAGACCATGCCACCCACGGAAGTTTGGCTCTGGGTTCCTCCGGCCAACTCTAAAATCGAGTCATCCAGCTTGTGCACTTCTGGAATCACCTCGCCGGTTCCGTCCGGTTTTGTCATCAGGCCGGGAATGTTTGAGAGAATAATCAACCGCTCCGCCTTCGCGAGCACCGCGATGTGCGCGGAAAGCTGGTCGTTATCGCCGAACCGCAGACCCACTAGTTCTTCATACGAAACCACGTCGTTTTCGTTAAAGATCGGCACCACGTTCCCAAGCCCGAGCAGGTATTCCAGGCTTCTCTGGATATTCGCGTAGAGCGAGCGGCTATCCAGTTCAAAGTAGGTGACCAAGATCTGGGCGGCCAAGAGCCCGTGCCGACCGAGTTCTTCATTGTAGAGCCGAATCAAGTGAGGCTGGCCCAGTGCCGCGCAGGCCTGCAACTGCGCCATGTCATGCGGGCGCTCCTTCAGGCCCAGTAATCCCATCCCGCTTCCCACAGCTCCCGAACTCACCAAAATAGGCTCGATTCCCAGCTCTCTCAGCTGGCCGACCTGCCCGACGATTCCCTCGATTTGCCCGAGATCGACGTGCCCATCCGCCCGACTCAAGATGCCCGTGCCCAGTTTGATGACCCAGCGCCGACTCTTGCCTAAACCTGACTTTCCTTCTAGAGACATCCCGCAAACATACCAGACGCTTTACGAATTACGAGTGCCTAGGCGACCTCTTCTTCCTCTTCCTCATCGTTCTCCTCCACCGCTACAGGCGCAGAAGAGACAGCACTCGAATCGATCGCCACATCCACCAGCGCTTTCGTATTCGAATAAGCGCTCGCTTTCAAAACTCTAAACGGGTTTTCCACTCCATCGCGGTAGAGGCGAACTTGCCAGGAGGGTTCATCGTCACGCGAGTCATGCGTTAACCACATATCAAACCATGTATGCGCCGTTCCTTGTGTCTGGCTTAACTTTTGCAAAACGAGCTCCGATTCCACATGAAGCAGGTGTTGAGCAATCACATCGCTGACTTTCATCACGGGAACACGAAAAAAGCCAAACGCCTCCACGATTTCAGGATCTTCTGACGAGCCCTCCGCCGAAACGGTGACCACGCGCATCGACTCAATCGTACTTGCATCGTGAAACATGAATCTCCAGCCGGATGGGCTCTGGCAGCAGGCGGTCCGACAACTTCCCAAACCTAAAAGACGCTCTCGAACCTCAGGCCGGAGACGTCGTTGAGCGATACGCAGGGCCTTAAACGCTGATAGCTTTCCCTTCTCCTCAGAAGGGACAAAGCCAAACACGCAACCTAGAGCAAACAATGAAGCGGACATAATTGGCCAAATGATCGAACCTTCGCCGACACCTTGTATGTACCAGTTTTACGGCGGATGTCTATCCTTTATAACTCCTAATTAAAAGTAGATGCCCTCTATTCACCAGTTCTTGACAGTCTCCTGAATTCCTTGGCTAGTTAATACCTGTTGATTATAAGTCTGCAGGTTCTTGCGCCCTTTGCAACAGACTGCTACGGTCCTGCCGCCATGGACATCCAACAGTCGACTCAAAAATATGAATATTGGCTCCAGTCCTTTATTCCTGTAGTAACAAGCGACGTCGCCTATAAACATCTACGTATGAAGGAAAGTCCCTTCCCGTTCTTTCGTGCGACCTTCTACAACTGGTGCCTCCTCTGGCCGCTGCTCTGCCCGAAACTTGCCAAAGCGCCAAAGGTCTTGTCGGTAGCCGATCTGCACATCGAGAACTTCGGGACGTGGCGTGATTCGCAGGGCCGTCTTGCCTGGGGCGTAAACGATTTCGATGAGGCGATTCCACTCCCATTCACGCACGATCTCGTTCGACTGACGGTGAGTACGCTTCTCGCCTCGGACAAAGGGCCGCTCTCTCCCGACCGAATCGTCCAGGAGATTTTGGATGGCTACACGGGCGTTATCGAAAACGGGGGAACTCCCTACGTTCTTGAAGAGGCGCACACCTTTTTGCGGCACCAACTGGAGAGCCAAACCCGTAAACCCGAGGAATATTGGCCTCATTTGATTGCGCGACTGAGTCCGCCCACCGAAGACATTCCCGAAACGGCCTTAAAGGTCTTCCGAAAATCGCTTCCTAAAGATGCCGAGCCGACCTACCACACCGTGACGAAACCAAAAGGCCTGGGTAGCCTTGGACGACGGCGTTACATCGCTCTGGCCCAGTGGCGCGGAGGCTGGATCGCGAGAGAGATTAAAGACACCCTACCTTCAGCCGTTCTATGGGCCACTTCCACCTCAAAAGAGGCCGGGAATCCTTGGCTGATGAAAACGGTGGAGGCCGCCGTTCGGTCGCCCGACCCTTATTACGATGTTCGCCGTCAATGGTTGATTCGTCGACTCGCCCCGGATTGCTCCCGCATTGAGTGGACGACCATCGAAGACCCCGTGAAGCTCGCCAAGCTCCTTCATTCCATGGGCAAAGAGACCGCCAACATCCATCTCGGGTCGCCCAAAGCACAAAAAACGATTTCGGGCGCGTGGAAAAAGCTGCCGGAAGATTGGCTCTTGAACGCTGCTCGCGCCCTCCAGGACCGAACCATTTCAGAATGGTCTAGCTGGTGTAAATCGACCTAGCAGGCTGCTAGAGCTCGTCTCCGAAGACTTGTGTCCCTCGATGAAATACCGCCACGAGTTCATCCGGGCAAGAATCCCCACTAAACAGACAAAAATCGGCCATCGCCCCGACCTCAAAAGCGTGGCGAAACCCTAATAATTCCGCCGGAGCAACCGAGAATGCATTCCACACGTAAGACATCGGTAACCCACTCATTTGAATGGCGCGGCGTACCCCTTCAAAGGGCGTCAACGTCGATCCCGCTAATCGACCCGAGTCGGGTAATCGCGCTGAGCCATCCTCACTCAATTTCACCACCGTCTCTCCTAGGGTGAATTGTCGTCCGTAATGCGATTCGACGCCCGCTGCCGACATGGCGTCCGTTGTTAAGATGGCGTGAGAACCGAGAGCACCAAAGAGCGCTCGGAACACGTGAGACGGCAAGTGTAACCTGTCCGGAATAATGGACGCCCTCAAGCGAGGCTCTCCCAAAACGTGCAAAATCACGTTCTCAAATTTGTCCATAGTCCGCGGCGCGGCGTTACCCAAATGCGTCCAGCCCTGTAACCCCGCTTCAATCGCCTGATCTAGCACCGCGCCCATCGCCCCGGAATGCCCGGCAAAGCAGACCACCCGCTGCTTTCGAGCCGAAGCGATTACTCGCTTGGCTGCCTCAATATCCACCTCTGGCGCGAGCGTGATCATTCGCAAGGCACCTCCACAAATATCGATCCATTTCGCCAGTTGTTCTTCGCTCGGCGGCGTCATGAATTGCGCTGGGTGTGCGCCCCGGAAACCCTCGTCAGGATTCAGCCACGGCCCTTCCAGATGAATCCCCAGGCCATTTCGGGGATCGTTTTGCAAACAGGCCACCCACCGCGGTAAGAGCTCGTCATAACCCTCACCGCCTGTCGTTATGAGAGTGGCCAAGAAACCGGTGCAACCCGCCGCATAGAGTCCGCTCGTCGCCCGTTCCCAATCGGCCTGAGCTCGGTCGAAGCCAGATTCGTCTGCCCGGGAACCGAGGCTTGCTCGTCGGTTAAAATCGGTACCGGCAAACCCGTTCACCTGAATATCGATCAACCCCGGCGCAATCCACGGCAACCGCCCCACATCCGCCGCCGCTTCAATCGCCGCATATCGCTGGCCTTCCACTTTTACCTCGACCGCCGCCCCGGTCTCGTAGTGCTTCGCTAAAATTTGTGTCATCCCGCCACGATCACCCCTGCCCTGAGTAACGACAAGCTCTTCTTAGACTACTTACTCGCCGACTGCCAAATCGCTTTTGAATCCGTAGGCCACCAGTTCATTAAACGGCAGCTCAAATTCCTGGTCGTCCTTCAGATGGGTGCTGATCAACACCAACATCGCTGCTTTTATTAGGAACTACACCTTTACGCCGGTCGACTGTTGCTGATCCAGGTTCTGATGGGCAAACGAGGTCATGGCCGTTTGAGTGGCCTGTCGACTCTGAATATCCTCTTTAGCCGTTGTTTGGGCTGTCTCTAATTTCTGATTGTAGCTCTCGGTGACATGGTCCGTTGGGAGCCCGAGCGCCTTACCCGTTTCTACATTGTCCTTCGCATCCGCGACCTCTCTGTGATACGTCTCCGCCAAGTCCTTATCGCGCGGCGTCGCGTCAAAATGGTGAACCAACTCTGTATGCATTTGCGCTATCTCGGGTCGCACGTCCACAGGATGCTCGGGATACAGCGGCTCAGGTGTAGCGGGCGACGTTGGCGGAGCAGTGGGCGCAGATGGAGTCGAGGCCCCGGTAAAGTAATCGTAATACGATTGTACATTCTCCTTAACGTCTCCGGCCACGTTTTCCAGGTCGCCCCCAATCTTCAGCGCATCGCGTCCCAACTGAGTCTGCCCCAATTGCTGTGTGATCTCGTCCTTCACGTGCTCGCCGCCTTGGATGATCGCCTGGCCCACAGACGTGTGTTCCACGTACGTGCCCACCTCGCCCACCACGTTCACCATCCCACGAACTGTTTGCTGAGCCGATTGAACCTGCGATTGAACGGCGTCTTCAACCACGCCAAGGCCTTTTTTCGCATATGTGTAATTCTCGCTAACGAAACTATCGGTTGCCTTCGCCGCATCACTGTTCTGAACGACCTCCAAGCCTTTCTTGGCATAGTCATAGTTTTGGCTGACGAAATTCTCGGTTGCCTTCGCCGCATCACTGTTCTGAACGACCTCCAAACCCTTCTTGGCATAGTCGTAGTTTTGACTAACGAAATTCTCGGTTGCTTTCGCCGCATCACTGTTCTCGACGACCTCCAAGCCTTTCTTGGCATAGTCGTAGTTTTGGCTGACGAAACTCTCGGTCGCTTTCGCCGCATCACTATTTTCAACGACCTCCAAGCCTTTCTTGGCGTAATCTAAGTTTTGACTGACGAAACTCTCGGTAGCCTTAACGGCATCGCTATTTTCGATAACCTCCAATCCTTTGGCGGCTTGTTGCGTCCCTTGGTCAATTGCCTTTCCTACCTCTGTTTGGGCCAGTTCGTGGCCCAAATCTTTGAGCATACCCACGCCATCTTGGGCCGTTTGAATCACGTCCTTGCCCACTTTCGTGTTTGCGACTGCCTCGGCCTCTTCGCACACCCCATCGACAAGCGCTCGCGTCGCTTGATCGCCGACGATGCCGCCCACGAGCGTCCCTGCCACGGTTAAAACCGGGACAGCTATGGGAGCCGCTGGACCGGTGAGCGCTCCAAGACCAGCTCCTGTTTCCCCTCCCAAAAGTGCTCCACCCATTGAACCTGCAAAACTCAACCCGTCCCTCGTTGCTTCCTTGTACTGCCCCTGGGCAATGTGACTCCCCATTTCATACACCGTTACCCCCGCTCCCACTCCAACAGCCAACTTACCGCCTGCTTTGAGCGCCCCTTCGGTGGAGAATAAGCCAGGTGTTTTCTCAGCACCGCCCAGCGAGATATCGGAGTAGTTACCCGTGACCTTAGGCACCTCCGGCTTGGCGGGGTCTACTGATGTCACTCGCGGTTCGGTAAGCTTCGCGGGATCGGCGGGCGCAACGGAGTCAGATTCACCTGGCGCGACTTTTGGCTTGGGCACCTCCTTCGGATCGACGACAGCGACCTTCGGTTCGGCCACCGCCACTTTCGGTTCTTCAGGCGCGATTCTCGCCTCCGGCGGCTTGATTGAAATGCCTCCATAATTGGATTCGCTCGGGGCCAGTCTCGGTTCGACCGTTGGTGCTCGCGGCTCCCCGGCAACACGTTGGTCCAGCTGCGACTCGCCCGGTGGATCACCCTGCTTTAGTGAGGGCGATTGCTGTTGCACCACGGGTTTCGGCTTTAACTCGTCGTAAGCGGCCTTTTGCTGCCTGATTGTTTCCGGCGTCCGGAGCTCCACCCCTTCATCGATGACTCGTGACCGCTCCTGTTTTAGGTAGGGAGCCAGTGCCTCGCGCGCTTCATTCTCGGTGAGCTTCGTCGTGCCTGGCTTTGCCTTCTTCATCTCCTCGAGCTTGGCCTGCAAGCGCTCCTCGATTTTCTTGCTTTGATTGTCAACTTCGTCCTGCGGTTGGGGGTGAGGACCGTTATGGATCGATTTTCCATAGTCCAGTTGGACTCCATCGACCTTTACTTTACCTTCTCGAAGCGGCACGTTTTCGCTCGTGCGCAAAACAACTAAATTACTGGAGTCATCTAAAAACTTTTGAGGATTTTCGATTCCAAATTTCTTGAGCACTTTTTCGTTCTCAGCGTTCTGTTGGAGAACATGATGTTTCTCGTGGCCGTGTAATTTAAAAGTATCATCCAACTGCTGGGTCAGGTGCCTATTCTGATCTTCCGAAAGCGGCGGTTTTAATGGGACCTGTTTACCTGTATCAATTTCCGATTGATCTATAGGCACGATTTTACCTGTATCGGCATTGAGCGCTAAATTGGGCTCCAGCTTTCCCTGCTCATTCACACGATAGAGGCTTGGGTCCGTCTTCGAGATCATTTCTCGAGACTTCTCGATTCTCTCTTTAAACCGATCAATAAACTGATTATCGACTTCGTTTTGTTTGGCGAGGTCAGCACGGTTCGAAGCACCCGACTCAATCTGATTTTCCCGTTCCTTTACTTGATTTGTTAAACGTGGGATTTCGATCCTTTCCAGATACTCGTTAAAGGCCTCTTGGCTTCTGGAGTTAAGAGGTGTCTCGCCGCTCTCCAACGTGTTGCGAGCGTCACCTAGCTCTTTCTTGAGTTGATTCCAGCCACCGTTAGGGACCCGATCTAACTGCTCTCGCACATCGTCATCGATAGAATCGTCGTGTCTGCCCACGTGTACCGATCCTAGACTCTCTTTGATCTCTGAAGTTCCCTCGTAACCATTGCTAGGCAATCGAACGGTATTTAGCTTTACAAATTCCTTGTACCTTTGTTTGTCGGCTACCATACCAGGAATTTTGTCGAGGTTATCCGGGTTCTGGGCGACTCGGTCATACACCGCCTGATCCGACAGATTTGTCGCACTATCGTCCAGTGCGGCAGCTCTATTGAGCAACTTGCCTGCTACTCGAATGTTGCCTTCGGACTGGGCTTGGATACGAAGCCCTTCGGCTTCGGAATTCAGCCTTTTGTGTTCCCCTTCTACTTTGGCAACCAAATCTGGATCTTGCGCAGCGAGCGCTCTAAAGGCCGAGTGTACATCGTTCAGAACCCCAGATCTCACTAGAGCTTCGTAACCGTCAGAGCTGCCTAATAAGCTTTTAGCAGCGACATGATGTATCTCAAGGTCCAAGGTGTTCACAGCTAGTCCTCCCGACTGTCACCTTTGTGGTAGCAGTCAATCCCAACAAACTCTTTGCCTATGATAGACTTAAGTGTCTCAGATACTAGAATCTGAGGATAAGTAGCCTCTCTTGCTATATGGTGTCCATCCAATCCACCAGGGATGTATACTGCAGTTCGAAGAGATGCATCTTTGTCTCCACGGTCTCCTTGGAGTTTTTGTGCATGCTGAACCTCGGGATTCATCACCATGAACATAGATCTTTCTCTATCGAGTGCCCTAACGATATTCAGAACATTGACAACCCAATAATCCGAGACGGGTGTGCAATCCTTCAGGGCAACGCCGATAGGAAAGACTTGGACGTCTTCGGGACATAAATCTAGTAACCGCTGTTTAAGGCGATCACTAACAATGGGCGGGTCGGACTCTAATAAATCGAACTTCTCAATTTTCCGCTCGTCGTCACAGCCATAAACAACCGCATTGATAGGCTTGGGCGTCTCGCTAAGCGGTTTTCCTTCCCGGAGCAGGTGTCGAGCGCCACCAAACAGATTGATTCGAGTCCCACTTGGGAATTTCCGTCGAGCTACTCCAAGCTGGTATATCTGTTCATTCGGCCCAGATTTCATCGGCATGTATGCTAGCGAGATTAGAAGCATTTGGAAAGAAGTTTAAACCGACATGATCGAATGACTATTCTAACATAATGATGTTTAGCATTATTAAAATACTCGCATTACGTTTCATTGACCTCCCACAATCACCTTCTATCGTAGCAGTCACTTCGCTTTATCGTAAAGCGTCTCCCGTGCACTCAATCCAAATAAAATCTCGTTCTAACAGGCCCTTGAGCGTTTCTGACACTAGGATAACGGGGTATGTTTCTTCCCTTGCAATGTGGTGTCCATTCGATCCTCCCGGTCTGTATTTCAAGCTTCGCCTTCATATTGCCCTGATCGCCCTGAGTCTTCTGCCAAGATTGAGTTTGAGGATTCAGCAGCATGAAGTGAGACATTTCTCGATCCTGAGATCGAACCTTGTGAAGTATATTAACAACCCAGAAGTTATCCAGAGTGGAGTGCCCTAACGATCCAATTTATTTCAAGTCTCCATCTAACTTGGTTCGGACGATCATCCCCACCCACGCCTGGCGGTCCGTGTGTCGAGCCAGGCAAATCAGCAGCCACAATTGCCATGGATTTAACCCCGTCAGGAGCTGCGGCTCCACCATCGCGCTCATAATATCCTCTTTTTCCAGCGTGTGCAGACTGCCAAGGACATGAGCTACCGCCTGCGCTGAAGGAACGGTAATCACCAGAGCAAATTAACAACCTACTGCCGATTCGAAACGAGGCTTTACCCGAGAAAATGTATTCCTCGCGCGCTGAGAAGCTTCATCCCGAATGCCTCGCAAGGCGGTTGGGCCTGCGGAATCGAAAAATGGGTCCTGCGTTACGCTAGTTGCCAAGCTCTACCCTTTCCCTATAAACGAATTATGAGCCTCGTGGATCAGCTTTTTCAGCAGGTGTTGTTTTGCACCTTAAAAAGCAGTCAGAGCGCTCATCCGGAATTCGCTTGGCGGGCCATTCATGAATGCCTAACGTCCCGCTTGACATGCCGACCTTCGCTCTCCTCCTTTGTTTTTTTTTAATTCCAATGCTGCCGACTCGAGGCTTGGACCTACCTATTATTGCCGATCCTGAGACCTATTTTAAGGAACATCCCGTCACCTTAAATCAGTTAATCGGCACCTGGAAATTCGTCAGCGTCAATGGGGAGAAGGTTCCTCCGTTCTACATCCGGTTCTACGTGAATTCCACAGCAGCGTCTTGGCCGGCTCCTGCCAACTGGAAAAATGTGAAAAACGGTGTTTCCCGAGGAACATTTCGCCTCAAAGAAGGGTATTTGTTTCTCGAAACCGGAAGTGGGAAAGATGATCCAAACATGTTAACGACTCTGAAGGGTAAGTACCTGATTGGGATAACGGAAGATGGCAACACTCTTTACTACGAGAAGGTGCAAGATCGCAATCCAGGCGTTATACTTTGAACCATAAAACTCTTGAGCGACCCGTAATTCTGAATCAAATTGTCTCAGGGATTGGCCGCCGAGTACTGCTCATTTAAGCGAATCCAGTACATTTATTGTATGGGTACAGTAGGTTTCATACTATATGCGATATATCTTAATCTCACTTCTGTTTAGCGTTACTGCACTCTCTGGGCAGATCGTTCCCCCAAACTGGGTGTCGGCCAAGTTGCTTGAGCAGGCAGAGACTCCTATTCAAAAGCAGTTAGATAGCGGTCGAGCGATGAATTCCACGGTTGAAGATATGGCTGCCGTTCGTGATGCTCGGCTTTTAGTTATTTATTTAGAGCTCTACGAGAGGTTGGATAAGATTGGCCAGCAAGATCTTTTTCGGGAACAAAAGTTGTGGCTACAAAACAGAGATAAGGAGCTAAGTAAATTGAAGGTGCAAAGTGCGGGAAGCGATCTCTGGCTTGAGATTGTCCAAAAGCAACTTGATCTTACGATTCAGCGGATAATTGAACTGTCGGAACGCCTAAATCACCAACCTCCACAACCAGCCATTAAAAGCTAGTAGTCTTGCCCGCTCCCTCCGTACGATCCAATTTATTTCAAGTCTCCATCTAACTTGGTTCGGACGATCATCCCCACCCACGCCTGCCGATCCGTGTGTCGAGCCAGGCAAATCAGCAGCCACAATTGCCATGGATTTAACCCCGTCAGGAGCTGCGGCTCCACCATCGCGCTCATAATATCCTCTTTTTCCAGCGTGTGCAGACTGCCAAGGACATGAGCTACCGCCTGCGCTGAAGGAACGGTAATCACCAGAGCAAATTAACACCTACTGCCGATTCGAAACGAGGCTTTACCCGAGAAAATGTATTCCTCGCGCGCTGAGAAGCTTCATCCCGAATGCCTCGCAAGGCGGTTGGGCCTGCGGAATCGAAAAATGGGTCCTGCGTTACGCTAGTTGCCAAGCTCTACCCCTTTCCCTATAAACGAATTATGAGCCGCTTAACTCGCTATCTCGCTTACGGTGTCGGATTTGCTGTTGTTGCCTTGGTTGCCGGTTGCAACTTTAACTCAGGAACCTCTGGCTCCGGCGATTCGAACCCGCCCACGCCGCAAGCCCCGGCTGGTGCGTTGGAACTCCATTTCACCTATGGTTCAGAGAAGAAGGGCTGGATCGAAGAGGCGACGAATGCGTTTAACCTGGAGGCGCACCAACTCAAGAGCGGCCAACGCATTTTTGTCATCGCGACTCCGAAGGGGTCGGGCGAGACCATCGCCGACGTGCTCTCCGGCGCAGATAAAGCCGATCTCATTTCCCCGGCTTCCGCAGCGTTTATCAGTCTGGGTAATGCGAAGTCGCGCACCGCAACGGGTAAGGATCTGGTGGGCGATACACAGAACTTGGTTCTCTCGCCGGTCGTTATCGCGATGTGGAAACCGATGGCCGAAGCGATCGGCTGGGGCAAAAAACCGATCGGTTGGAGCGATATTTTAACGTTGGCCAAAAGCTCCGATGGCTGGTCGGGTATGGGCCACCCGGAATGGGGCAAGTTCAAGTTCGGGCACACTCACCCGGAGGCGAGTAACAGCGGTCTTATCTCCCTGATGGCGGAAGTCTATGCTGCGGCGGGCAAGCAACGGGGCTTGACTCTGGACGATGTGGCAAAACCAGAGGTGGCTGAGTACCTGGGTTCCATTGAGAAATCGGTAGTGCACTACGGCAGCTCCACCGGATTTTTCGGTGATAAAATGACGAAGAATGGGCCAGGCTACCTCTCGGCAGCAGTCTTGTACGAGAGCGTGGTCATTAATTCGTACAAGGCAAATACGGTTCTACCGCTCGTGGCGATTTACCCGAAAGAGGGAACGTTTTGGAGCGATCACCCCGTGGGTGTGGTGAACCGCGACTGGGTAACTGCGGACCGCGCTGAGGCCGCTAAGGTCTACATCGATTACCTGATGAGCAAAGACATTCAGCAAAAAGCGCTGACGTACGGGTTTCGCCCCGGATTGAGCGATGTGGCGGTGGGGGCCCCGATCGATGCCGCACATGGAGCCGATCCGCTCGAGCCAAAGACCGTTCTTGAGGTGCCCAGTGCAGAGGTTTTAAACGCGACGCTGAACCTGTGGAAAGTTCAGAAGAAGAACTCCTCGCTTACCCTGGTGTTCGATACGTCTGGTAGCATGCAAGACGATCACAAGATCGAAAGCGCCCGCGATGGTGCCAAGGCATTTGTGGGTCTGCTGGAGGACAGCGACGAGATTTCACTGATCCCCTTTAGCAGCGAAATGCATCCCGCGGGGAAGGATCTCGTTTTGAAAGACCGTCGGCAGGATGTCTTGAACACGATCAGCGGTCTCTACCCGTCCGGCGGCACCGCTCTCTACGATGCGATCGCCGCTGCGTACGATCAGGCACTTGCGGATAAGAAAGAACATCCGGATAAGATCTCGGCTATTGTCGTGCTCACGGATGGGGAAGATACAGATAGCAAGATGACCCTCGATCAATTGCTCGATAAGGTCAAATTCGACAACGAAACCCACGATATACGGATCTTCACGATCGCCTACGGCGCGGACGCAGATGGGACGGTTTTGAAGAAAATCTCCGATGCCACGCAAGCGCAATCTTACAAAGGCACGCCTGAAAACGTAAACACGATCTTCCGGGATATCTCGACCTTTTTCTAAACGATTCTATGGCTACTCCCTCTAACGGTCCCCGTGTCACTTGCCTTGGGCAGGTGGTCATTGCCCTCTTCATCTTCGGCTGCCTCGGCGGTGCCGGCTACCTCTTCTATGCCCGGCACGCTGGAGCGCTGTTCACCAGTCTCTCCAGTACTTTTTCCGGAGGTTCGGGCTCGAATTCCGGCAATAGCGGAAACGGCGGGAATGGAGGAAACGGAGGATTCTTCGGTTCATCATCGGCTCCCGTGACAATTGGGATCGCGTACGGCACTGAGAAAAAGCGCTGGTTGAATGACGTGATCGAGGAGTTTAAGAAGACTCCAGACGGGGCCAATATCACCATTAATCTGATTCCCATGGGTTCGGTAGAAGGTGCCCAGGCGATTGTGAGTGGTGACAAGCGCATCAACGTGTGGTTCCCAGCAAGCAGCGTTTACAAGGAACAATTCGTGACCGATTGGCAGGCGCGTTACGACGGGAAGAACCCGGTTTTACGCGAGGAAACGATGGCGCTGACTCCCATGGCGTTTGTCTTTTGGAAAGAGCGCTACGATGCGTTTGTGGCGAAGTATCAGGAGGTTAATTTCTCCACGATCGGCCAGGCCGTTCAGGAGAAAGGTGGCTGGGACACCATTGCGCAAAAGCCGGACTGGGGCCTGTTTAAATTTGGCCATACGCACCCGAATAAGTCGAACAGTGGCCTCTGCACGCTCATTTTGATGAGCTACGAGTATCACCGGAAAAATAAGGGGCTTGAGATGAAAGATATCTTGGATACGGGCTTTCAAGGCTGGATGAACCAGATCGAAAACGGCGTCTCCGGTCTCTCTGATAGCACGGGAAATATGATGAAGGACATGGTCTTGCGCGGGCCGTCCACCTACGACTGTCTCTTGGTGTATGAGAGCACCGCCATCGATTTCCTTTCAAACGCCAGTGGGCGCTGGGGCGATCTGAAAGTCGTCTATCCCAAGCAAAACATGTGGAACGATAACCCTTACTATATCCTGGACGCCGACTGGAGCACGCCCGAACAGCGGAAGGCTGCCGGCGTCTTCGCCGATTATCTTCTCTCAGAACCAATTCAGAAAGAGGCGCTCGTCCACGGCTTCCGCCCCGGTAATACGTCAGTGCCGATTCTGTTTCCGGAGAGCCCGTTTACGAAGGACACGCAGTTCGGAATTCGGGTGGACGTGGGCCAGATTTGTGATACACCGAAACCGGAGGTCATCAATAATTTGCTTGAAGGCTGGCAAAGAAGCCAAGGATCACGTTAGTCTGGCTTTACTTTGGCCAAAGGCTGGAAGTTTGATAAACAATAATGAGGAAAACGTATGTTTAAGCGTATTGGAAATTTGATTCAGGGATTCATTGGTCTATTCGTGACCGGGTTGGAACGTCGTAACCCC
>CAVURW010000092.1:0-14688 GCA_963743595.1 uncultured Verrucomicrobiae bacterium
GGGACAAATGTGATTGAGCTGGAGGGTAGGAATTTAGACGGGCTCGTTAATTTGCTCACCGAACACCTTTTGAGAAAGCTCTATTTGCCTGCCAATTTCGAGGAATCCGACGCCGATTTGGGTCCTCGCGAAATGACGTGGATCAGTAAAGTTAACCTAACGAATGCCACCAAAGACGAATGAAATGAATTTTATGATTGAAGAACTTCAAGGTATCAAAAGAGCGCAACGCCGTTTGGAAGAGCAACGGAGCAGAGAGCAGCTTGGACAGAATGAATCACCGCAGGAGGATCCCTGCACAAATCACACAGATCACCTATCCGTCCAAAGCAGAAACTCAGTTCACCTACGATGGTGGCGGCAACCGCGTCAAAATCGTGGAGATCAGTGCCACCGGAACCGTTACGAGTACCAAGCAATTCATCATCGCTGGTGCAGGCATCGCCGAAGAATACGACACCACCAGCACCACCCAGCCCACCAAACGGTTCTACGGCAGTGGATATATTTCGTATTCAGGTTCCACCGGAACCAGCTACTTCTACACCCGCGATCATCTCGGCTCCATCCGTGAATTAACCAGCTCTACAGGCAGCGTCGTAACGCGCCTCGACTACGATCCCTGGGGCGTCACTAGCGTGGTGAGTGGTACGGTGATTCCTGACTTTGCCTAGGCCGGAATGTATCAGCACCAGCCCAGTGGGTTGTATTTGACCTGGGCGAGGCTTTATAACCCAACAGTGGGACGATGGACCCAGAGAGATCCAATTGAGGAATCCAGTGGACTGAATCTTTATGCCTATTGCGCCAATAATCCAATTAATGAAATAGATCCTAGTGGAACAGTAGGTATTATAGTAGTAGGGCTAATGGCTGGTACTGTTATAGTGCTTGGGACGTCAGTTGTGATTCTGCTACATCGACGAACACCTTAATTACACTCTCCCCTGAGGATACGCAAAATATCGCGATTATGCGCCAGGCGCGGGTAACTCACGGGTACTTTACGCTTACCGGACATGGAGACGTTTCAGGAATAAGTGGTATAGAAAATGAAGACGGAAGTTTTGTCTATCCCGCCTTACGTTCTAGCGTAGATAAGGCCGTTGATGCAATTATAGCTCGTCTCAAAAAAAGTTCCTATAAAGGGCAAAACATTCAACTAAACGCCTGCGAACAAGGAAATCGGGTAAAAGATGATTATCTTCTTAACTATGGCAACGCAACCGGTGGGCTCGCGTTCGCCCAGCGATTAGCAGATCGGCTGGGTGTGATCGTCATTGCTCCCTATTTACGATATCCAAGGAGTAGCATTACCATTTGGCGGGACAATAATTAGCCAAAATAAACCAATTGGAATTTTCGTAATAGCAATCAGAGGACCATCTAATTATCGCAAGTTTTACCCTAATCCCCTTGCTGATTAATATGTTTACAATTAAAAGTTTTATCAGGTAGCACTTCTCGCAGTCTTTTTAAAAGTTCTTTCCGTTTACACGTACGTCGAGATCAACAAAAAATATAGCCATTTGTTAGATGTCTTGGCTTCTGAAGATATCGCTCGGCTCGAGAAAGAGGCTACTTTTGAAAACAAATACGAAGCGGCATTCCATCTTCGAAATTACTATGCATTTATTCGCCACGATCGTTTAGTGGCTAAAAAGTGGGATGATATCGCACATAGGATTAATCCTAACGCACCGAATGATTGGCCTGGTGTCGAGATTGTGGCATTTTATCATGAGCCACCAAACTGAAGCCGCAGCCGACCATAATAGCGCATAGTACCGGAATATCTTAGGAGTAAATTAAACTTGAGTTCTTCCTGCCTTTTGTTCTAACTTTCGTCAGTTCAGGTAACTGATAGTTCTTTGACATTTCAGGCTCGAGTCTCCGCAAACAAGCTCGGCGCGCAAACGGCAGGTTGGGTTCGGTATTCTGGCAGGGAACAAGCAATAACAAGCTTTACTTCCTGACCCTCAGTGGGAACCCGGCGAGAATTGATAGTACAGGCACCAATTTCGTTGCACAAATCCCCGCTGCAACCACCGTTCAGCTAAGTGCGGAAGATCAGAAGGCAAACAAACAACCACCATATACAACGCCTGCCTACACCGGAACAACGAGCACCGCTCCGACCTATGACAAAAACGGCAGTACAACAAAGGATTCAGCGGGCAATACCTATACGTATGATGCAAAAGGAATGTTGTTTCGGAGACGTACAAGGCGGGCGGCAACACGCAATATACTTATTATGGCGGACGTGTGCGCATTGCCGAGAGCACCGGAACCATTAAACAGTTCATCTTTTCGGGTCTTTCCATTTCAGAGGAGTATGACGGCACGAATATTACCCAACCGGTAAAGCGATTTTACGGAAACGGATTCATTCAGTATTCGGGAACGAATAATTCAACGGCAACGCCTTATTACTACAATAGAGATCATCTCGGCTCCATTCGTAAGCTGACGGATAAGAACGGATTGGTCGTTACACGTTTGGACTATGATCCCTATGGCGTCACTAGCATTGTTAAGCAAGATGCCTCCAAAACCGTTCCTGACTTCGCCTACGCTGGTATGTACCAGCACCAGCCTCCGGCTATTATCTAACGTCAGCAAGGTTCTACTCGCCCAATCTGGGTAGGTGGATTACGCGAGATCCGATTGAAGAATCGGGCGGATTAAACCTCTACGCATACTGTGGCAATAATCCGATTACTAACACAGATCCAACGGGTTTCAATCCCGAGCAGGAGCTTCAGTCAGAGATTCAGATCGGTCGAATGATTGCAAACGGCGACAATACGAATTACATTGCAAGCTTTGAAAGACGACCCCTTGAACCTATTTACTGGCGCCGAAAACCAGGCTGTGATCGCGCGAATTGAGGCTCAAGTTGCAGGTGCTGAATTGGTTTCAAGCGAATCCGCAACATTAATTGAAGGACTTGCAGCAATAGGAAACAAAGGAGCTGCTGCTAGATTTTTAGCAACTAGACTGGTCGCATCCTCCGGCTGTCAGCAGCAAAAATTAGCCATATTGAAAAATGCACTAGATTTTCTGGCTAAAAAATTTGGCTCATCTGCCGGAGGCTTTCAGTTCGTTCCATTAGAACTTCAAGGTGGCGTCATAGGATTCTCAGGAACTGGACTTCCAGCAACTATGCTATCTACATTGATGCTCAAGCAAAAGTATATTTTGACACCATTGCTAATCTGGTTCGTCTAAACGCAAATGGGGGAATGGCCTTCTTAAGTCAACAAGCTCTACCATTTGTGCCATAAATATGGAAGAATATTCACGTGCAAACACCTATTTGGACGGTCTTAAAGGACCGGCTTTTGTGCTCGTCAGTTGCATAAATGTTGCCTTAGTTCGAAGTTCGCCTTATAGCGGAATGTTTTTGAAAAAGTATCATATTGAATCACCAACTGAAAAGCCAGACATCTATTTCTTCTTTATCCATGCAGTCGCTACCTTAAACCATTTTGATGCCAATCCATCATGTGATCAGATTGATGTAAACAAGATTTCCTCGTCATTCGTTAATGTAAAAGAAGCGCTGGACTTAATTAATAAAACAACCGCAAAGCTACAGACTTTTCTGAGAACCTTCATATTTTTGTTGCAAGACTTCCAAGCTAATAAAGTTGAAGGGGTTTTTGATCTCCATTGGGCTATCCAAATTCTCCTTCAATCTATTATTAATGACCATTATCTCGAAACAATATTTAATACTCCAAGTGAGTATAATATGCATACGCCACACACATCGGAATCGCTTGAACATGGTTTCGACTCTGTGTAAGGGTCGATCATAAATCCCTCATGAGATTTAGCCAGTCAGTGGCCAGAGCGATTTTCAAACTCATGAGAACGGGGAGGGAAGGGGCGTGCACTCCGGCTTCGAGCTTTCTCAAGTATCGGGGGCTGACGCGAATCTGTTCAGCCAAGTCATTGCGCAACCGAGCGATATTGCGGCCGCAGCATCGATCCCTGAGGTAGCGACGTAGTTCGGCCTGGAGGTTGCCTTTGAGTTGGGCGGCGCGGAGGGTATTGATGACGTCGATGGTGTTGGCGAAGAGGACGGAGTGGCCTTTTTCACAGGCGGCATGGCTAAGGGCCGTCCCAAGGTGCCTTTTTCCGCATCCCACTAAACCTAGGAAGATGACGTTGGCCGGTTGCGTTTCCGCCAACCGCTTGACCGAAGATTAAAGTTGAACCGAGTAGTGACTTGCCGGTGTGGGCAACCTGTATAGTAGTAAGATTTGACATGGCCCTATTAAGCCAAATTCAAACGCATTTCCGTTAATGGGCATCGGGTAGGTAGCGGAACAAAGTCAGGGAAAGTGGGTAGGTAACTTTTTGGGCTTTGGAAATGCCCCTTTTTGAGCCGTACATTCCGCCCAGTATGAATACTTTCACATCAGACTTTTTAAACAAGCTCCGTAACTTGGAGCTCCATCTCCTATCCCAAATCAAGGGCCAGGATCATGTCTTGCCCCGCATTGTTTCCGTCCTCCAGCGAGGCGAATTAAACCTTTCCCATCCTTCCCGACCCAAGGGTCCTTCCTGTTCGTCGGCCCAACGGGTGTGGGTAAAACTGAAATAACCCTCGCCTTTACCGATCACCTTTACGGTCCCGGTCACGTCCACCGGTCAAATCCTGGTGGTTTTCAATCGCGCGATACCGTTCGGGGGGGCACGAAATTCCACACTCGTCGTATACGTGCGCCGAGCGGTAAAAACCAGTTCCAACAAACCAGAGGTCGGAGTGACATGGAAAAACAGGATTCTGCCCTAAGATATTCTGCAATAGAGTAGACCCCGCTAGTGGAAGCGACCTTTGATAACAAATTGTCGTCATAAACGTTGCCGATGCCAGCAGAGATCCTAACTTTCGGCAATAGGAATGTGCCTAACCATTCGTTATACCCCATAGAGAAATCAAAGCAGAAAGGCCGCGATTGTGATGGGTGCTCAAGGTGACGGAATATATTACACAGGCATCGCCTGGAAAACCATCCAAACCTGGCTCTCCAGCTACAAACAGTATGGGCTCCCGAACTCGATCCAAGAAAGAAGCACAAGTTATTTGCTGGTGCTGACAATGTTGAGAATGAGTCTCCATAGCTAGAACCACGCATTTCAGATTATTGCAAGATTTTTATCACACCCACTAGTTGGCACAGCTATCCCATAAATCGCCATTGTAATTAAATAAACAATAATCATCCACGGCAGAAACTACTTCACTCACTTTAAGAACTTAGAACAACATTTGCCTCCTTGAAAATGTAACAGTATCGGAAGTTTTTATCTTGTAGAGAAGGGCCTGAACGGATTATAGAATCGGTAGATGCACTTTTGCGATACAGATTCCCACGCAGATGATCCGAGTCCCATCGTTGATCAGTCGGTTTCGAATCGAGGGGTGCGCAAAGGTAACGCTACGGGGTGTCGGAGGGCCTTAGCTGCTTCGGTGAGCCCCATCGAGGTGTGGATCAAACACCTTCCGTGACGTTGCTTTGTCAAGATATTTATGAGTACCGAATCTACAGAATCTGGAACAAGAATCTATCGACACGACGTGGGTAGCGGTTTCAAACTTCCTGAGGTACCGACCATCAGCCATTCCCACTTGCCCGAAATTACCGAGCATGTGGAAAGCATCTAGGGAAGATCTGTGGAACGATGCATAGTTCTATCCGATTTGGTGCATTTGGATGTCCTGGTTGTCAAACCCACGAAAGAGCGGCCGCTTTGGACACTGGTGACTTCCGGCATGAGCGATAAGCCCATGAACGCACCTGAGGGGATGGAAGACTACCGTTTTGCGGAACTCGTTCTTTGCCTGCCTGGAACCTGGAACCTGACTGAGCTCCGGAACGAGGAAAATTATTGGCCCGTGAGGTTGTTAAAAACCCTGGCGCGATTTCCCCCTCAATATAATACATGGTTAGCCCCGGGGCATACCGATCCGCCTCAACCGTTTCGTCCCAGCACGAAATTTTGTTGTGCCATGCTTGGGCATTCTAAAACGGTGAATGACGATTTTGGGTATTTGGAATTATCGGACAAAGTCATCCACCTTCATGGACTATATCTCCTTTATCTCGGTGAGATGGAACTGAAATTGAAGAAGGGGTTATGGCCTTTTGATGAACTCTTCAAGAAACATAGTGTGAGCGAGCTTTTGGAGGTCTCTCGAACCGATACTACAATCAATTGAATGTAACCTTCTGCAATCGTTATGCATGCAACGGAAGTTGGAGACAAAATGATAGATAAAGATGTGAATGTATATCCAACAATAGCTAATCAATCAGAACAAAAAAGGATATATTACGAACTTAAACCGGATTTCGAAGACGAAGAAACAGGGCCAATTCCTAGATGGCTGAATGAAAAGGAAGCATTTCAGGATTTTCCCGATCCAGATTTATCCAAACCATTCCACAACCTTCAATTTCCCTCGCAACCTAAATGGTTTTTTGATCATACGGGTCGTGATAAGCCTCTAGAGTTGGAGGATGCCTATCCGACACGTGCTCACCCTACTTGGCTTATCTCCAATCGGTTAAAAAATTTATTTGAGCAGATTGATCCAGAGGCTTTCGTGTTTATGAAAGTGGAGACGGATTACAGCAATTTTCCAAAATCGGGCCCGGACTACTGGTTCATGTACATGATGAGAGAGTTAGACTGTGTAGATGAGGAACATTCAACTATTCGATTTCAGATAAATATTCTTCCGCGTAAAAACTATCTTGCACTACTCAATGTCAAAATGCGTCCCGAAGCAGTTGGCTGGGCGCACGCTTTTCGATTAAAGTACGCTAGGCAGACTTTGATCGTTGATGACGTTATTGTCGATGCCTTCAAGGAACGTAAAATCACTGGCTTTGAATGTGACCCGATTCAAAAATAAAAAATCAATTAACCGCCTAAAGAGTAAGGAGTAACTTCATGTCACCCATTCCCACTGTCTTGGCACCTAGGGATGCCGCAACAGCTAATGCCTCTGACGTGGCAGCTCATATTGGTTCCCATCCAAAGATAACTTCCGCACAACGAGAAATCCTTACAGAAATTTCTAACCAAGAAGCATATGGACTGCCTGGCAAAACAAACCTGCAATTACTTCAGCAAACAACACCCTATACAGCTGCAGCTGTCCAACAAGTAGTTAAGGAAGTCAATCATCTCCGGGATGTAACTAAACTAGCCATTATTGAAGGAAAGTTGCTCTATTAAATGGGAAAAAGCCAGTACCTCTTCTAACAGAACTTGCAGCAAAAACCTTTTCGTTTTGGACTCGGAGTACAATACTGGTTCAGGTTGTTGCTCTTGTAGGTGTTTGTAGTTGTGGTCGGATTTGATCGAGTATCAGTTACCTCTTGGCGATTACCCGTTTTGTCATAAGCAAACGTTTGGGTCGTCTTGTCTGAATAGGCTGCCTCAGTTAGTTGGTCAACGGCATCGTAACTGTAGTCTTGCGAGGAGGACATTCGCTCGAGACAATGGATCGTTGACGCTATTATAGGTATAGGAGTAACCGTCTAGGACACTAGAACTCAGAGGTAGTGACTTACCCAACCCTGGCGAGTCGCGCAGCGTGACTCCGGTGACCTGCACATCCCGCGAATCGTTAAATCGAATCATGAACGGCCGACCATCCTCTTCGTTTCTAAATTAACCTCCACTTCCATCGATTGTGCCTTCGCCGCTGATGGTGTTCCATTTTCAAAGTTATTCACTGATCCGCTTTAAAAAGAACGTATCTATCTTCCTCTGCCGCCCTCTGGAAAAAAGAAACAACTCCAACAAACCACTCCCAAGTGTATTCAAAATCCTGTTCGGATTTAGGGAAGCCATATTTGGCATCGTCGATCAGATCGTATCGTGATTTAAATTCTTCTTTCGAGATTGAAGCGAGTACTGGACTAACTAGTTTCACTTGCTTCGGGGTTTTCAGGGACAAGACGTAATCGGTCTTAAAATAAAGAGGCTCACCGCCAATTACGGTGAAACGGAGAGGCTCCGGACCCTCGTCGTAGCTCAGTTCACCGTTGGAGAGCAAGCGATGCATGGCATCCCATGCTTTGTCCGACTCGGCCATCAGTTCTGGGTGATGGTCAAAGTAAACGGTTTCGATTAATTCCTGAACATAGGCCAGTCGGTCGACATCCTCATTAATGGACTTCAGTTTTTCCACCTCTTCGTGGGTCAACGCAAAATGAACACCAAAAGAACCCATAGTTTTTAAATTAAATAACTGTCGTGGATTGGGGAGGGTATTTGTCGAGGACCGTTACTCCTTCGTGCTTACCTCCAGCACTTTCTAATATTTAAGTTGCGAGGTTGGCCACATATTTTTGTAGAATCTCTTTTTGCATGAGGGATTCTGGATAGGGTCGGAAATTAGTGAGGGACGATCCCTCAAAGAATTTGCAACGGGAGGCTAAGCAAAGCGATAAATCTCATCCGATCCGTTCTCCAGATCGGGAGTGTTCCTCGGCAAGTTTCCCCCAGGAAATAGGAATGATTCTTGACCCCAAACTTACCGTCGATTGGTTTTAAGCCAGTCACCCTGCACATCGATAACCTCGCCTCCGATGCCAACGGCAACTTTTCGTACACCCTACACGCCGTCCTCTGGTCAGGCCTCCGCTTCCTACAACACATGGGCCGTAAACCCCGCCATCACCGAGCTTGTGCCGCCGTAGGTCGTCACTAAAGAGAAAGAAATGGGAAGTCAGCACGTAAACCAAGACAAACTCCAGATTCCAGAAAAGCAGCCTAATCAAGATCGAAATCTGGCTCGGGAGTCATGGATTCGAAACGTGGGAAATTTGCTGGTAGGCTCTCCAACAAAACCTACTAGAGACGGACTTCTTCTGAAAGAACACGAAAAGATGGGGGACAAAGCTATTTCCTCGTCTCCAATCTTCCTGGCTTTGTATTCCGTTTTGAACTGGCGGCCGGTCTCAAACGACTGTTCTGAATTACGTAGCTCGGTAAAGAATTGGAGTGGATTGCCGCAAGTGTCGCTCTCTATCTGAGCGGTCACATGATCTTTCGTTCAATGTCGCCGACGCCATTCTAATTGGGGTGGATATCGGAGTAATCGAGTGAGACCAAATAATCGAGTTTCATGCAATGCCTTCCGACCGCTGGTGTCACTTGTAATCTGCATGAAGGGTGACTATCGGCTGCTGTAAATCGCTTACAGGTCAGACAGTAATTCGAGTTTAAGTTCTGGATCCACCAACCGTAAGAAGGAGTTTCCTTCTTGGACAAAATAACCGCCCGCAATCAAAGTTTCTGACAATCCCGAATGATCAGGGCTTACAAATAGCCCTGGTTCTATCTCCACGATCACAACACTTTGTGATCCGTTATCCAGAATGATGCGTCCTAAAGAGCAGCGTTCGCCGGTGATCACGGCCCATTCCTCCCCATTCCAGAAAACAGCCTTTCTCTCCGAGAGAAGCTCGACGAGAAAATTATGAGTTTGCGGCAATACCCAGCTGCGCTCACGGGTCTCGATATCGGCCGAGTCTGGATGGATTTCAAGGTACTGCTTTTCTCTCGGATTTAACCGATTACGCTGAATGATCCCGAACGCAAGGGTTAAACCGCACTGGAAGTAAAGCTTGTCACCCACACGATGAATAATACGCCAGGCACGGTCGTTCTTGGCTGTGGGAAACAGTGAAACCACTTGAGCGCATTTACCACTGGAGGAAAGAGCAGCATGCCGTTCTAATGCCTTGTTCGCATCAAAACTTAGGCTCACCGAGGTCCATCCGTTCTGTTTCATCCTTACCTGATAAATCGTTCGCCCCTGCGCCCACACTTGAAGATTTGCCAGTAATTGTTCATCCGTGAGTTCGCGAATTTCTTCCGCATCCGACTCATACAGCATCTCGATGAGATCCCGCCGGTAATCGGCATATCTCTGCAACTCAGAAACCTTCCAGGTCATCTGGGACTCAGTTCGCAGTTTGATGGCAATGTCGGCATATCTTGGGAGCACCGCCAATCGCCGCTCGGCAAAGTAACCAAACGGAATACGCTGCGTTTCCGACAGGATTTCCAACAGGTTGCGAGCGCATTCTTCCTCCATCTGGTCCATTGAGACAGCGACCCAAAGCTCGTTGGTTCGCTTGGACAGCTGTGCCAGCCTGGATTTGATCTTCGGCCAAGAGTAAATCTCTATTTTTTCCAGTTCGCCATTATCTCCCCACCGTCCTAGAAGGCCCAGCCCTTGATGGAAATGCAACATGCGGCCTGCATCTCCCTTGCAAACCTCCAGCTCCCAGTGGTTCGCGGAGTGCTTCTTTATTAGAAGTATTCTCATGCCGCCTTTGAAATTACAGAAGATGGTTCTCAGAAGCGAGTTTTAATTGATCTATTGTGGAACAATAATGCTTAATTAAACCGTGTGTTTAAAATGTAATAGCATTATATAGTTAATCGCATTCAATTGACAGTTGCGTAAATTGCCGGCACCCGTAAAAATGAAGGCGAGACAGCTAACTTTGTGCGTTTTATGAGATACTAGCGAAAGCCGGATGGTTGGCATAATCGATGCAGAGATAGGGGCTATGACACAGCAATACTCCAATACGAGCGTTCAAAAGGTTGCGGAATTATTAGAGCAGGTGGCCGCTCAATGCCGCTCGGACAATGAAATGCCCACAGATTCGAAGGTTCAGGCGGTCTTGGAGACGGTGGCTGATGGCGCACTTGGATTACGCACTGCTCTCAAACGCTACCTTGCACGTGAGAACGGAAACGTTATTGGTGAGGAAAAGCTCCAAACTCGACCGGGTCTCTCAGGACACATGATCTGAGAAAGTGTTTCTCTGCCCTAATTAGACCATTTACGATTGAGGTACGGTACATTCGGACACCTGTGGCTGAACCAGTTCAATCTACCGAATATTACACATAAATGGTCTTAGTGCATTGGGCGTCGCAAGAGTCGGTAGGCACTTTCCCGTATGGCTTTCCAATCCGCGGAGATTTTGTTCAGGAACTTTGAGCGCTTCGAATCGTTTTCAGAAAGGACCTGTGAGATGTGTGAGCGTAGGTGGACGCCTCAATCTGGGATTCCAGTAGAGCTTGGACAAATCGATCGTTGCTGGTCCCGAACAATAGTTGGTGCTGTTTATCATCCTGAATGGAGGCGCGAACGTCACGTTCGACGGCTGGAAGGGGATTCGAGCTGAAATGTATGCTCGGTACGTGGGCACCATAAACGCCTAATGACGAGAGGCTTATATACCTGTTCCGCGAGGGAATAAGGGAATATATGGCTGCTTTCTGCATTGTTTAAAGAGCCTGTCGGGCATCTGACAGCCACCAGGAACAAGCGATGCGGCCAACCTCACAAGTAAGACGAATTCTTAGATCGGCCCAGGAAAAGCAATGGTTGTCATCAAACCGTTGCACGCCTGACGAGAATCGAGCCGGGTGTGTTGAATCACTACGGGCACATTCGATTCGAATAGGCTCGCAAAGCTGAGTCCGAGAGGGATCGGCTCTGGCTCTCTAAGATTGTTGAAACGAAAATGGCCAGTACGGCGAGCTGCTACTTTAATCAAGTAAGGACCGACTGGTTCTCGCTGATGAAAGTAAATCGTTAGATTTATTTCCGCGTCTTCATCCGAGGTGTTCAGGATGCAGAAGGCTTCGTGACTCGTGAACTCAGGCTCAGGGCCGTTGCTCCATGCCGGAATGTAGCCTTCAGGAATTGCCCACATTTTTCTACCGATTATTTCTTTCATAATTCTTACCGAAAAGGAATGCCCGATCCAAATGTCCCCGGCGGGGAGAGCTCGCGCCTCACCGGAGGAGCGGTCATATCCCGTTTGTTTGATGTAAAAATAGTTTGTGCTTGGGAGATGAGATAGTCGGCAGTCCGCGCTGCCAGAGCCTGGATCGTCAGACCGGGGTTGGCGGAACCTTGTGTCGGCAGAATGCTACCATCGCAGACAAAAAGATTTGCGATGTCGTGGCTTCGACCAAAGCCATCCACAACACTTGTCGAGGGATCAAACCCCATACGGCAGGCCCCTACCAAGTGTGCGTAGCGAGCCTCTTGTTCCACTTCCGTGGCACCGGCGGCCCACATCACTTCCTCCACCTTCTTCTTTCCGAACTCAATTAAGGCTTTGTCGTTATCGTATAGATCGAAATTGACATGCGCCACACGAAGCCCGTATTGATCGGTTTCTTTGGCAAGAGTCACCCGATTATCGGCCCAGGGGAGGATTTCCCCCAGCAGCCCCAGAGCCGCCCAGTGGTTGTAATCCATCATAATTCGACGCATGCCCCAGCCCCACGACCCGCGCGCCGCCATCATCTGTTTAGCAAATGCAATTGGCAAGGGCCCCACGGTCTGAATTGCAAATCCGCGAGCAAACGAGCGTTTGATATCCGTTTCGTAAAATTCCTCCGTCAGCGCGTGGGCTGGCGGAGCCTTGTACATTCGGACGGGCTGTTCAAATCGCCCCATCACGACGTTACCTGCCTGTGCCATGAGGTAGCGCCCGACTGTGTCACTGGAGTTGGCTAAACCATTCTGATATCCGTCGCAGGCTGAGTTGAGCAGCAACCGAGGCGTTTCAATCGCGTATCCGGAAACAATCACGACTTTCGCGGCCTGGAAGCATTCCTTGCCATCGGGATTGAGGTAACTAACTCCTGTTACGCGATTGCGATTCCGATCGTGGTGAATGCGAGAAACCATGCAGCGATCACGTATTTCCGCGCCGTTTTCAATCGCGTCTGGCACATGGGTGATAAGGGTACTGGCCTTGGCGCCAACCTTGCAGCCTTGGATGCAGAAGCCTCGGTAAATACAGTGGGGTCGATTACCCCGGGAACCGTTCAAAATCGCGACTGGTCCACCTGCTGCTACGGGGATGTTCAAAGCAGTGCAACCGCGCACGAGAACGTTTCCTACCTCTCCCATGGGATGCGCTCCGAAGGGATAGCCGTGCGGATCGCCCCAGGGAATCCAGGGACCCGCCACCGGCATTTCCAGCTCTAGCAGCTCGTAATACGGCCTCAAATCTCGGTAGCTAATTGGCCAATCAACTCCTACTCCATCCCGAGTATAGACCTCAAAATCGGAGGGGTGAAAGCGAGGTGTAAACGCCGCCCAGTGCACGGAACCGCCGCCCACGCCCTTGCCTGAGTTATTCGCGCCAAGCGCCAGGGGATGACTTCCTCCGCTGATTCGTAAATCCTCCCAGTACAATTGGTGCGACCCCGCCTCGTCGCTCACCCAGTCACGTTCGGTGTTCCAAAAGGGTCCTGCTTCAAAGCCGATGACCCGAAATCCGGCACGTGCCAACCTCTGCAACAGAACTCCACCGGCGGATCCGACACCGACAATGACGAAATCTACTTCCTCTCCATCGGCAAAGCGACGCATGGGGAAGTCAACCGACTGCATTACCCCTAGACGATGAGTATCATCTGAAGGCGAACGAAATGGACCGCCAAGCGGAGCTTTCAATGCGTGCCCCCTTGCCTGGAAGGAGGATGGTCGCAATGGCTGGCTGTGCCCGCACCTTTTTCATCCGATAGAGCACCAGGCGGAGCTTCCCACTCATAGCGGCGTTCGTTTACTTCCCAGCTCTCCGGCTCGCCCCGTTCCAATCGCGCATACGCTCGCGGGTAAGCCGGTCCTCCAAAGCCGATTTCATCCCAGGCCCAAGGATGCGCGTAATAGCTTTCAACACAGTCTCCGACGAGCATCGCCCAGTAGCGATGAATTTCCATCTGTTCCCAGATCTCCGAGGCCCCTTCTTTGGGCTGACCGTCGTGAATCGACTTGAGTAATTCTTCCTGTTCTCTCCACTCGAGCTCTCGGAACGGTCGATTATACGATTTCCCTGCCATTTGCTCGATGGCTTTAAAACCGAGTCGGTAAACCGCTCCGTCTTCGGGCATATTCTCGAATCGATAACCTGGAATGTGACGCTTATGAAGGCGTTCATCGATACGGGCTACGACGGGAATTCGTTTCGAGGGATGGCGATCATCCTGCGGAAGGAGATGATCTGCGATAATGGATAATAGCAAAACCTCATCCTGCGAGAAAAATCGAATAGGCGGGATATGATGAACACGATGCAAGATCGTATTCCGAGTCGCCTCGTCCCAGAAGTTCTGTTGCGCGAGTGTACTGAAGCCGGGGTAGTACCCGGGCTGCTCGCTCGCAGGAATGGGCTCTCCTGTAGAGGGATTGACGGGGCGTCGATCTCTCATTATCGCTCTCTCCTCATTAAGGCCGCCAGCAAACCAATGAAACCGCAAGCAGCGAAGAGGAGAGGCGCGAAAATAGGAGGTCCGTATATCACGTTGTATACGATTTTCTTCGTTCCGCCCGGTCGCCGAAGGACACCGCGAATATGGAAGTAAAAGCCAATTCCGCCGTCGAGCATCGCCAAAAGGGACATCGCCGGCAAAAATGTCCGCGCCATGCGTGGACTGCGAATTGAGAGAGCCGCCGCTATCATAAGCAGCGCAGCAACCACGACCGGTGACCACTGGGCGAACTTGTATTTAAAGTTATTTTTATAGTGAGAATAGAGTGCTTCAAATCCGCAAAAGAAAGCACTCAGTAGCGTCGCCATCGCCAAATGTCTTTGAAAAGAA
>CAVURW010000093.1:0-13619 GCA_963743595.1 uncultured Verrucomicrobiae bacterium
TTTTTTTGCTGGCTTCAGCTCAGTTGAGTATTGTTACACTCCACAAATCGCCGAGGCTGGATGAAAAGAGAAGACTTCGCGCAACCGGGTGCTCCGGCGTGGCGCATCATCAACATTGTAAGCTGCAAACCAAAACTCGTCGCCCCAGATATATGCTAGCAGGACTGCCAGGGCGCCGAAAACGTAAAATCCCACTTCTTCAATGGGAATCGTCTTTTGCCACCCCTCCCGGAACGAGTATCCCCAAAAGTGGATGCCGAGAACCGCGCTTTGGTTCGGGAAGGTAAAAAAGCTCAGGCCGAAAAACACGTCCAGCAAGACCCCACTTCCGGAAACAATCAGAGCGGTGATCCAAAAGGCCCGGTTCTGAATCCGGCTCTCCCGCCGGCGGACTAGCCACAAGGCGAGCACAGTGACTGGCACGACGAATAGCGACAGGCTCCAAGCATAACCGTAAGGAGTGGGATTGGCGTCGAGATCGCTGATCAAAGGTCGTGGATGAATGATGGTCATGAGCGTGAAAACGAATGGCGCCACCAACGCTGCCACCATTCCAATCACGACCAGGTATTCACTAGACAATCGTTTCTTTGGCATAAAATCGTCTCGCTGCTACCCACATCCATGCACCAGATTTGCCACGCGCCCGTTGACCAGTCCAGAAAAAATGCCCGCAATCTCGTGCCGGTTAAAAGTGACGCGGAAATGTTTAACAAACCGCGCCATATTTGCTCGGATCCCGGTGCATGAAATCCATTAACAAGTACGATCACCCTGACTGGCACTTCATCAAATACCCTTTGAGACCGCCGCCATTCCCGTTTGAGCCCGATGCCAGACCAAACGACAATGTGCGGTTTTCCAAAGCAATCCTGGCCAGCATGACGTTCCGCTGATGCAATTAGCAAAGGCTTTATTGTTGTGTCATTTTCCAGTGCGCGCCACTGGTGAGCCAGCCGCGCAAAAGAAACGCCAGGATGCAGCCAGCCAGTGCGTAAGCGCCCAGACCAAGCCACATTGCCGCCGGGCTGTGCCAGTAGGAAACCTGCCCGTTGATCATCGCCTGCTGGAGCGGCACCGCCACGCCGTTGACCGACACTTTTTCGGGCGACCAGTGCAGCAGCATGTAGCCGGAGAAATAGCTGACGACCGTCTTCGCCAGAAACCACGGCAGCATGGACAGGCCGAGATAAGTCCCCTCCTGCCCCTTGGGCGCGATGGCCGCAGTGTATTCATTCAGTTTTGGCGACCAGATGACCTCACCAATCGTCACGATCACCATGCACAGCACCGCCATCAGATAATGCGCCTTGGCGATGCCCAAGCCATACAACTGCCACGGCAAAGCCATCGGAAAAAGCGATAACGACGAGATCATTGCGCCATAAACCAGCAGGTTGAAAACTTTGAACCGATTCGTTAAGGGAATGAACAAAATCAATCCGATCACAATGCCGATGGGATTGATCATGTTCAGCGTACCGATGGCCGCATCCGCCCCGATTGTGCGCTCCCAGTATTTTGGCATCAGGAGGTAGAGGTAGGTATAGACAGCCCGCACTCCCAGAATCAGCGCGATGAGCACCAGCAACCGCCATAACGCCGGCTCGCGGATCACTTCCACCAACGTCTGCCACGGCTTTTTGTGTTTCACCTTCGCATCCGTTTGGGCTTCCTCGGCAGACTCGTCTGGGCTGACAAGTTGGTCATCCGTGCGAACCATGGTCATACCGACGATCAGGCTCAACACCGCCGTGGCCACACCCATCGTGAAAATATGCACGTTCGGGTGTTGCAAACCAAAGTGGTTTTTCAAGAAGATGCGGAATACATCCACCATGCCGCCGCCTGCCGCCGCACCCAGGTTCATGAACAAATACCAGAGGTTGAATCCCGCGCTCCGCGAACGCTTCGTGGTATAACGCTGGCAGGACGCCTGGAACGTCGTCTGGATGCCTGCCATGAATGGGGCCATCAGCAACAACAGCCCGGCGGCGAGCAGTCCTCGGTGGGGCAGACCAGGCGTCAAACCTACCAACACCATCCCCAGTCGTAGCGCCAACATCGCCACCATCGAAAAGTTCAGCGATCTTCGAATGCCTAGCCAGTCTGTGCACATCCCCGACACAAACAGCATCAGCGAGGAAGCCGAGGTGAAAATAGTGATGCACCACCCCGCATGCTTGTCGTCCAGTCCGAGGTCTTCTGACAAGAACAGAGACGCGACGGTCAGCATCGCAAAGTGAAACGTGCAGTCCAGGAAGTTGACGATCTGGATGCCCCAGTATTCCCGGCACGTTTCGGTCAAGACGCGGAAGTCCCGGAAATACGCGACAACCATTTCCGCAGCAGATGTGTTTGTGGTGGCAGGTGGTGTGGTCATGAACTTGTCAGTATATTTCTGGCCGGATTTTATGCGTTGAGGATTTCAGGCATATCGGGGTCGCATGGAAAGGTGTCCATGGGTTTTGGTTTGTATGCTTTTTGGGCCGGAAGTGCAAGCCAACATCTGCCTTTGGGTGTTATTTGACCGCAGCCCCAGAACCCCCATTTTTACCGTCCTGGCCAGCTCCATCACAGAATGGTTCGACCGCTTGCGTCAATCATCCACGATCACCGTCAACAATTTCAAACAGAGGAATCATTTGCTTTCCTCCGTCAATCTCGCCAACAAACCGGAAAAGCGGTTCACGGTCTTGTTGTTTCGGACCGCCATAGCCAGAGCTTTTCGCTGCCCAATCAACTCCACCAACTTTTTGCCCCGCGCAGACCAGTTGACCCTGTCTGGAAAGCAGGTAGCGCCAGTTCCACCCAGCTCAGAACAGCGCCAGTTGTCGTATCGTCGGCTCGCGCAAATTGCTGACGCCAAGCCCGAGCAGACGCAGTGGCCGATGAACCAGCTTCTCCCTCGCCAACAGAAAACAGGCGAGCCGATAAATGTCACTGGCTTCGGTGATCGGCTCCTCCACTGATATTTGGCGGGTGAGCGTGGTAAAATCGCTGTATCGAACTTTCACTTGAACGGTGTGGGCGCCCAAATGCCGGTGCTTGAGCCTTTTTTCAATATCCGCTGCCTGCTCTTTGAGGCAACGACGAAGAATTTTCCGGTCATCAGTGTCTTGCAAAAAGGTTTCCTCCCCGCTGATGCTCTTGATCTCGTCACCCAATTCCAGCGGCCGGTCATCTTCGCCAAACGCAAATTGCTTGAGCTTCGGACCAAAGGAACCGACCAGAGCCCGCAGATCCCCGGCGTAATCTTGCAAATCTCCGATGGTGCTGATGCCGGCCTGGTTCAAGACCTGTTCCGTGACCTTGCCCACGCCATACAGCGTCCGCACTGGCATGCGGACGCAAGAACTGCACCTTTTCTTCATCGGTAATGATGGTCAAACCATCCGGCTTCTGGTGGTCGCTGGCAATTTTGGCCAGCAGCTTGTTTGACGCTATTCCAATGGTGGCGGTCAATTGTCGCTCAAGCTGAATCCGCTGTTTCAACTGCCGGGCCAAGGGCAGAGCTTTTTGCAGCGAAGCGTCCATGGTTTCAGCCTGGCAGATGCTGGACATGTCCAGATACGCTTCATCAATGGACATCGGCTCCACGATGGCCCCGGTCTGCGCCACAATCTCCATGATGCGGCGTGATTCTTCGCGATAGACATCCATGCGAGGACGAACAAAGATGCCTGTTGGACAAAGCCGGCCAGCGGTCGCACTGGGCAAAGCGGACCGAACACCAAATTTCCTGGCTTCGTAACTAGCGGCAGACACCACACCACGTTGAGTTGGAGGCGAGCCGACAATCACTGGCTTGCCGCGCAGATTCGGGTCATCACGCTGCTCCACGGAAGCGAAGAAAGCGTCCATGTCGAGATGGAAGATGATGCGAAACATGCGGCCAGAAGATTAACACGAAGGCAAACCGGGCACCTCAAAATTTCACTTTTGGCAAAATGGAATGGAGTGGCCGAAAAACACACCGTCCCTTAAAATCCGCCTGCATGGACAACAATTTGAGCTCCTACCAGGGATGGTGCGCGCTGCAGGTTTCGAACCTGCGACCCCTACCGTGTGAAGGTAATGTTTTATTGCCATTTCATTGGAAATTTTGCATCTAAAATCCGTGTTGCCACATTTGTTGACCTGTCGGAAAAGATTGCAGAGGTTTGCGGAGCCGCTGTTTAGTTTTGACCCTGTTGCTTGCGCTTGCGGACAATCTCCTCGGTCTTGGCGTTCAGGTGGGCAAGTTCTTCGTCGGTCATGGGAGCAAGGTCTTCGTCGGTGGGGTGGCCGTAGCGGTCCATGAAGTCTTGGCGAGCCAGTTCCAGTAGTGCGCCCTCCACTTCTGCCAAGACCAACTCGCGCTCAGCATCGTCGGGGCATTCTTTGTCGAGGAATTCTTGGAGTGCCGGGGGCAGGCCGTTTTCCCGGTTGCGAAGGCGGCGAAGCGCGGCTTCGGCGGGGAAGAGTTTGTCGAAGGGTTCGGGCATACTTTTTATTGAACAGGTTCGTCCAGCGGTGGGGGGGTTGGCAAGTTGTATTACGATTGCTCGGCGGCGAATTGGAGGTCGGCATCCTTGATGGCGGTGCGGACGTTGCCGCAGGCGAATTGCGCAATCTGTTTGATGGCGCCTTCGGTCTGGAGCCATCGGCGCAGGAGCGTTTCAATTTCGTCGCTGCTGGGAGGCTGGAGTTCAAACACGGTGAACCGGCTGCTGAAGCGCGGCTCGAAATCTTTCAGGGCGCAGTTGCTGGTGCAGAGGATGACGTTGCCGGGCGTTTCGTTGAGGTCATCGAGGAGGGTCAACATGCCGCCCTGGGCGGCCTTGGTCATCAGATCGCATTCTTCGAACCAGACAGCTTTGTAGTCGGCGTAGAGATCGCGGTAGGGCAGGCCGGCGGCGATGTCGTCAACGCGTTCGAGGTTGACCTTCGTGCCGTTGAGCTTGGTGACGCTGAACTTGGAACAGCCAAGCACGTCGTAGATGAACCAGCGCGCGAGCGCAGACTTTCCGATCCCCGGGCGGCCGTTGATCAGGATGGACATGGAAGCGTTCTTGTTCGCTCGCGACTGGGCGACGAGGGCTTGGAGGCTGCGCGCGGCGGTGGCCGCGCCGAAATCGCCGTGGCCGATAAAATCGGCGACGGCTGCTGGGGAATGAATTTGGATGGAGTTGTCATATTTAAAATCGGTTGACGGAACCAGTATTTATTGATCTGCGGAGGAGCTGCCAAAAAGAATCATCAGCCTTCTCACGAAGGCCGGCATTCCCATTGAGAAGGTGGCCATCGCCCATGCGTTACGAACTGGCCTGCAAACTACGGCAAGTATACGCACAGGGATGTCGGTCAATGGGTTCGCGGGATCCGGACTCGCTCCCCAAAACTTGGCCTGACGAATGCGACCAAGGCCAATTCGCTGGTGCTTTTTTGGTTGCACATTACCGGGACTTTGGCAAGCTCAGAACAAATTAGCAGGATGTTTATGACAAATGCGTTTCAACTTGACGTTTTTTTGAGCAACAGCGCCAGGGCAAAAATGGTGGGGCGCGACTTTGCTGCGCGATTGAATAATGACGGGCTGCTAATGTGTTTGGACGAGGAGAAAATACAACTCGACTGCAAATGAACTCGATAGAAAAGCAATTCTCCTTGGAATGCGGCTCGTCAACAGGGCAATTTCCTCAAAGTTCACTCGACATACAGCAATATCTAAGCGATCTCGAACCCAAGAGCATTCTTGAGCTTATTGACCAAAGCGTATTGTGCGAAATGGTTCGGGCGCTAAACTATAGGTTTCGCAAGGGGTCAGTGCTTCTTTATGCAACAAAGGAATCTGATCAAAAAGGAGGCAAGTCTTGGTCGGTATTGAAGCACAATGAAATCAATTCTGCCAAGGCTGATTTGATAGCTGGTTACACCCGAGAAATGGAGTTCTTTAATCCCTTCTGCCGTAAACTGGCCGAAACTGTTGGTCGTGGGAACTGCGAATGCAGCGACTGCAGGCTTGCACAGATGTTCGTGGACGACAGCAACCGAAAGCCGGAACTTCTGGAATGCTGGCTTGGCCTCAAGGAGCCCTGCGCCCCAATTAGGATTGCAGGTCAGACCCGGGCACTTCTCATCGGCGGTGGACAGATCGTGGAAAGCATCGAGCATGAAAGCAGCATTGTAGCTCAACTTCATGCCCTTAATGCTTGTGGACAATTACATGAGGATGGCAGCACCCGAATCACAGATGAGCAGTTGGAAGAACTGGAGAAGAACCTCAAGCATGATACTCAGGAATCCCCAACTTCCACACTAAAACGGGTGAGCGAGGTCGCAGATGCCTTGCAGACAATTGTTGATCGTGCTTTCTCTGTTCGCAGAAGAGAGGCCAACCATAGACTCATGGTTAGATTGGCTCAAGGACTTGTTAGCGGGGACTGGGGAGATTCGGAGTCGTGGTGGCAAAATGCTGGCGTGCTGTTCCAAGAAATGCGCCAAATCCTCGAGGTGACCGAGATTGTCATTTACACAAGGTTCGGCTCGCTCTTCGAGCGCACTTGGGCAAGTAATCCAGCAACAACCACAACTGCCCGGCTGGCCACCCGCGAGATCGTTAGCAATTACGAGGCTGACACGTTCATCTTGTTGGATCGGCATAAGCCACAGCATCGCGAACTGCTTGGCAGCTTGAATTCTTCGGAAGCAACTACGGTGCACATGCTCCACACAGATCACAAGACACCGAAGGCACATTATGGAACCCTTATTTTGCTTATAGGCAAACTCAGTACCCAGCACCGCGACTTGGCGGAGACGTTCTGTCAGGAAGTCGGCCTGCGCCTTTCCATTGTGTCCCTGCTGTTCCACATTCAGGACAAGGATGCGGCCTTCCGCGAGCGCGTGTTTGAAATCGCCCATTCCTTCCGCACGCCGTTACAAGCCTTGATTTGCGATCTTGGGGAGGCTCTGCAAATTCCTCCGATCAAAGAAGACGGCAGCATGAGCGAACGGTTAGAGCAATCCTTGGATCTTCTCTATGATGCAAGGTCAGATGTCAACCTTCTTCTCGAGGAAGCCAAGCCTGTGGACACTACAATTGATCTCGCGAGCCTTCTATCCCAGATTTTCCTAGACTTCAAGGTTCTTGCCGAAAAAAAGAACTGCGAGGTTGTCAAACGCGGGTCATGGCCAACGGGGATCCTTCTCATTGGTGACCATTCTAAGCTCCGCCGTGCCTTCCTCAACCTTATGGACAACGCGATCAAGTATTCATGGCGCAACCGTTACGTTGCACTGGATTTTCATTTGACGGAAGCGGGGGATGCGCGCGTGATTATCGAGAACTATGGCATGGGAGTCCCACCGGAAGATCAAGATGCCATTTTCACGCTTGGCGTCCGGCTTAACTTATCTGATTCAAACGCCGTGGTTCGCCACGGGGCTGGGATGGGATTGACCCACACAATGAGAATTATTGAGCACTTTGGAGGGGGTATTTCCTTGACGAGCCACCCACGCTTGGGCAAGTCTCCCGACCCGAAAAACCCCTATCACAACTGGATCACACGAGTTATCGTAACCCTTCCTATCAAACAACCATAAAATACGCACCATGATTCAAAACTCTCAGCCTGCCGGCTTCCCTCCAGATCTCAGGATTCTGATCGTGGAAGACGAAGATGCCATCGCAACACGTTACAAGAGCGGATTAGCACGTTTAGGGATACGCGATAATCATATTGTCATAACATCATGTGTGGAAGAGGCCCAGAACGCTCTCACCTACCAGTCTAGGCCATTTGAGGTCATGATTTTGGACATTATGCTGCCAATTACGTCGGCAGACCTTCAGAAGGTGAGGTCTGTGGAAATCGAGTTAAAAGCGATTCGCAATGTCATCCGTATGGAAGAGACTCTTCGCGATGGCGATGATGTCACGCGCCGTGCAATCGAAGATGCCTATACGAAACGCCCCCAACTTTTGGAACAAATCCGTAATCACAGAAGACGTGAGGCCGCCACCGAGATGATTCAGAAAGCAGGAACCGAACAGTTGGCTAAATGGCCTCCCATTATCGTGGTCACTGCTTGGGGAGATGAGGAGATAGGTCAAAACATTTGCGGTGTGTTAGGCTCTCATCCACATCGTTATTTAGTAAAGCCGATATCCATTGAGCGCATGGAGGCTACAATTCGAAATCTCCTTGCTACAATACCGAAATGAATACGCATCTCGTAATGCAAGCTTCTATCCCCTCACCTGGGCAGCAGGATCCAACAGTTGATTTCCTGCTGCGGTGCAACAAGGTTCTTGACGGATTCCGAGTCGAACAAGGATCCATTGGTTTTCACGACTTAATTAACTTATTGCATGTCAGCTTCAGATCGGAGATGACTGGAGTCCTCCGGACGGAATTGGGAATTACGAAAGTTGTTTACGCTCACCCGCATCCAAATCCCTTTGTATTCAAGAACACTGAATTGGCAAGATGGATCGCCGAGGGTGGGCGCAACGAGCTGCTCAGTACAGGGGTTCAAGAACTTGAAAGAAGCACAAGAAAGTTCGCTTCATTTTGGCCCAAGCCCATGGCGAAACCCAACAAGCCGGCAGCTCCGGAAGCCACCTATTTATACTCTCCGTTTTTGGTGGTTTTCAAAATACCGCGGATTTATCCGAACCACGAGAAACTGAGACATTGCTATTTGGTGTTCGTTTATTCTGACATAGGCAGTGTCTTTGAAACCGATCAACTTGACCTGCAATTCAATCACTTATCTAGCTTAATTGACACTTGGGCTTGGGGCATGACGCACCATCGTTCGAAGCTGTGGGATTGCTTTCGAGAATTGGACAGCATTTCCCCATTAAATCCAGGTGCAGCCATCGATCCTTGGGCGAATCTTGAGAGTGCGACGACACATCTAGGAAGTTTACTCAGTGTTACCGAGATCGTCAAAATCGCCGCATTGGGTTACCGTTTAGAAAAAGATGTGGTTTTCAACGTTCCTGATATTTTACCCCTAACACTAGGCTGTGACCTCGAAAGGTGGAAGATGGAATCCCCGCCCAATTGGCCTCCAAGCTTAATTTTTAAACCCGCGCGGGATGTTGTTTCGACCCTTATTTATTGGAGCCGTTGGCGCGATCGGACTCTTCAGAAATCTGCACGGATTGGGCAGTATCGTGCGTTTCCAAAGACCTCAGTTCCAGAGAATTATTTGGAAAATAGCGATAGTCGCTTTGGTAAGCGGCTTGCCTGTTATCGGCATGCTTCAAAGGAAATGTTGAAATTGCGTAGTTTGGCGATGAGATCCATTGCGGAGCACGCTTCTCCTCTTAAGTTTAAAGGCAATTTGCTTGGACTCTATTTCTTTGCCCAATCGCTGGATAGTCCGGAGCGCTCTGCCTATTGGCAGAGCATGGCTCCCAGTAACATGGAAGTTCTCGAGCGGCTTTCAAACATCTCCTGCCTTGCAAACCACCTTCTCGCTCAGTTTCCAGTTGATAGTGATACTATTCAAGCGTTGGTAGGCACATTATCAGAGTTTTTACACCACAAGTTGGGTGTTCCAGGCCGGATTAGTCTGCGCCAACATCTTTTCCAAGCCGCAAGGGTAGAGCCGACTCTACATGTTCTCAAGAAGTTTTATCGGGATCACTTTTACCATGCAATCGAGGTGGCGTTTCTTGGGCATTTCTTGCTTGAGTTGCGAGACTGGGATGGCAACCCGCTCTGGCGACGCGTGGCATCGCACATGAAAGGTCCACGTGACAAGAAGCGAGTTTTCCAACAATGGTATTTGGCTGCGCTCCTTCACGACTTCGGTTATATCATGGATGTGCATGTTGGAATTAGGTCGATGTTTAGGTTCTTTGAACAATCAGACTTACTGAAGAAGTTCGGTGACGATCTGGACAAGGCCATGGTCGAATTGTCAAAAAACTTGGGTGATGAGAATTTCATGGGATACAAACTTGAGCACCAGCCTGGTAAAGATCATGGCGTAATCGGAGCCAAACACTTACGGAGCCTGTTGGAGCATATCGCATTGGATGATCCGAGTGTAGTTCCTCTCGATTACGAACCTGCGATCCACGCAATTTCGCGGCACAACTCACGAGTCCATAAGGTTCGGTTCAGAGAAGACCCGCTTTCCGCCCTACTTATCCTTTGCGACACCGTTCAAGAGTGGAGCCGGCCACGCCTTGACTACAATCTCGCGCCACTCGAGGTGTTGAGTTGGCTGCGGAATCCTGACACCAGTGAGCACGATCGGATGGGGCCGTTGCGACAGATCGAACTTGATGTGCGCTACCAAACCGGGCGCGCTGGCGGCTATTTCGAATTAGAACGTTCCGACACCCTCAATATCCGGCTTTGCTTTGACGAGCGGATCGGAAGGAACCATGGGGTATTTCAAATGTGGCTGGACGCGTCCGCCAACCTTCAACGGTTGGATTTGGATGGGTTTGGCTTGCATGTAAATTTGGAATTTGAAACTCCAGTGATGGCCACACGGGATCCTGCTACTCCTTTCGAATCGCAGTTTTACCGACTGCGGGACGCTGCAAGGGAAACCCACATGGATTTCCTTGAGAAGTGGTTTCCGAATCGGAGGACGAATGATAAGAGCGGACTGACGAACGGATCGGTTACTTATTATGGCGACGCGAAAACCAACGGTGATAGCACTGGCGGCAATGAACGATTAATCTTGCATCTTAATAATCTCGCAAAGGAGAAACTGATCACCAGGGATATCAGTGAGTTTCATCAGCATTTGCGGAAATGGAAGCGCTATACAGAGAACTTGGATTATCTGGGTGAGTATGCGCTCCCTGATTACCCCACATGATATGCGTATGCGGATGGTTTGCGGCTGAGGCGTCTTGAATTTTGATTTTGTGCATGATTTTTATTGTCGGTGTGGATTTCGAGTTTGTTCTCCTCAATGGTCCAAGGCGGCGCGGCAGGCCGCGATGGTTTGCGGTTTGAAGTGCATGTCAATCTCGATGCCGATGCCCATGCGTCCGCTGACGATGGACAGCTCGTTGAGGTCAATGTAGCCGGTTTCCACTTCATGGCCGTTGACCAGGCCAAAGGCGGTGTTGTTGGTGGGGTCGAATTCGGTGATGAACCACGTCCATGAGCCGGTCGGGTCGAACAGCTTGACGTGGACCAGAGCTTCGTCGCCTTTGGCTTCCTGGGCGTAGAGCCGGGGGGTGCCGGTGAGTTCCATGATCTCGCGGAACTGCGCGAGCTTCTTGGGGCCGGGCTGCACGCCGTTCTGGTAGGCGTCGCCGTACCATTCCTCGCAACCATTGCCGGCGACTTCATCACCAGATTTGCCGCGATACTTGCGGTTCACCAGCATGGCGGGCGTGCATACCACGTCGTTGGGTTCGGCTGGTGGATCGGACGGGATTTGAAAGGGGCCTACCATCGCGCCGGGCTTGGCCTTGGCGGCGATGTCGGCGATGATCTCGTCTTGCTTGGCCTGGGGGACGCCTTGCTCGGTCCAGAGCTTGCGGGCGGCGGTTTCGGCGGCGTCGTAGGGTGCCGGGGTGGGAAGGCAGTCCGGGGGGATTCCGGTCGGCGGGGCGCCGACCGGTACAGGCGGGGCGCCTATGCTACCCAGCGTGCTCCCCAGAGCCGCCTGCAGGAGGTCGGCGGGCAACTGGCGGTGATACTTGCGGATGAGCTTCTGACCGTGGACGGCCTGCTTTGGACTCAAAGCGTGGGCATCGGCGAGGGAGTGGCCGAATTCGGCGTCCATTTTGTTGAAGCCGGCGCCGTCAATCCGGCGAGCGTGGTCACAAGTGCCGGCCAAGATCCGGAGACACCGGTGAATGGCGCTGACTGCGTCAGGAGACAGATTGTCGGTGACGGTCGGCGGGGCGCCGGCCGGGACAGGCGGGGCGCCTGTGCTACCCTCGGCCCGGAGGTCCCAGATGTCGGGGACTTCGCGGAGGAAATCAAACTCGCGGACGTGGACACCCTCGCCCTGGCCTTCGAGGTTGACCTTGGTGCCCTCGACGTCGTCCAAGGTTTGGGCGTCGCGGTTGGCAAAGACCACGAGGAGTGCCGCATGTGTGGGAGGTTGAGGGTTGAGGGTTGAGGGTTGAGCGGACGGAGCCGTGCTGGAAGCCGGCGCTCCGGGCGTTTCGGTAAAGATGGCGATAAATGGTTTTTTCATGTGTGGATTCCGTAGGAGTTGTCGTGAATGTGAGGGATGATACCGCCGTTGAAACCGCAGCCGCCGGCGCGACGGCCGTCAAAGTAAAATTCCTCACCGCAGGCGACGAGAGTTGCGCGCCGGACGTAGTGGGAGAGATCCCACATGAGGTTCTGGAAGGTGCGGCGGCGTTTGCCATCGTCCTCGCCTTTGCTGAGAACCAGCCGAAAATAGCGGAGAGTCTTGCCGAGCAGGTCGCGATTGCGCAGGTTGGGATGGGCGGCGAGCTGGGCGACGGTGAGCGGGTACTCGGTGTGGACGCTGTGAAAGCGGACGGTGTTGAGCACGGTCTCGGGGACGCGCTTGGCGTGGAGTTTGCGGATCACGTCCAAGAGTTTGAATGTGTCGCACAGCACACTGTCGGAGCGCGCTTTGCCGGTGAAATCGCGGCCATAGTCGTTGTCTGGGTGGAAGAAGAGGACGAAGTGGTCGCCGTAAAACACGGCAACGCGCGACATGTCCTTGACGGCGTGCGGATATTGCGCGGGCGTGAGTTCGTGGGGCAGCAGGTAGAGGTTGCTGGGGCTGTCCTGGCCGGGCATCGTCCATTTGAGGCCGATGGCGGCGTCGGGATGTTGGGGGTCAATGCTGACGGTGATTTTCATTCTAATCAGTGAGTTGAAGTGTATGGTTTGGTTGGTCCGCCACGATGGCGGCGGTGATGGTGAGAACGCGATCGCGCTCGTCGTACTGGCGATTAAGCTCGCGCTGGTCGGTGTGAAACTTCTCCAGGAAGAATTTGGCGTGCTTGCAGTTGACGGCGTAGCCGGTGGCGAGCCAGCCGGCTTGGTGCCATGAGCTGGAGTTGGCGGGTTGCGTCACGAAGTAGCCCACGCCCGCTTCCCGTACCCCGAGGAGCCAGGTTGCCCCAGGGGGCGGTTGGACCATGACCCGATGGGTGAAGCCAGGGCAGGTCTTGCCAAGGGGGAGGAAATGAACGATGAATTTCTTCCCTTTGTCGTCAGCGGTGAAGCTGATTGGGTTGCGTTTGATTTTCATAAATCATTTATTCCATTGGCAATTTGCCAACTGGTAGCGGGTCACGCCGGCAGCCTCGATGGCCTGGGCGCATTCAGTCTCGGTGTCGTAAAAGAAACTTCCGCTACGCTCACGGTCGTAACAGGCGGCAGGGATGGAGCCGACAATGAAAAACTTGCCGTGCGCGGGATTGGGCTGGCCATGGTGAACCGGGTGATTCACTTGCTGAATGGCGGTGTTGAGTCGCGCGGTTAAAAATTGGGCGAGCATAAATCAGGGTTTCTTGGCGCGCTCTGCCTCCCAGCCCGCATGGGCGGCGGCGTAGAGGGGGTCTTTCAAGGCCGCTTCCATGAGGATCGCGCGGGCCTGCGGTGACGTGGCGGCGCGGAAGATGATGGATTCCAGGGCTTCGCCAT